>DAOUAJ010000371.1:0-35827 GCA_034433615.1 Anaerolineae bacterium | reverse complement strand
TGCCGGTCTTGTTGACCGTTGCGTTGCCGGGCGTCAGGCCGCCGCGTTGCAGTTCCGCCAGGGCCACATTGGTGATCCCGCTCGTGTTGGTGGGATGGGTGGAAGCGTAGCGGGCGGCCTCGCGGGCAGCGTTGTTGAGCACGATGTAGGCCTGCAGGCCGCGCCCCATGTCCAAAGTCAGGCCGATGATGATTAGGAGCAGTGGTAGTACAAGAGCTAATTCGGCAACGTTCTGCCCCTGTTGTCGGCGCATATTTTGAGGATTCCTTTAACATGCAGTCATTGGTAGCAAAGGGAGTCCTGGGTTGTTTACCCAGGACTCCCTTGTGCCTTGTGTGTGAATCTGGTTGTTCAAGCAGAGATTACTCGGGAGCCTGGCCTCCCAGGTATCCACCGATTTGTGAAAGCAGAGTCGTAATGTTGCTACCGAGCACCCCCAGGGCAGCAACAGCCACGACCGCGATCAAGGCGATGATGAGGCCGTACTCAGCCAGGTCCTGGCCACTTTCCTCACCCTGCAGGTTCAACCAGAGTCTCACCCAGGTGAGCAGATCAATTAAGGTACGCATTTGGAATCCTCCTGATCATTGATGATTATGGCCGTACATGACGACCGATATTGCGGATTTGGGATTGCGGATTTCGGAATTCAATTCCGCAACCCGCAACCCGAATTCCGAACTGGATTGACCGATGTTCGCTCTTAATCGCTTACGGTTCCAGTATACGCATGTTGTGGTTGGGTCTCATATGGTACTCCGGTTGGGGATGCCCTGGGGAAACATGGTATTGAGGTACTGGAAGCAGCGCCGGGATCACCGGAAATGGGGGTTTGGACCACGAAGACACGAGGCCACGCGAAGATCATGAAGCGCGAAGAGCGCGAAGGCGCCTTCGCAGTCCTTCGCGTCCCTTCGCGTCCCTTCGCGACTTCGTGATCCCGTTTTCCCCGCCGTGGCGCCACACCCGGCTTGGGCCACCCTCTTGCGTGCTGACCGAGGGTCAGGGGTGGCGGTACATCATGTATCAGTCACCCACCTTTCGGGCGGCAGTGACAGCAAATAGAGAAGTAGCCAGGCGGGGGCCAGCCACACGAACCATATCTCATTAACACCCCTCATGTTTTGAACCAGGGTCAGGGCTTCTATCAATCCAAACGCTGCCAGCCAGGCCCACCATCGCCACCGCCTCGCCCCCAGAGTATAGGTAGCCGAGCGGATGATCGCCGGGAGCCCTATCACCTGATCAAATGACCAGCCGAAAGAGGTTGTATTGATGGACAGAAGTAAGATGAGGGGGCCAGCACTTTGCCAGGTCCATTGTGTGCCCCAACGGCGGGCAAGATAGAGGCCAATAAGTCCCCCTACAAAAGAAGGCACGAATTGAAGCCACAGCCGATCCACACCTAAGAGGAGTCGCAGCAGCATTCCTGGTGTCGGTGTGGCCCAATACAATGGCGGCTCATCGCTCATAGCGGCCAGGTATTGAGCAGGCAGAGCAGGTGAATGCACCATGAGCACACCGATAGCCAGGATAAACGTGATGCCCAGGCCGATCAAGATGCGCCAACGCCGCCTTTGCCAGATCCACAGGATGAAAAATAGCCAGAACAGGTAAAAGAGATAGGGTTTAAGGGTGACGAGGGTCAGGAAGGCACCTGCCAGGATGTCACGCTGACGCCTTTCCCACCAGAGGAAAGCCACCCACCCGATGAAAAGAAATGGCGCGATTTGACCCATGCGAATCGCGAAGAGGGTGGGGAGGAAACAGATGGCAAGGATCCAGCCTGGCCACAGGCATAAATCCCAAGGGCGATAAGAGCGCCACAAGAGCCCACCGCCAAGGACTGTGAGGACTACGTGCAGCACAAACCAGGCGATGCGGGCTATTGGGTAAGGCAGCAGGCTAAACGGCACGATCAGCGCGAGAATCCATGGAGGGTTCCACATCATCAAGGCCTGTGGCTTTCCCCAACCGACGGCGCGTTGAAGCTCGAGGAGCGCGGTCGGGTCATACGGATTGCCACCGGACAAGAAAAGGCGACCGGCAGCCCAGTACTCGACAAAATCGTCCACCTGGAGGACAAAGCCTGAGGCGGCCCAGCGCCCTATCTGCCGGGCTAACATAGCCAGAGCTATGACCAGCCCCAATCTCACGAGCCACCGTCTCTGGCGCGCCACTATCTCGGGCACAATTCGCTCTCCGTGCGTGTGAACACCACGCTTACGTCATCGCGGTACACCTCCTTCCAGCATGGTGATTCTGCTGCGGCGGCGATCAAGTACGTCTGGACCTTGCGGTTCAACAGCAGGTGGGTAATCCCATGCTGATCCAGTAACCGCTGCCAGTCGTACCGCCCAATACTGATCGCGAGGTATTCTTCCCATTCTTGCATGGAGTACAGCTCCATGCGTGTGTCAATGAAGACAGGAAGCCGTGGGCAACCCCAGATCATGTAGCTGCCGTATGACATCTCATTAAAGATGCGGGCTTCGGCAGGCAGATTGTCACATATATAGACAGTGGCAACGATTGGGGTGTATTTCTCGATCACGCCGCGGCGATTACTCCAGGCCGGGAAGGCGCTACGCAGCCAGGGGAGGGTGATGACGGCGATGCCGACCAGGATGACAAGGAACAGAGCGTTGACCCAACGTCGTCCGGGATATGCCACTGGCGCACTTTGAGGTGTCTGGGTAAGCGCGGCCGCCGCGACCGGGGCAGCCACGAATCCAAACCAGGGGGGATTACGGATCGCCCACATAGCCAGGAGGCCAAAGGCCACGAGTGCCAGCGATTCGAACGTGTCAGGATGGTAGTTGTACCGCACCAGGATCACAATCAGCATGAGCGCGGCCGCAATGAATAGCGCCCCAGGAAGGGTGACCATGGAAGTGGGGGCAAACTCGATGTTAAGCGTCCGCGTGGCGGTGTGGCGCACAAATCCGAGCACGTAGTCAGCAATTCCCAACGGCCCGGTGGGGTTGGCAGCCAACACGATCAACACCAGAGCGCTTGGGAACAGCACTTTGCGTGTGGGCAACGGCTCACCGGCATGACGGGTATCCCAAATCTGACTGATCACGAAGCATCCCAGCAGGATCAGCCCGAAAATGAACCCGCCGTGCGTGTTAACCCAAATCAGGAAAATCAAAGGGAGCCACCACAGGAAATGGCCTCTTTGTCGCCGATAGCGGAGAAGCACAAACAGGGTCAGGCTAAAGAGAGGGAAGGAAATGCTTTGAGGCCGGACTGCCCAATTTGGCATGCTAAGCGCGGCCGCGCCAATGGTGATGGCAGAGGCCAGACGCGCATTGTGCCGCGTGATCTGCAGAAGCTCCCTTTGCAGGAGCAGGTAGCCACTCACAATCACCAGCCCGTGGACGAAAAGGGTAAGAGGGGCGCCACCGAGCCGATAGATCAGGTACAGCCCGATCTGCATGAGCCATGCCTGGTATGTCCATGGCTCGCCAGCGTGGGTGAACGTGTACAGATCTACGTGTGGGATCTGCCTGGTCTCCAGGATGATCTGGCCCGTGCGGATATGCCACCAAAAGTCGTTGGGGGCGATCTCGCCTGATCCCCAGACGGCGGAAAGCAGCACCAGGGTGGGGAGCGCCAACCACACGTGGGCCAGGGTGATCCCCTTGTACTGAGGAGGAATCTCTGTGCTCATCGGACTCCTCTGAAAATGTAGGACAAATTTGAAATTTGTCCTACGTTCACCAGCATTTTCATCCGAACGTTGGTGAACGCAAGTTCATGGAGAATTCTCCTACAGTTGACCGCAGCGTGCACTTCTATTCTCTCCTTAGCGAAAGCTTGTGATTCCTTACAGGTGGGATCATAGCGCAAGTTGTCGCACCTAGCAATAGGCCACCCGTCTGTGGTGTGACGGGGTGCAGTTGACATAGGCTGGCGGTGCGTGTAAAATCGGGCTTACTTCAATGGGGGATGTTGGCGTGGCAAAGTTTTACTACGGCGGTCAGGCGGTGATCGAAGGGGTGATGATGCGCGGCCACACGCACATGGCTGTGGCCGTGCGAGACCCACAGGGGAAGATCGTCTTGCACCAGGAGCCGCTGACCGCGCGCGTTTATCGCAGTCAATGGGGGAAGTGGCCTTTTGTCCGGGGGTTGACCGCGCTGTGGGATGCCCTGGTGCTGGGGATGCGCACACTGCTCTGGTCGGCTGAGATCGCGTTGACGGAAGAAAAGGTCGAGTTCACCGGCCCGATGGCCTGGACCACGATCGCCGGGTCGTTGGCGGTGGGCGTGGGCATCTTCTTTTTGATCCCCTCGGCGTTGGCGCAGTGGCTGGAGCGTTTCGGGGTGTCTCCAATGATCAGCAGTGGGGTCGAAGGGGTCGTGCGACTGGCTCTGTTCCTGGCTTATGTGTGGCTGATCGGTCTGGCGCCTGACATCCGACGCGTGTTCGCCTATCACGGGGCAGAACACAAGACGATCAACGCCTTTGAGGCCGGGGCTGAGCTGGAGCCCTCGGTGGTGGCCCGGTTTTCCACCGCGCACGCCCGCTGCGGCACGAGCTTTCTCCTGTTCGTGTTGGTGCTCGCCATCCTCTTTCACATCCCGTTCCAGTTCCCCCAGTGGTACCTGCGTCTGCCATCCCGCATCTTGATGATCCCGGTGGTGGCGGGCATCGCCTACGAGTTCATACGCTTCGCCGCCAATCATCAGGCCCACCCGGTGGTCAGGCTGTTCATTCTCCCCGGACTGATCCTGCAACGCCTGACCACGCGCGAGCCTGACCTCAGCATGGTCGAGGTGGCCATCGCGGCGCTGAAGCCGGTGCTGGTTGCCGACGGCGTTGCGGTGTCTCCTGCCTCTGAGTTGGAGGTTGCAACCGTTCTTTGAAGCGAGTTTTATAATCCGCCCTCCCCCAGGCGGTAGTCTATCTGTATTGAATCTGCTGATGGGGGGTGCATGGGATGCGCCGTAATAAGATCACAATCGTAGGTGCCGGTAATGTAGGTGCCGCCACTGCTCAGTGGCTGGCCGAACGGGAGGTTGGGAATATTGTTCTGTTAGACATTCCACAAACGGAGAATATGCCGAAGGGTAAAGCCCTCGACTTGATGGAGGCAGGGCCGATCTGGCATTTCGACACAACCATCACGGGTACGAATAGCTACGAAGATACGGTCGGCTCTGACGTGGTGGTCATCACCGCGGGCGTGCCACGCAAGCCGGGCATGAGCCGAGAGGACCTGGTCGGTGTCAATGCCAAAATCGTGCAATCGGTGGTCGAGCAGGTGGTGCCAGGCTCACCGGATGCGATCCTGCTGGTGGTGACCAATCCGTTGGACACGATGGTCTATCTGGCCAAAAAGGTGAGCGGCTTTCCCAGGCAACGCGTTCTGGGCCAGGCAGGTGTGCTGGACAGCGCACGCATGCGCACCTTCATCGCGATGGAGCTCCAGGTCTCGGTGGATTCGGTGTGGGCGTTCGTCATGGGTGGCCACGGCGATGAAATGGTCCCTCTGCCCCGCTACTCGACGGTGGGGGGCATCCCCATCACCGAGCTATTGCCCGCCGGGCGTATCGAAGCTATCGTGGCTCGAACGCGCGAAGGGGGCGATGAGATTGTGCGATTGCTCAAGACGGGCAGCGCCTTCTATGCCCCTGGCGCGGCGGTGGCGGAGATGGTGGCCGCGATTTTACGCGACAAACACCTGGTTTTGCCAGCCTCCGTTTACCTGGAAGGGGAATACGGGCTGCATGACATCTGCTTTGGAGTCCCCATCGTCCTGGGACGGGAAGGGGTAGAAAGGATCATCGAGATCTCGCTCACACCAGAGGAGCAGGCGGCGCTGCAGCGCTCGGCGGCTCTTGTGCGAGCGACGATGGCCATGCTACCAGATTGACATCGCCCCCGCGTTTCTGGGGATACGGCGTTGACTCAGTGTAGAGGACAGGTTTGACCTGTCCTCTCATTATATCTTCTGCGGGTCAGAATATATTTAGATACAAAAGAGGAGATGCACCATGCCAAAGGTTCCGTTAGAGCAACATGGCATCAGAAACGTGAATCAGGTTTATTGGAATCTTTCGACCTCCGCGCTTTACGAGGAGGCAGTGCGCCGGCGTGAGGGGTTGATTGCCCACATGGGGCCACTGGTCGTACGGACTGGACATCACACCGGCCGCTCGCCTAACGATAAGTTCATCGTGCGTGAGCCCTCTAGTGAAGATCACATCTGGTGGGGCAAGGTTAACCGGCCATTTGAAGAGGAACATTTCAAGGCGCTTTACCTGCGCATGCTGGCTTATCTACAAGGCAAAGACCTGTTCGTGCAAGATTGTTTTGTCGGGGCAGACCCGTGCTACCGCACGCCGATACGCGTCATCACGGAGACAGCCTGGCATAACCTTTTTGCCCGTAATCTGTTCATCAGGGCCAGGCCGGAAGAGCTGGAAGAGTTCACTCCTGAGTTCACCATCATCAACACGCCTCGCTTCCATGCCGTGCCGGAGATAGATGGCACCAAGACGGAGGTTTTCATCCTCGTCAACTTTGCAGAGAAGCTGGTCTTGATCGGCGGCACCAGCTATGGCGGTGAGATCAAGAAGTCGGTCTTTACGCTCATGAACTACCTGTTGCCGTTTCGAGATGTGCTTCCCATGCACTGTTCGGCAAACGTGGGCCAGAAAGGGGACGTGGCCTTGTTCTTCGGCCTTTCCGGTACGGGGAAGACCACCCTTTCGGCCGACCCTGAGCGTGCCCTGGTAGGTGATGATGAGCACGGCTGGAGTGAACATGGCATCTTCAACTTTGAGGGGGGATGTTACGCCAAGGTCATCCGCCTCTCGCCGGAGGCAGAGCCTGAGATCTATCAGACCACGCGTCGTTTCGGAACCATCCTGGAAAATGTGACCATAGATATTCGCACGCGGCGTCTCGATCTGAACGATGATTCCCTGACCGAGAACACGCGCGCGGCCTATCCCATCAACTATCTGCCCCGGATCGTGCGATCGGGCATGGTGGGCCATCCCGAGAACATCGTCTTCCTGACTGCAGATGCATTCGGCGTGATGCCGCCTGTTGCCCGTCTGACTCCGGCGCAGGCCATGTACCATTTCCTCTCCGGCTACACGGCGAGGGTGGCAGGTACCGAAAAAGGCCTGGGCAGCGAACCACAGGCCACGTTCAGCACCTGCTTTGGCGCGCCTTTCATGGCCTTGCACCCCAGGGTCTACGTCAGGATGTTGGGCGAAAGAATCAAGCAGCACAAAGTGAAGGTGTGGCTCATCAACACAGGGTGGACAGGCGGCCCCTTTGGGGTGGGCCATCGCATGAAGATCGCGTACACGCGGGCGATGATACGCGCCGCCCTCGGGGGTGAGCTGGATAAGGTGCCAATGGAGCAGGATCCCATCTTTGGTCTGCAAATTCCTACCGCCTGCCCCGATATTCCTGCCGGGGTGCTGCGCGTCCGCGAGACCTGGGCGGACCCAGATGCTTATGATGAGCAGGCCAGCAAGGTAGCGTTTATGTTTCACCAGAATTTTACGCAGTTTGCCGGCGACGTTTCCGAGGAGGTACGCGCGGCCGGGCCGCTGGTAGGGAGGTGAGATGGAACGCCCATACAAGTTCTTCGATCTGGTCATGGCACTCTTCGTCACTGTGCTCCTGGTGAGCAACATCGCGTCGTCGGCTAAGATCGTGGATTGGGGGGTGTCGCTGTTCGGCCTGCCGTTGGCGTTCGACGCGGGCACGTTGCTCTTTCCGGTCTCGTACATCTTCGGCGACGTGCTGACGGAGGTGTACGGCTACCGCCGCTCCCGGCGCGTGATCTGGACCGGCTTTGGCTGTGCCGCGTTGGCAGCGCTGACGTTTTGGGTAATCGCCCGTCTGCCCGGCGAGGCATCCTGGCAGAGCTACGCGGGCCAGGCCGCCTACGACGCCATCCTGGGGGGCATGAGCAGCGGCGGCATCATCCTGGCCAGTCTGGTGGCCTATTTCGCCGGCGAGTTCTCCAACTCTTACACGCTGGCGCGCATGAAGATCTGGACGGGCGGCCGCTGGCTGTGGACGCGCACCATCGGATCCACCCTCGTGGGTGAGGGGGTGGACACGGTGCTCTTCGTCGTCATCGCCTCCACTTTCGGCGTCTTCCCCTGGGGGGTGGCGCTGAGCATCATCGTCTCCAACTACATTTTCAAAGTGGGGGTCGAGGCGTTGTTCACCCCCCTAACCTATCAAGTGGTCAACGCCCTCAAACGCCTGGAGCGGGAAGACTACTTCGATTACGATACAAACTTCAACCCCTTTCACCTCGAGGGGCTGCGGCCGTGAACCTGCCCTCGTCTTCTCTCAGACGAGGGCCTGCCCTGGACGTCGTGCCGGCCAGGGATCAGGGCGAAAGCCAGAGGTTGTTGCCGAGTCTGCGAGATCTGTGCAGTCTGTGAGGCTCTATGGGGCTTGTACTCGATTCTGATCAAGTGTTGGAACTGGAGGAGCTGTCGGGGGGGCATCGTTCGGGCTTTGTGGCGGTGATCGGCCGGCCCAACGTGGGCAAATCCACGTTGATGAACGCTTACCTGGGGCAGAAGGTGGCTATCGTCTCCCCTAAGCCACAGACGACGCGCAACCGTCTGCTGGGTATCCTCACGCGGCCGGACGCTCAGGTGATCTTTGTGGATACGCCCGGCATCCATAAGCCGCTGCACAAGCTGGGCGAGTACATGCGCGGGCAGGCGTTGATGGCCATTCCCGACGCAGACGTGGTGCTGTGGCTGGTGGACGTTTCTGTAAACCCCACGGCCGAGGATGAGGAGATTGCTGACCTGCTGGCCAGGCGCGCCAATCCAGCGCCGTTGATCATGGCCATGAACAAGGCGGACTTGCTGACCCCAGAAGACACACCCGCGCGCACGCAGACCTATCGCCAGTTGTTGGCGCGGGCGGTGACTCAACCACCGGAGCCTCCCGCGCTGCTGATCTCGGCCGAGCGCGGCGATCGGCGGGATGAGCTGTTGGCACTCATCATCTCTCTGTTACCGTTGGGGCCGCGCTATTATCCCCCTGACCAGATCACCGATCAACCAGAGCGGTTCGTCGCGGCGGAATTGATCCGAGAGCAGATCCTGCTCCATCTCCGTCAGGAAGTTCCCCATGCTGTAGCGGTGACGATCGAAGAGTTCAAGGAGCGCTCAGCCGACATGACCTACATTGCCGCGACCATTTACGTCGAACGGGAGTCGCACAAAGGGATCATCCTGGGGCAAGGCGGTGCCATGCTGAAGAAGATCGGTCAGGCGGCTCGCCAGGAAATTGAGCGCCTTCTGGGGACGCGCGTCTACCTGGAGCTATGGGTGAAAGTGAAACCGCACTGGCGGCGCGATGAAGAGGCATTACGTCACCTGGGTTATCCTTTGCCGCGCAAGAAGGGTTGAAACCCGTAGGGTCTTCCGAGACCTTGCGGGTTTCAATCTCTGCCCCTCGTTATTGCATCCCTGCTGGCTGTCTGCTATAATGTGGCCGTCACTAAAGAACCCCTTTTTGAGCTCTTGACCTGCCCTTTCTTGGCTCCAGCAGGAGGCCATAGGCTGAGAAAAGGCAGGTCAAGGGCGATAACAGACGTTTTCCTGGAGGGGGTGCCCTCCAAACCTCCCCTTTAGGGCTTCTATCGGGAAAAACTTACCCCTGTGGGGGAGGTTACCCCCGGTTTTCGAACTACATTGTAGCACCGAATGAAACAGGCAGGATGACATTATGAAACGCAACCTGTGGCGCCTGGCTTTCATGATCGTCGCTTTGGTGGTCGTCTTTGCCCTTTACCGCCTGTTGACCATCAGCCCGCCGCCACCCGCTCCAGTTTGGGAAGCCACCCATCCTCTGAATCTGGCCCATCGCGGGGGAGCGGCACTGGCACCGGAGAACACCATGCTGGCTTTCCAGAACGCCCTGGCTCTGGGGGCAGATGGCCTGGAGCTGGATGTGCACGCCTCACAAGACGGCGAGTTAGTGGTCATCCATGACGATACGGTGGATCGCACCACGAATGGGAGCGGACGGGTGACTGAGATGACCTTGGCTCAATTGCAGGCGTTGGACGCCGGCTATCGTTATTCCTGGGACGGTGGCAACAGCTTCCCGTATCGGGGCCAGGGGATCAAAATCCCCACGTTGCGAGAGGTGCTGACAGCCTTCCCTGACACCCGGATCAGCATCGAGATTAAGCAGGTGACGCCTCCGATTGAGGCGACTCTGGCCAATCTGATTCGGGAGACCGGGGCGCAGAGCCGGGTGCTGGTGACGGCTACTGATGACGGAGTGATCAAGCGATTCCGCCGCCTGGCGCCGGACGTGGCGACGGCGGCGGCGACAGGTGAAGTACGCAATTTCTACCTGTGGCAGCGCATTGGCCTCACTGCTTTTTACCGGCCTGTAGCTAACGCGTTTGCAGTGCCCGAGCGGTCGGGGGACACGCAGGTGGTCACGTCGGGCTTTGTAGAATCCGCTCATGCCCGGGGGATGAAGGTATACGTGTGGACGGTGAACGTGCCTGATCGCATGCACCAGCTTTTGCGGTTGAAGGTGGATGGGATCATCACTGACCGGCCCGATCTGTTGCGCCAGGTGATGGCCGAAGCGGGCTATTAGCGGCAACTTGAAGCCGCGATAGATAAGGAGGGACACCAATGCTTGTCGGTGAGAGGATGCGCCGGAATCCAATCACGATAACTGAGGACGTGGGTGTCGGGGAGGCCTTGCGCATTATGCGTGAGAACAAGATCCGCCGCCTGCCAGTGCTCGACCGGCATGGGAAACTGATCGGTATCGTCTCTGAGAAGGACTTGCTTCAGGCTTCCCCTTCGTCTGCCACCTCGCTCAGCATTTTCGAACTCAATTATCTGCTTTCTAAGCTGACGGTCAAGAAGATAATGGGCTCGCCCGTGATTACAGTGGACGAGCAGACGCCGTTGGAAGAAGCCGCACGCATCATGGCAGACAACCGCATCGGCGGCCTGCCGGTGATGCGGGGGGACGAACTGGTCGGCATCATTACCGAGACGGACCTGTTCAAGATCTTTCTGGAGATGCTGGGCGCGCGGGATTCGGGCGTACGGCTAACCCTCAAAGTGCCTGATCGCCGCGGCCTCCTGGCCGATCTCACGGCCTCGATTGCCGGTATCGGCGGGAACATCATCAGCCTGGGCACCTTCGCTGGCGATGAGCCCGGTACAGCGTTGATTACCGTCAAGGTCGCCGATGTAACTGAGCAAGCATTACTGGAATCCATTGCTCACATCGAAGCCAGAGTGATTGACATCCGCACCACTTAGTGGGTTAAACCCGAAGGGTCTCCGAGACCCTTCGGGTTTAACCTTTGATCGGGAGGAGAAATCGTTGCTGTGGAAGTGAGATTGCTGAGTCACACGCAGATCAACCCCGCGCTCACCTTAGCAGATGACCTGGGCGATGTGGCTGCAATGCTGAAATCGCAAACGGGGACGGCCCAGGAGCGCTTGGCCGAGTTTGCGGCACGCGTGTGCTATCGCTCCACGGACAAGATGGGGCATAACCCTACGTTCGTCCAGGCTCGCGTGCGGGAGGGGCACGAGGACATCATCGAGCACGTGACGTTTGTGGTCCTTGTGTCTTCAGTCCCTGGTCCTCAGCCCTCTTCTCAGTCATCAGTCATCAGTCTTCGGACTGAGGACCGAGGACTGAGGACTGGGGAGGGGACTGATCTCCTGGAAGCCGATGGTCCGGTCCGATGGCGACTGGTCAACCGGCACCTGGAGGTGACGCCTTGGGAGGGCGGCTGGGTCGTCTCCGGCAATGCCCGCGTCTGGCTAGACCTGTTCCGGCGCGGACTGGCCCTGGACGTGCTGCCGTTGCTACGACCGCTGGCCCCCACCATTTATGCGGAGTTCGATACAGATCAGGTGGCAGACAACCGGGAAATGAGGCATGGAGACGGGATGGCATGAAAGTCACCCTTCTGGCATACACCCAGCCGCTGATTACGGAACCGGCCCTGGCGGCCGATCACAACACCGCAACCTTCCTGATCGAAGGGATCAGCCGCGCGTGCACTCACCAGATCGTTCGACATCGTTTGGCCAGCATCAGTCAGGCCTCACAGCGTTATATCAGCCTCGACAAGGGGGGATGGGGCTTTGTCGTGCCGCCGGATATCGCAGAAAAGCCGGAGGCGAAGGCCATCTTGGAGCAGGCCTGGGAGAACCTGACGAAAGCTTATGCCGAGTTGCGGGCCTTGGGCATCCGCAAGGAAGATGCGCGTTTCCTGCTGCCGAACGCGGCGGAGACGCGCCTGGTCATCACCATGAACTTCCGGGCCTGGGTGCATTTCTGCTGGCTGCGCTGTGACAAGGCGGCTCAGTGGGAGATCCGGGCAGTGGCACACGAGATCCTGCGCCAGCTTTATGCCCTGGCGCCGGGGGTGTTTCAGGAGTTGTACAACGCTTTCCTGACCAACACGCCAGTCGGGTAGGACAAGGGAACCGTAAGGATAAATGTGTGGGCGTGGTGCGTGTTCCGTGGCCTCAGGGACGGAACACGCGTTACGTTCTACGTATCGAAGACGACCGTTGCCACCCAGCCGTCAGCAGTTTCCCGCACACTGAGGCCGTGGTAGGTCGCCGCCTTGATGTGTGCCCTGGCGCCGCGGCCGGGGATGCCGCCGGCGCGTGCCCGTAACGTCGTCTCCGTGGCTTCATCCACGACGAAGCGGGTGTAAGATTCGTCTCGCGTGTCCGATTGATAGAGCAGTTCGTTCAGCCAGGTGACCAGGAGTACCTCCTGATCGGGTGCTTCCACTTCAATCTCCCGCCAAACTTGGGGCTCTTTGGTCATGTCCACCGCTTGCAGCGCGAACATGGCCGCACCTGCCTGGGCCAGCAGGTCCACGAAATCCCTCCCGAAAACCCGCACACCCCAATCGGCCGTGTGCTCTATCTCCTCAAAGCGCGGCATCTCTGGAGTCAACGCCTGCCGCGTGCGGATCACATCCTGCCTGATCTGCGCCATCAGAGCCTCCGCGTCAGGAAACTGCTGCTCCTCACGCAGGCGCAGGATAAAGTCGAGCCGCACCTGAGCGCCGTAGAGATCCCCCTCAAAACCCGGGAGGTGAGCTTCCACCGAGGGGGTGCCGCTATCACCTGTACTCGTCAGAGTAAAAGTGGGGCGGATGCCGATGTTCGTAGCCGCCGGCAGGCGCTTGCTGGCTACGTGACACCAGGTCGCGTAGACACCGCGGCCAGGAATCATACGTTCGGCAGACACAGACAGGTTAATGGTGGGCAACCCCATCCTGCGGCCACGGTGAGCGCCCTCGACGACCTCTCCCGCTAACCCGTAGGGACGCCCCAACATCTGTGCAGCCTGCTCGACCTTCCCCTCTGCCAAAGCCTGACGGATGTGGCCGCTGCGCACCTCGATCCCTTCCACCTGGACCGGCTCAATCACCTCCACGGTGAACCCCATCTGGTCGCCCAGACGGCGCAGGGCAGGCACATCGCCCTCACGATGGTGCCCCAACGCGAAGTCAGCGCCGACCCAGAGCCGGCGCGGATGCAGATGATGGACTAATTCGTCCATGAAAGCCGCTGCGGGCGTGCGGGCGGTGACCGACGTGAAAGGACAGACCACCACGAAGTCGAGCCCCAGCGCTTCCAACAGGGCTAACCGTTCGTCAAGGGTGGTCAGATAAGCTACCCTGACCTCCGGATGCAGCACGCGGATGGGGTGGGGATCGAACGTCATGATGCCCGCCAGACGGTTATGCGGGCGGGCGGCGGCGACCAGCCGTTGGATCAGAACCTGATGGCCCCGATGAACGCCGTCAAAGTTCCCGATAGAGAGTTCACACTCACCAAGTACAGCTTGATCTGGCAATCCCTGGTAGATTCTCATCTGTCTGCGTTCAGTTCAACACCTTATGTGGTCGCCAGACCCTTTGTCTGGCATCAAACCGAAGGAGCGCGATCAGTTTCCCCGTCCAATCGAACCCTGCCGCGAGCGCGTCGGCTTCCGCATCGGGGCCTGGCGTGGGCTGGCCGAAGCGGGTTGCCTGCGCGGCCGCAGGTGTCAACGTGAGTCGGGGCATCCCCCTCACCGCCTCCGGCAGAGGCAACACCCGTTTCAACTGCCCGGCCGCCACCTGTTGTTCCAACTCGGACAAGGAGACGGCATCGGCCAGGGTGAACGGGCCAGACGCCGTGCGACGCAGCGCGACCAGGTGTGCCCCACAGCCGAGGGCCTGCCCCAGATCGTGGGCGAGAGAGCGGATATACGTCCCTGCAGAGCAGGCGATCTCCAGCGACAGGTCAGGCGGCGCCCATTGCAGCAAGTTTAGTTCATAGATTACGACCTGGCGGGGGGAGAGGACGATCGCTTCGCCGCGCCGGACCCGACGATGGGCGGGAACACCGGCCACCTTGAGCGCCGAGTACGCTGGCGGACGCTGCGTGATCGTGCCCTGGAATGGCCGCAGGTGAGCGAGCAACATTTCCTCAGAGAGAGGGGGTACAGGACAACGTGCAATGATCTGGCCTTCGGCGTCGTAGGTGTCCGTAGCCTCGCCCAGACGGATAGTGGCCTGGTAGCGTTTAACGTGTCCTTGAAGATATTCAGCCAGCCGGGTAGCCTGCCCCAGACACAGGACCAGCACGCCGGTGGCCATCGGGTCGAGGGTGCCCGCGTGGCCCACCTGCCGTTGCCGAATCAATCGGCGCACCCTGGCGACCACATCGTGCGATGTCCAGCCAGCGTCCTTGTCAATGATCAACAGCCCGTGGACCGTCGGCGCGTGACGGCGCTCTTTCTCCATGTCTACCCGTTGAGAGAGTCTTCCAATGCAGCCAGCACCCGCTCCTGGGCCTCTTCGAGAGTGCCGTTGATGGTGCAGCCGGCGGCCTGAGGGTGTCCGCCACCGCCTAACGCCAGCGCGACCTGGCTGACGTTGAACCCCGGCTTGGCCCGCAAACCGACCTCGACCTGGTTTCCGTTGCGCTCCGTGAAGACGACGGCGACGTCCGCCTCGTTGGCAGCGATCAGCTCATTCACGAGCCCGCCATCACCGTTGTCATCCGTACCGGATTCCTCCCGCATCTTGCGGGTGATGGTGGTCCACAGGATGCGGCCGCGCATTTGCAGACGCGGCAACGCCATCCCCCACAAACGCAACACGGCGATGGGCTTGCGGTTGAGCGCCTGCTCTGTGACCAGGTTCAGATCGGCACCGGCTTCCATCAACTGCGTGGCAATGGCCAGCGTGTGCGGCGTGGTGTTAGAAGTGCGGAACCCGCGCGTGTCCGTGACGATGCCGCACAACAGGCACTGGGCGAGGTTCATCTCCAGCGGCAGATCCATCGCCTTCACCAGGGCGAGGATCATCTCGGCGGTGGAAGCGGCCGTCGTATCCACCCAATTCACGCCGCCGAAGTAGAGGTTGGTGACGTGATGATCAATGACGATAGTGGGCGTCTGGCCCTGGCTGAACCGTTGCCAGGGATCCCCCAGCCGCTGCGGGTCTGAAGCGTCCAGGCCGATGACCAGATCAAAAGGACCGGTAGGCGTCCGCACGATGTCCCGATGGCCGGGCAGGAAAAAGAAAGGGGGAGGAACCGGGTCCGGACAGGCCAGGACCGGATCTTTGCCCAGGGCACGTAAAGCCCATCCCAACCCCAGGAGGGACCCGATGGCATCTCCGTCAGGGGAGACATGCGTGATCACCAGGATGTCCTCGGCTTGCTCAATCAGCACGGGGATGCGTGCGTCTATAGCGGTATCCGTCCCCTCCTTCTCCAGGAGGTCAGGAGGTCTCCTCATCGTGTTCATGCAGTTTCTCGATAATCTCGTCAATGCGTTGCGCGCGGGCTAACGTATCATCAATGTGGAACGACAGGGTCGGGATGTAGCGCAGGACCACGCGCTGAGCCAGCTCGCGGCGCAAATAACCGGAGGCGTGCTCCAACGCTTTCAAGATACCAGGCTCGTCCTCGCGCGAGCCCAGATGACTGATGTACACGCGGGCGTGGCGCAGGTCCGGGCTAACCTCAACGGCGGTCACGCTGGCCAATTGCAGGCGGGGGTCCCTCAGCTCCAACGCGACCATGACGCTGAGTTCCTCCATCAGCATCTCTGCTACCCGTTTCTGGCGACGACTGGTGCTCATAGTAAGTCCTATGATTGATGCAACGATCTGTGCTTTAACAGCTCTTCAACAGCCAGACCGATGTCTTTGGCGATCTGTCGTACCGGTTGCCATGAAGGCCGCTAGGTATTTTCTGTGACACGTTCCATTCGGTAAAACTCCAGGATATCCCCTTCCTGGAAGCCATCGAACTCCTCCAGGGCGATGCCACACTCGAAGTTTTGGCGGACCTCAGCTACATCCTCCTGGAAGCGCTTGAGCGAAGCGACCCGACCTTCGTGGATGATAGCGCCGTTGTGCTGCACCCGGGCCATCGCGTTGCGAGCCACCATACCGTCAGTCACATAGCAGCCAGCGACCTTGCCATACCGTGAGATGCGGAAGACCTGGCGCACCTGGGCATGCCCAATCACAACCTCCTGGTACTTGGGTTCCAGCATCCCATGGAGCGCTTTGTCTATATCCTCGATCATGTTATAGATCACGTCATACAGGCGGATTTCCACGCCTTCTGCCTCGGCCATGCGATGAGCAGCCGCATCCACGGTCACGTTAAAACCGATGATGATCGCTTTAGAGGCGACGGCCAGCATGGTATCGGACTCGCTGATGTTGCCCAACCCCTGATGCAGGATGTGTAACTGGACCTCCTCGTGCTCCTGGTTAAGCTGTTGCAATGAGTTGACGATAGGCTCCAGTGATCCCTGTACATCGGCTTTCAAAATCAGGTTAAGCTCTTTGATATGGCCTGCCCGCACCTGGTTGAAAATATCTTCCAGGCTGACCGTCTTGGCCAGCGGGCGCATCTCACGCTGTCGGCGTTCAGCAAGACGCTCAGCCGCTATGGCGCGGGCGGTACGCTCGTCGCTGACGACCTCAAATATCTCGCCGGCTGTGGGCACATCCGAGAGGCCGGTCACCTGCACCGGCATGGCAGGCGGGGCGACCTTAACGTTCTTGCCGTGCTCGTCGAACATGGCACGCACCCGGCCCCATACCTCGCCCACAACGAGATTATCGCCGGCGCGCAGTGTCCCGTTCTGCACCAGTAGCGTCGCCACGGGGCCGCGCGTGTGATCCAACCGGCTTTCGATGACCGTACCCTTAGCCGGGCGATTAGGATTGGCCTTAAACCCTTCGATTTCGGTGACCAGCAGGATGTTTTCCAGCAGTTCCTCGACACCTTCGCCCCTCTTAGCGGCCACCGGCACGACGATGGTATTGCCGCCCCAATCTTCAGGCACCAGATCGAGTTCAGCCAGTTGCTGCTTGACGCGCTCGACATTCGCATTAGGCTTGTCAATCTTGGTCAACGCCACGATGATGGGCACACGCGCGGCCCGGGCGTGGTCCAGTGCCTCCCGAGTCTGCGGCATCACACCATCGTCGGCGGCCACCACCAGGACAACGATGTCGGTGACCTGGGCGCCACGGGCGCGCATGGCGGTGAATGCCTCATGGCCAGGGGTGTCCAGGAAAGTGATCTTCCGGCCTTCCAGTTCCACCTGATAAGCGCCGATGTGCTGGGTGATCCCTCCAGCCTCACCGTCCACCACGCGGGTATGGCGGATAGCGTCTAACAATGTCGTCTTGCCATGATCCACGTGGCCCAGGATGGTGACCACAGGTGGACGCGGGCGCAGATCTTCTGGCCGTTCCGATTCAGCGACCTGCTGCCAGAGGGTTTTGGGGCCGCTGACCTCAACCTCCTCTTCGGGCGCTGGAGGGACCTCGACCGGTATCGGCTTCACCTTTACCCCCATCTCCTCACCGACGATGACCGCGGTATCGAAGTCAATAGTCTGGTTGATCGCCGCCATCACGCCGAAGTTCATCAGCACCTTGATCACGTCAATCGGGCTGCGCTTCATCTTATCAGCCAGGTCGCGCACGGTGATCGTCTCAGGGATCTCAATCTCTGATGGTTGTTGCACTCCTGGTTTCTGGCTCTTGGCCTCGACGATCGTTACCGCCGTCGTCGGGGGTTGCGTATCACGGCGGTTGCTACCAGGACGACTGTTGGCATGCTCGCGCGGCCTGCGCGCGGGGTACCTCTTCCCACGTGATGGTGTAAACTGGGCCATCTTCTCATCCCCTTTCTGTCGGCCGGGCAAACTTCGCCCCGTATTTCTGCACCCTTTTCCAACCTTCACAAGGCCGGGGTGAGCAGACACGCCCTAAGATGCAGATCAAGTTAATGCAGCCGACAAACTGTAGATATTTTAGATGCCAGAGGGGTCGTGACGGTGAACTGGTAGGGGCGAGCAGTGAAGCCCAATAGCCAGTCGGTATGGGTAGGGGCAAGAGGGGAATCGCAGACGAGTCTTACTTATACTTCCATTGGCCTTCCCCCTCGCCTGACCTCTCTCTGAACATCCACCAATAAAGACTCGAATCGGGCGTCCATAGTTTGGCGCCATGTTTCAGGCCAGAGCATCCGTTCCGGCCTCTTGTTCCTCATTCGGTAAAGTGGGCGGCAGGCCGGCAGCGAACTCCTGCAACGCAGCCAACACGTCTGCGTTCAGATGAGTTTTCAGAGCCTGCTCCAGTCGCCGCCCACCGGAAGTCAAAACGGTACTCCAACAATCCCGTGCCCGGCACAGGTATGCGCCCCGACCGGATCGCTTACCGGTGGGATCAATCAACACCTCTTCTTCAGGCGTACGCACTACGCGAATCAGATCCCGCTTGTGACGTATCTTACGGCAAGCGATGCAGGTGCGTTGAGGTACATGTCGATGGCGCATGACGATGGTCCGGTGCTAGAAGTCGTAATCCTCGCTCATGTCTTCCCAACTGCGGCTGGGACGCTTACGACGACGCACAGCAATGACCTGTCCTGTCTCCTCGTCATACACCAGTTGTCGCTTCTTCTCCTTCTTCTGGCGCTTCTTGCGCTTGCCTTCGGAGTCCTCGCCTTCCAATTCCTCGGCTTCCAGGAGTTCCTTACCTTCGAGCAAGCCCTCTTCGTCCATCAATTCCTCAGGAGACAAGGACATTCTCTTACTGACCATCACCTCTGGGCCGCCAACCTCTCCAGCAAGTGCTTGCTCTTCTGTCGCGACAGCGGGTCTTTCCGTCATAGCCTCAGCGGTAGGTGTCTTCTCCGCTTCAGAGGAAACCATCTCGGCAATGGCTGGTTTCTCAGGTTCTGGCGTAGACGCCTGGTTTGGGCCTGTTGGCTCTGTCAACGCGATATCCAACCCTTCATCGAAGGCAATGGTTCGCTGTATCCCCCCTCGGTCGCCCTGGCGCAGAATCTCCTCAGCGACATCCAGCAGGTCGCGTTCACCGCTGGCGCGAAGGGCCTCCGTCATGCGCCGTCGCTCGACGGCCAGACGATCCAGCCCTTCTGCGGCGGCCTCGCTCTCACTCTTGATGTCAATGCGCCACCCGGTCAGTTTAGCCACTAGGCGGGCATTCTGCCCCTCTTTCCCGATAGCCAGTGAGAGCTGACGGTCGGGGACAATGACGATCGCTGTGCGTCCGTCGGGCGTGTCCTCCAGGATGACGTCTGTAACCTTGGCCGGGCTGAGGGAATTGGCGATAAAGACGGCCGTATCCGCGTTCCATTCCACGACGTCAATCTTCTCACCGCTCAGTTCGTTGACGATGGCCTGGATGCGCATGCCCCGCATGCCCACGCAGGAACCCACAGGGTCCACGCCCGTCTGTAGAGCAGATACGGCCACTTTGGAACGTTGTCCGGGCTCGCGCGCGATGGCTTTGATCTCGACGGTGCCCTGGAAAATCTCTGGCACCTCCTTTTCGAGAAGCCGGCGCAACATGTTGCGGTGCGAACGCGAGAGCCGGATGATCGGGCCACGGTTGCCGCGATGCACCTCGACCAGGAGGGCGCGTACGGCGTGCCCTACCCGATAACGTTCGGAGGGGATCTGGTCCTCTTTGGTCATGATCCCTTCGGCCCGGTCCAGGTTGACGGTTATCGTACCACTGGAGTAATCAATACTCTGGACCTTGCCCTGCACGATCTCACCGACTCGCTCTTCAAAATACTGGTAGACGGTCTCGCGCTCCGCTTCCTTGATCCGCTGCAGGATGACCTGTTTGGCGGTTTGCGCGGCGATACGGCCGAAGTCGGCTGGCGTGCTCTCGATCGCCAGGCGGGTACCGATCTCGGCATGGGGATTGGTTTTGCGAGCTTCCCTAAGATCCACTTGCGTCTTGGGATCCTGAACTTTCTCGACGACCTCCTTCTCGGTGTACACGCGCATCTCGCCTGTGTCGGGGTCAATGCGCGCGCTCACGTTGGCAGCAGACCCGAAATTTCGACGATAGGCTGAGATCAGGGCTGCCTCAATCGCTTCGAGGATGACTTGTTTAGAGAGCTCTTTCTCCGCCGAGATTTGGTTAATGGCCCGGATCAACTCACTGTTCATGCTGTGCTCCACATAGTCCCTGACAGCAAGAAAAGTGGGGGCTGCCCACTTTTCTGAAGCGCTGCATCTTTACAATTGCCATTTTACCATATTTCCAGGTGGCTGGCAAACCCACGTTCGGGGGATCGGCGGCGCATAAATGACGCTGCCCGGTCTCTCCCCCGCGATGATAGCTTCCAAGCGGACACGCTTTTAACCGCTGCCGTCTTTGGTGGAGATTTCCAGGACAGCAGCAAAGGTATCTACCACCTGATCCAGATCATCCCGACTGATGACGAGGGGGGGCAAGAAGCGCACAACCGTGGGGCCGGCAGGCAGAGCCAGCACACCGCGCTGCATCAAGGCTTGCAGATAAGGGGTGGAGCGCTCCCGTAACTCCACGCCCACCAACAACCCCAGGCCGCGCACCTCACGGATTTGGGATGACTCGATGCGCCGCAGTCGGCCCAGGAAATACTCACCCTTCTCGGCTGCCTGGCGAGGCAACTCCTCTCGCTCGAGCACGTCCAGCGCGGCTAACGCCGCCGCGCAGGCCAGCGGATTGCCGCCGAAGGTGGAGCCATGCACACCCGACGTGATCTTCCCGGCCACTGCGTCGTTCATGAGCACAGCACCCATGGGCACGCCTCCGGCGATCCCCTTGGCCAGCGCCATCAGATCCGGGCGCAGGTCGTGATGCTGAACAGCGAACCATCGCCCCGTGCGGCCGAAGCCGGTCTGCACCTCGTCCACGATCAACAGCGCACCCGCGCGGTCACAAATCTCCCGAGCACCTTGCAGGTATTCACGAGAACCAGGGCGCACGCCCCCTTCGCCCTGGACGACTTCCAACAACACCGCCGCCGTTTCCTCTGTGACCGCCTGGGCCAGACGTTCCAGGTTGTTGTACGGCACGTGAGTAAAGCCGGGGACCAGCGGCTCGAACGGCTTCCGGTACTTTTCCTCCCAGGTGGCGGAGAGCGCGCCCATCGTGCGGCCGTGAAAGCCGCGCATGGTCGCCACGATGCCAGGGCGGCCCGTGGCCAGGCGGGCGAACTTGATGGCCCCCTCCACTGCCTCCGCGCCGGAGTTGCAGAGGAAGACACGAGTCAGCCCCGCGGGCGCCAGGCCGATCAGCCGCTCCAGCAGGCGGGCGCGCTGATCGTTGTAGAAGATCTCCGGGCAGGTAATGAGGCGTTGGGCCTGAGCGGCGATGGCCGCGGCCACCTCCGGCCGGCCGTGCCCGATCAGCGCGACGCCCTGGCCGGAGGCACAGTCAATGTACTCGCGGCCATCGGCGTCCCACAGGCGAGCACCCTCGCCGCGCACGATGGCGACCTCGCGCTTGGGGTAGGCGCCGGAGGTGTAGCGAGATTCCAGTTCGATGATCTGGGCGTTGGATGACATAACATCTCCTGGATCGTGGGACTGGAACACAAGCAGGTGGTACTGCTCCGTCATCCAGTCGTGCAGTCCGTCGAGGTTATTCGACACACCGCTGAACATGGGTTATAGTATAGCGTTCGGGTTTTGATGTCAAATAAAGGGACAGCGAGACATTGCATGGCTGAAACCTGGCGAGAGTTAGTGGCGGGGCAGTGACAGCGGTTGCAAAGCCACCTTGTGTTGTCCTTGACAGGGATGGACAAGTGAGGATACAATGTATTGTAATGCAGTCATTACAGAAGGTGGTGGACTATGATGGTCAATTTCGTGGTTAGATTACCAGAGGACTTACGCAAGCGAGCCAGGGCGGTGGCCACGCTGCAAGGGGAAACCCTCTCTCAAGACGATGATTACCTGCAATGGCAAATGGTATGCCGATGCCATCGAGGCCATTAACGCCCAACTTGCTGTGATCTCCGAGCCTTGAGTCATGCTTAGGCTATTCGACCTCTATGCCAGGCTCCCGCCCTCTACTCGGAGCGGGAGCCTTTCGTTCTTGTGCGGATAGCAAGCTGCGAAGACCTGTCACACGGGCACCCTGGCCCCTATGCCTGTCCGGCACCCTGGTCTGCCCATCGGCTCCCTGGTCTGACCACCAAGACAGGCAAGCTGGACGGAGCGGTCCGGCTCGCCCACGCGAGCGATGCGCACCTCACCGGGGCGGGGCGGATCGTAGGGCATGGGCTGGTGAAAGGCGTCCGAGGTGGGCAGGCCGTACCGGGCGCAGGCCAGATCCAGGATGCGGTTGATCAGCCACTCGTAGGGGATCCCCAGCATCCGCGTGTAGATGCATAGATCGCTCAGCTCCGGGTTAATCCCAGGGAGCGCGTTGATCTCCAGGATCCACGGCTGGCCGGCCTCGTCCATGCGGAAGTCCACGCGGGCGATGTCCAGCACGCCGATGGCCCGGCAGGCGTCGAGCGCCAGGTGCCGTAACGCCTCGCTCAGGTCGGGCGGCAGCGGGGCCGGGCACAGGTAGCGCGGCGCGCTCGCTAATTCACCCTTGATGCGGGCCGTGTATAACCCCTGCTCCTCCGGCGGACACTCGCTCAGATCCACCTCCATCGGCGGGAACGCGACCCGCTCTTCGTTGCCCAACACGCCCACGGTGAACTCACGGCCGCCGATATATCGCTCGACCAGCGCGCCCTGGTGATAAGTGTCCAGGATGTACCGGACCTGCCGCCGCAAGGCCGGTTCATCGTACACTACTGAGCGCGGTGTCACACCCATGCCCGTCCCCTCCCAGCCCGGCTTGACAAAGAGGGGGAAGCTCATATCGGGCGCCAGCGGCTCGTCCGGTCGGTAGAACACCTGGAAGGGGGGCGTGGGCAGCCCGTAGAAGCTGAACAGCCGCTTGCACATCGGCTTGTCCAGGCTGAGGGCCTGCGTTAACACCCGGCTGCCCGTGTACGGGATACCCAGCATCTCCAACATGGCCGGTATCTGCGCCTCCCGTGCGTCGCCCCGATGCCCCTCGCAGATGTTGAAGGCGATGTCCGGTGGGTTACGGCGCAGCATCTCAAACGCATCCAGGTCACCCTCTAACAGGCTGACTTGATGCCCCGCCTGACGTAACGCGGCCGCGATGGCCTCCACAGTGGCTTCGGAGTCCAGATCAGCCCAGGCGTCGGGTGGCAGTGGTCCATCGTGAGGCGCATTCTTCTTCAGATTGAAAAGTACGGTCACCCGCAACGGGTGTGGGTGACGGATTTCCATCAACCCCCTCCTCCGCTCCCGTTTTTCCCGCTTCCGTTGACTGGGATCGGCACCTGGCTTGCAGGCACCCACTGAACCTGCGAACGACGTTGATGCACCTCGGCGAACCCCTCGGGGGCGATGGTGAAACGCTCACCGGTCAGCAGCCCGGCCACCCCCTTCTGCACACCTTCGTTGTAACGGGAGGCTGCCTGGCATTCCGGGCAGGTGGATGGGTCGTGCGGCCGATATGCGGTCGGCTGCACGTAGGTACTGATGAACCCCTCGTAGTTGCGCACGACGACCCGCTCAGGCGACTGGCTGATCAGGTACTGGGGCAGGATGGGCACCTTGCCGCCTCCGCCCGGCGCGTCGATCACGTAGGTCGGAATGGCGTAACCTGACGTGTGGCCGCGCAGCGCTTCCATGATCTCGATCCCCCTGGCGACCGGAGTGCGAAAATGGCCGGCGCCTTCCACCAAGTCGCACTGGTAGAGGTAGTAAGGCCGCACGCGGATTTTGACTAACTCGTGCACCAGGCGTTTGATGATATTCGGGCAGTCATTGACGCCAGCCAGCAGGACACTCTGGCTGCCGAGCGGGATGCCAGCATCCGCCAGGCGGTTGACAGCCTGGCGCACCTCCGGCGTGATCTCCTTCGGATGATTGAAGTGGATGTTCATCCAGAGCGGGTGAAACCGGCGCAGCATGTCCACCAGGTCCTGGGTGATGCGTTGTGGCAGGAACACAGGCACCCGCGTGCCGATGCGGATGATCTCGACGTGCGGGATAGCGCGCAGGCGCTGTAGCAGCATTTCCAGGATATGCTGCTGCAGGATCAACGGATCACCCCCCGACAACAGGACGTCTCGGATCTGCGGCGTCTGGGCGATGTAGGCCAATTGGGCCTCGTAATCGGCGCGACTGAATTGCGCGGCCGGATCGCCGACCAGGCGACTGCGCGTGCAGTAGCGGCAGTAGCTGGCGCACTGGGTCGTCACCAGCATCAGGACCCGGTCGGGGTAACGATGGACCAGACCCGGGATGGGCGAGTGCCCGTCCTCGTTGAGGGAATCCTCCATAGCCGCGGAGAAAGCCTCCAGTTCATGAACCGTGGGGATCACCTGGCGGCGGATGGGGCAGTTCGGGTCGTCTGGGTCAATCAAAGAGGCGAAATACGGCGTAATATCCAGCCGCAACCGATCACTGGCTTGCACGCCAGCCTCTTCTTCGGGGGTCAGTCGAAGGATTGGGCGCAACTCGTCCAGGCTGTTCACGCGGTGGCTGAGTTGCCAACGCCAGTCCGTCCATAGCTTATCGGGTACCTCGGCCCAAAGCCTGGCACGGGGCGTGCGCGAAGTAGGGGGAGGGATCTCTTCTTTGTCGTTAGATGCCTCCTCTTGTGAATAACTACTAGACTGCTCGATTTGCATCCTGATAGATGCCATTTTCGTTACGGACACCTCCTTCTCCTGTGACATGTCTCTTGATAACAGGGGACTACTACAATGCCAAGGCATCCTTAGGATGCCCTGGAAGTTAAAAACGCTTCCTGCTCAATCTTCCAATTCTTCGTCCTCAAATCCCAGCTCCAGGTCCTCGAGAAAATCCTCTTCCTCTGCGCCGTCATCTTCCCCGTAGAAATATCCTTCCTCGTCTTCATCGCCTTCATACTCATAGAAGTCGAAGGCCTCGCCAGGCGCGCCACACTCGGGACAGCGAGCAGGCCGCTCTTCACCTGTCTCGATGTACCCACACTCCGTGCACTCCCACTCTCCCCAAGAGGACATAGTTCCCTCCTGTCTGGTATCGCATGAACTGCTCAAGGATTAAGGATCACAAAGGTTCCCCTCTCTGCCCTCATGTCAGGTACTCACACGGGCGATATCCCGTTCGTCGGGAGGCCTCTCCCCGGTTGTAGCACCCTGGCCGTCAGTCGTTGTCGTCGTCACGGGGGCGACGACGTTCCAGGCGGTTGCGCGGTCGCGTCATGGTCGCCTCATCCACCCAGCCTTCTCGTCGTGACCGCTGACGCTTGCGCAAATCACGCTCGGCGCGCTTGGAACGCTCTTCCTCTTCTTCCTGCTCCTGAGCACACCGTCCGCAGAGGTATACGTCAGGGTCCCTGCTCTCGATAGGGCGTCCGCATTCCTCGCAATAGCGTCGTCCGGCTCTTGCTTGTTGATTTGCCATGTCGGAAAGCCTCCTCCGGCAGGCCTTCTGTTGGTTACCACCAGACTTGCGGAAGCTGATGCAGCTTCTCCCGATCGGCTTTCAAGAGGATATGTTCGTCGTCTATCTGGGCAACATACTCAATAGGAATAGTGATCTCTCGAGTGAGCATCACCCCCTCTCGCCAAACCAGGTGGGTCGGCTTGGCGGTCTCTGGATCAATGATCACATCATGGACATTGCCCAGGGGGCCATCAATGCAGAGGAGGGTCTTGCCACGCATCTGATCGGTGTCCCGTGTGGTGGAAGGACAGCCTCGCTCCGACATGTTCACCTCCTTCTGGGCGAACCCAACATGGTGTAGATTTCGCGATCGTACACCCATCCTTGTATAACCCCAAGATGGATGTTGGTCGCGCAAATCAGTGCACATTATAACACCCTTGAGACAGAACACGATATGTAAAGTATAGGAATTTGGTGAAGATTTGGTGAACAGGTGCGTCGCATCTTATGGGTTACGAATGAGAGGGCGCTTCCAGGATATAACCAAATCCCCGCACGGCGCGCAGGTACTCGCCCGTATGAGCTACCAATCCCAACCGCCGGCGCAGTTGACGGATGTGCACCTTAAGGAGCGCACGGGCTTCCTCTTCATCCTCGTCATACCCCCAAACGGCACGGAGTAACTCCCGATAACCCACCACCTCGCCGGCATGCTCTGCCAGATAGGAGAGCAGGTGAAATTGCAAGGGGGGTAGCGTCACCCACTGGTCGCCCAGCCTGGCGCGCTTGTGGGCGGGATCAATATACAACTGCCCCACCTGAATCGGCTCGGCTCCCCGAACGGACAATCCGCTCAGATAGGCCAACATGGCCTCTATCCGTGTCCTCTCTGGCCCAGCCAGATCGGCCGGAGATTGAACGTTAGTCAAAAAAAGGATGGGAGGAGGCTCAGATCGGTCTACGGCGCCAAAGAGCGCGCTGGCGTCCCCCGTTAATAAGCTACGCGCGGCGATGATGAGCTGAGGATGAATCGAGCGCAGGAGGGCACATGCTTCCACCAGACTGGCCGCGCAGGAGGCTGAGGCGTTGTAACGGCGCATGAGAGGCAGCAGGTGGCCGCATAACTCAGGATTGGGGTGTATAACCAGGACATGCATGGCAGCCGCATTGTAACCCAAACCGCGCAATTGTCAATCACGCAACACCCTTTTCCCACTGTTGAACGGCATGGCGGCCTTTGTCTGACAACCTCCAGACCGTGGCCTCAGAGATCAGGCAGGCCTGCTGCTCCTGGCATGAGTGGCAAGGGCCTGAGCACTCACCTGCCGCGCGTTGCAGATACCCGCTCGTGGTGAGAGTGGCCAGCATCTGTTGCACCAACGGCTCGCTGACCTGCAATTGACGGGCCAGTTCTCCGAGGGAGTGCAACCTACCCTGATCAACAAGGATCAGCAACCGCACTAGGGCGTTCGGCTCTTTTGTGCTGGCCATGCTACGCTCCCAGGCCGACCAGAGAAGCGATGCGATAAACGGCAGCGCCGCCTGCCACCGACACAACCAGTAACAGCCCAACGCTGAGCGCGCTCCACTTCCACGATCCGGTTTCCTGACGAATGACCGCTGTGGTCGCCGCGCAAGGGATGAAGAGCATCTGCACGGTCAGAAATGCCAGAGCTGCCGCCGGCGTTAGAACAGCGGCCACGTGCTGAGCCAGGTCCCCACCCTTGTCACCGCTGTGGTAAAGAATGCCCAGGGTGGCGATGGTGTTCTCTTTGGCAACGAAGCTACTCAGCAGTGCCGCTGTCAGCCGCCAATCGGTCCATCCGATCCAGCGACTGACGGGATCGAGTGCGCGTCCCAGCCAGGCCAGGAAACTTTGCTCGACTTGACCGGAGGGAAGGGTCGAAAGCATCCACACCAGCATGGAGATGAACAGGATGATGGTGCCGGCCTTCTTGACGAAGGCCAGCGTATGGTGCCACACGAACAGGGCAATGGTGCGGCGGTTGGGCATGTGATAGAGGGGAAGCTCCATGATGAAGGCGGAATGGGTGCCCGTGAAAGCCAGGCGGTGTACCAACGCGCCCAGGCCGGTTAGCACCACCAGGTTCAGCATCACCAGCCCCCAGGTGGCCAGCGTGGCATGTTGTCCAAAGAAGGCCGGGGCAAGAAAAGCGACGACCCCCAGCCGCGCCGTACAAGGAACCAGAGGAGCTAGCAGAATCGTCATCAATCGAGCACGCCGGTCCTCGACGATGCGCGTCCCCATCACCCCTGGCACGTTACAGCCAAACCCCAGGAACAGGGGCAAGAAGCTCTTGCCGTGTAACCCCATCAGGTGCATGAAGCGGTCCATGACGTAAGCCGCCCGTGCCAGGTAGCCGACATCTTCCAGCAGCCCCAGCATGGCGAAGAAGATCACCAGAATAGGGAGAAAGGTCAGGACGGTGCCCACGCCACCGATCAACCCGTCTGCCAGGAGCCCGCTCAACCACGAGGGCGCGCCGGTCAGAATCGTCCGGGTTCCCGCCGCCAGTGGTTGCACAACGCTGGTATCGAGCCACTGCTGCACGGGTGCAGCGAACGTATACGTCAACCAGAAAACCAGCCCAAATATGCCGCTCAAGAATGCCAGGCCCCAGAGAGGATGCGTGGCGACCCGGTCCACCCGGTCGGTTAACGTGATCATACCCCTACCCGGATGGGTAGAGGCTGCCCGCATCATCTGTTCAATCCACGCATAGCGCCCACCGGCGATGTCCAGGAAGGCATCCTCGTGGGCATGCAGGACTGTCTCAACCTCCGCCCAGATGCCCGCCGGGGTCTCCTGCTGCATAAGGGCAGTGACCTCGCTGTCCCCCTCCAGCAGCTTGAGGGCGACCCAGTCAGCGGGGTAGGGATGTGGCACATATCCGGTGATGAGTTCACGCACCCGATTCACCACGCCCTCGTGCGGGCTGCGAATGCCGGGCCGATTAGGAGCAAATGACTCCGGGTGCTCGGCGACGTGTCGGGCTACCTCCAGCAACTCTCGCACCCCCTGATTGCGGCTGGCGATTAACGGAACGACCGGGATGCCCAGTGCCGCCTCAAGCGCATAGGGCTCAATTTGGACCCCATTCTGCCTGGCCACGTCCAGCATGTTCAGCCCTAACACAATCGGCACCGGCAACTGGAGTAGCTCGGCCACCAGGTACAGGCTACGCTCGAGGATGGCCGCATTGACGATAACAATGACCACATCGGGCCGCTCTCGAATAATGTAGTCGCGCGCGACGCGCTCCTCCGGCGAGTTCGCGGTTAAACTGTAGATGCCCGGCAGGTCTATCAGCGCGATCTCGGTGTCCGCCAGATGGACAACGCCCACCTTTTGCTCAATCGTCTTCCCCGGCCAATTGCCGACATGCTGGTTGAGCCCGGTCAACATGTTGAAGACGGTGGACTTGCCCACGTTGGGCTGTCCGGCCAGTGCAATGCGGAGTGCCTGCTGGCTGAAGAGAATCGGTTGATTCCCGTTGTCGGGATGACAATGGGACTGAGCGAGCTTAGATAGAGTCATCTTGGTTCTGCCTCAGCGGAGAAACCAGGATCTTGCGCGCTTCCCCGCGGCCTACCGCCACGCGCGTGCCTCTGACCAACGCGATCACAGGGCCGCTCCCATAGTTCTGTACCATCGTCACCTCCGCACCAACGGTGAATCCCAGGGCCGCCAGCCGGCTGACCAGGCCGCGACCCCCTTGCAGGCCGCGAATCACAGCGCGCGTCCCGGCGGGCAGTGAGGCCAGATCATTGCTCTGATCGGTCACAGGTGTGATCTGTTGCATCATCCATAACATCCAGGTTTGCCTCCGCTTCACCTCTCAATCGGCCTTCTGACTACAAGTTGAGCATATGCCGTAGATGGACAGGCTGGCGTGCGCCTCGGTGAGGCCCTTTTCTTGAGTGAGCCGTTGTATGGCATGGGTGATCTCCGGCGCTTCGAACTCGACCACCTGGCCGCATTTGAGACAGATGATGTGGTAATGGTCCTCACTCGCGGCCAGCTCATACCATTCGGGGCCGTGCTCTGGGCTAAACTGCCGGGAGCTGATCAGCCCCAGCCCCTTGCACAAGTCGAGTGTCCGGTAGACAGTAGACAGGGTGACCTTTGGGTCACGCGCGTGGGCTTGCAGATACAGGTCCTTAGCGGTCATGTGCATGCCGCTTTCTTGCAACACTTCCAGGATCACGCGCCGCTGACGGGTCATCCTTCCCCCGATACGCGCCAGAGTGATCTTTACCCGTTTGACCAAATCTGTCATGGAGTTACTCGTTACTGTGAATAATTCGCAATATAATATAGCCGCCTGAGCGCAACAGGAGTATGATGAAGATTATATGCAACACAGGAAAAAAGAAAGGTCATGCTCACAACGAGCATGACCTTCACTTGGTGGAGATGCCGGGAATCGAACCCGGGTCCGAAGCATTCGGCCTTGAACTTCTACAAGCTTAGTCAAGGTTTTGCTCTCGCCAGATGGGCTGCCCCTGACGGCACCCTTAGCCTGGCCAGCCGCTACCCGGAGACCCCGGGCCTTAGACCAGCCCTAGCAGCATCAGGTTGGCTGCACCCTGCTGTTTATGACGGTGAGATCCAGCGCCAGCCGGGTCCACGCTGGAGCACCGTGGTCACCCGCAGGTGACCCATTTTGGCGTCTTCGCTAACGATTACGCAGCGATAGCCATCGCGGGCTGCGCCGCGAATCGCGGTACGAAGTTGAACGCCTTGCCACTATTCTTGGCACTTATAGATTTTGCTCTGGTTTAACGAGGTGAGAGCACCTCGGCTTGCAGTCCTCGGCCAGCCTGCCCCGTCGAAGCCTGTCATCCCCAGACTACTCATCTTATAGCATAACTATGCGTTTTTGGCAAATCTCCTCCGGTAGTAACGAGGCAACAAGGAACGCGGCCAGAACACCTCGTTGCCTCGTTGCCCCTGGCCTGCACGTCGTCTAGGGCAGGCTCATCCCTCTGGTTGCGCTACGGCCGTTCCACCGCGTTCCGTGTGATTACGTTGCTATACCAATGGCCGCTGCGCTTGATGGTGCGCCGTTGCGTGGTGTAGTCTACGTAAGTGATGCCAAAGCGCTTGGTGTAGCCCCATGCCCACTCAAAGTTGTCCATCAGGGACCACACGAAGTAGCCGCGCAGCCTGACGCCATCTTGAATGGCGCGATGAGCCTGGATGAAATGCTCGCGCAGGTACGCCTCTCGGCGCTCGTCATTTATCCGGCCCTGAGCGTTTATCGTGTCCTCGAAGGCACAGCCGTTCTCAGTAATATAGAGGGCAGGTGGATCGTAGTCGTTCTGAATGCGGGTGAGCAACTCGTATAATCCCTGTGGGTAAACTTCCCAGCCCATCTCCGTGTATTCCGGCCCCTCGATCTTTACGCTGGCTGTGCGCAGGAGGTCTGCTCGTGGATCGTCCTTGACGACGCCGCGTGTATAGTAGTTGACGCCAAGGAAGTCAACGGGGACCTGGATACGGGTCATATCGCCAGGCGCCACCTGCGGAGCCAGGTCGCCATAGAGTTCGAGCATGTCGGGCGGGTAAGCGCCCTTGAACAGCGGGTCCAGGAACCAGCGATTGAGGAACCCGTCCTGGCGGCGGGCGGCAGCCTGATCGGCCTCACTCTGGCTGGCGGCATGGATAGGCGACAGGTTGAGGGTGATGCCGACCTGGGTATCCTCGTCTCCGGCGTCCCACAGCGCGCGTGCCGCCTCACCATGGGAGAGCAGCAAGTGATGAGAGGCCTGGAGAGCTAAGCGGGGATCGGTCAGGCCGGGAGCATGATAACCATTGAGGTAGCCCAGGAAAGCCACCACCCATGGCTCGTTATGGGTGATCCAATTCTTGACGCGGTCACCCAGCCGGCGACCGATCAGGACCGCATAGTCAGCGAACCAGTAGGCCACGTCGCGATTGCCCCAACCACCTATCTCTTGCAAAGCCTGGGGCAGATCCCAGTGGTAGAGGGTGACGAAAGGCTGGATGCCAACGGCCAGTAGTCCGTCCACCAGACGATCATAGAAATCAAGGCCGGCGGGATTGATCTTCCCACGGCCGGTAGGCAACACGCGCGGCCACGAGATCGAGAAGCGATACCCTTTCAAGCCAATTTCCTGCATCAGCTTGATGTCATCCGCCCAGCGGTGATAGTGATCGCAGGCGACGTCGCCTGTGTCGCCGTTGACCACTTTGCCAGGGGTGTGAGAGAAGCGATCCCAGATAGATTCGCCCTTCCCGTCTTCGTTCCAGGCTCCTTCGATCTGGTATGAGGCTGTGGCTGCGCCCCACAGGAACTCTTTGGGAAACTCGAACCGCTCTGCCATGTCTGTATCCTCCTCCCTGGAAGTTAATTGCGGCTTAGATTGGCTCATTATCACTAAAGTGCAGCATGGGGCTGGAAGCCGCTGTTCAAGAGAATTCCAGGATACAAGTATATCCTGTGTCTGACCCCATTGTCAAAACTCATTCAAGTGAGGATAACGCAACGGTTCTTCTTCGGCTGCCCACTCTGTCAGCACGGTTGCGGCGGCTATGTGAGCAAGATAGTCGCCAGGCCTACATGCGGTCCCTCTGGCCTGACCGCATCCTAGGTCGACTTCCCTTGACGATGGCGCAGGCGGGTGGTAAAATAAATATCAAGCCGCAGTAAAAAAATTCATAAGGTTCCCCATGCCGCGGGCGGCGCTGTGGCGCATGCCTGTCCCCTGGCCACAGGACAGTTCCTCATGTCGCGGGCGGCGCCACGGCCCATGAAAAGCCGTCAGCTATCAGCTATTAGCTATCAGCCAATGACGGCAGGTGACTGGCGGTCTTCTGAACTGCGAAGACCACAAGCGGTCTTCCCTGGACCCTGGCCTGCACGTCGTCCAGGGCAGGCTGTGAAGACCACAGGCTGCTGCTGGCTGATCGCTGACTGCTATTTTCAGGACAAGGGTTGACATGGCACGAAACACAGCGGTGATTTACCTGGACCACTCCGCTACCACCCCGGTGGATCCGCGGGTGGTTGAGGCGATGCTTCCTTACTTCACAGAGCGTTTTGGCAACGCTTCCAGCCTCCATCGCCTGGGCCGGGAGGCTGCTCAGGCTCTGGACCAATCCCGAGAGACCGTGGCCGAAATTTTCCATTGCCGCCCGCACGAGATCGTCTTCACCTCCTGTGGCACCGAAAGCAACAACCTGGCCTTGCGCGGTGTGGCGCTGGCCCAACGCGCCCGCGGCCGCGGCAACCATATCGTCACCACAGCCGTCGAGCACCATGCCGTCCTCCACACCGCCGAAGACCTGCGCGACCGTTACGGCTTTGAGCTGACCATCGTCCCCGTGGATGGCGACGGTCTGGTGGACCCGCAAGCTGTCGCTCAGGCGTTGCGGGACGACACAGTACTGGTCAGCGTGATGTATGCCAATAACGAGGTTGGCACCGTTCAGCCTCTGCGCGAGATCGCCGCCATTACGCACGCACGCGGCATTCCCCTACACACCGACGCCGTACAGGCCGGCGCTTATCTCCCTCTGGACGTAGACGCGCTCGGCGTGGACCTGCTCAGCCTTTCCGCCCACAAGTTTTACGGGCCAAAGGGGGTCGGCGTGCTCTACGTGCGTAGCGGCACGCCGTTGTGGCCCATCCAGACCGGGGGCGGCCACGAGCACAAGCGACGGGCAGGCACTGAGAACGTCCCCTACATCGTGGGCCTGGCGACGGCGCTCCAGATCGCGCAGGCGGATCGGGAGCGCGAGACCGTCCGACTGACCGGCTTGCGCGATGCGCTGATCGCCGGCGTGGAGGCCAATATCCCGGACGTGCAGCTTACCGGCCATCGCACGCGCCGGCTGCCCGGTCACGCCAGCTTCGTCGTGCGTGGTGTCGAGGCCGAAGGGATGCTGATGGCTCTAGACCTGGAGGGAATCTGTGCCTCCAGCGGATCGGCCTGTACCTCGGGTGCTCAGGAGCCCTCCCATGTGCTGACGGCGATGGGCATCTCCCGCCAGGACGCGGTGGGCCACCTGCGCCTGACGTTGGGACGATTCAATATGGAAGCAGAGGTGAACCGAGTGTTGACAGTATTGCCAACCATTGTGGAACGCCTGCGGGTCCTCGTGCCGGCATGGTGAGCCCTTCAAGAGCCGGCGGCGGTTAACCTGTCCTGGCCGACAAGCCAGGGAAACTCGCCGCCTGGGTGATCCGGAAACCCAGGCACCGTGCTTTTAGCTGGTGCCGGTGATCTTAGATACGCTCTCAGAGAGCCTGCAGTGTGCGTTGTTAGCTTTGACTTTTTCCCTGTCTCGTGGTACGAGGTCATGAATCTCACGCTCCCGCCCCCATATGCGTCAACTTAAGCCCGTTGCTTTGTTCGTAGTCAGGCACGGAGCGCAGCGGAGTGCCGTGAGGGGAGCGTCATCGTCTTCCCGGTTTCCCTGAAGCCCACCCAGGGCTAGGAGGTGTAAAGTGAGTTCCCGAACCTCTGTCTTCTCTTTGTCCTCATCCTCCGTGCGCTTGGGATTGTTTCTGCTCTTGAGCGCAATCCTATCCCTCGTGCTGTCGGCCCCTGCAACGGCTCAACTATCCGTCACCGGTCCGGCCGCCAGCACCACCCTCTATCCCGTTGCCGACGCCTGGGTGAACTACATGTTGCCCACCAATAACTATGGCACCGCCACCTTGCTTGAGATAGGTTCCGAGGAGTGCCCGGGCCAGGAGTTCCCCGATCGCGGTCGGGCTCTCATCCGTTTCGACCTGTCAGCCATCCCCGCTGGCCAGGCCATCCAGAGCGCTTCCCTTCAGCTCTACCTGCGCTATGCCTACTCTGGCGGCGCATCTACGAACAGGATTGCCCTCCACCGGGTAACCGGCAGTTGGACCGAGACGAGTGTCACCTGGAACAACCAGCCCGGCCACTCGGCCACGGCTTACGCCACCACCGATGTAGGGCTGACCACCGGTACCTGGTACAGTTGGGACGCCACCCAACTGGTGCGCGAGTGGTATCAGGGGACGTATTCCAACTACGGCCTGAAACTCATCAGCCAGGCCGAGACAACCTGCAACATGCGCTACTTCGACAGCCGCGAGAACCTCTACGATGCCAGACTGGTGATCACCTACGGCACGCCCACGCCGACCCGTACCCCAACGCGCACGCCCACCCGTACGCCGACCCACACGCCCACCCGCACGCCAACGCGCACGCCCACCATCACCCCTACTCTTACGCCCACCCCCGTTGGCATCTCCGATCTGGGTGACGCGCCCGACAGCACCAATTCCTTCAGCATGCCCATGACCGCTTACCCGGGCGTGCGCGCGCAGTTTCCCACCGTATTCCGGGGCGCTGCACCGGTTGGCCCGCGCCACCGCAACGAGCCGCTGTTGTTCCATCTGGGCGAGGCGATCAGCACGGAGGGTGAGGCAGACACCGGCCCAGACGCCGACGGGGTCAACAACATCATCCCGCAAGGAGACATGGCCAACCTTGATCGTGCCGATGACGGCCTCAGGCTGCCTGCCAGCTTTCCCCACTGCGAGTTGATCGCCCTGGACTACATCGTTGCCGTGCGGGCCGGCGCACCCAAAGAAGCTTACCTCAACCTGTGGTTCGACTGGACTCGCAACGGACAATGGGGTGAGGTCCCCGAGTGCCCCGACAAAGTCCCTGCACCTGAATGGGCGGTGCAGAACTATGTAGTGAGCCTGCCGACGACCCCCGGCTATTACCGGTTTACCACCCCTAGGTTCCGGGTCTACAACCCCGATCCCGGCAAAGACCTATGGCTGCGGGTCACCATCAGCGAGGGGCCGGCTTCGGCTGCCGACGGCAGCGGGCCAGCCGTCGGCTGGGCTCATGGCGAGACGGAAGATTATCTCTTCAGCACGGCACCCACCCCGACACCGACCGCCACATTGACCCCCACCCGCACCCGCACGCC
>DAOUAJ010000370.1:0-1702 GCA_034433615.1 Anaerolineae bacterium | reverse complement strand
TGCGCGAACACATTCCCGACGAATCGGTGGACCTGATCTATCTTGACCCGCCGTTCAACAGCAACCGCGATTATAGCGTGCTTTTCAAGGACGAAAGCGGCCTGGAGAGCGAGGCGCAGATCACGGCCTTCGAGGATTCCTGGCACTGGGGACCGACTGCCGAGCGCACCTTCCAAGACCTGGTCGTGAGCGGGCCGGAGCCAGTCTCGCGGGCCATCGGCGCGCTGGTGGACATGCTGGGTCGCAACCAGATGATGGCCTATCTGGTGATGATGGCGATCCGTCTGTTGGAGCTGCGCCGCGTTCTCAAGCCGACGGGGAGCCTGTATCTACATTGCGATCCGACGGCCAGCCACTACCTGAAGATCGTTTTGGATGCGATTTTTGGCCCAGGGCATTTTGTAAACGAGATCGTTTGGAAACGCACAAGCGCACATGCAAATGTTGGCAAGAAATATGGTATCATTAGCGATAACATTCTTTTCTACACCAAATCTGCTTCGTACTCCTGGAATACTCAATACACTGAATACTCAGAGGAGCACATCAGTAGCTCTTATCGCTACGTAGAGGAGGGAACGGGAAGACGTTATGCCTCACGCGATCTAACCGCTTCCATGCAGCGCGCCTCTTCTGGTCAATTATATGAGTGGAAAGGCATTCGCCCGCCCAATTCCCGTTGTTGGGCTTACACCAAGGAGCAAATGGAAAAGTTTGAGGCCCAGGGGCGTATTCTTTACAGCAGGACTGGCTACCCGCGTCTGAAAGTTTACCTTGATGAAATGCCAGGTGTTCCCTTACAAAACATCTGGTCAGATATACCTGCCATCGCAGCACAAGCCGCCGAACGTCTCGGCTACCCCACGCAAAAACCACAGGCGTTGCTGGAGCGCATCGTCGCCGCCAGCAGCAACCCCGGCGACTGGGTGCTTGACCCTTTCTGCGGCTGCGGCACGGCCATCGCTGCCGCGCAGCAACTGGGCCGCCATTGGATCGGCATTGACATCACCCACGTGGCCGTCGCGCTGCAAAAGTACCGCCTGCGCGATATGTTCGACCTCAGGCCCGGCGAGGATTACGCCGTCGTCGGCGAACCGGAAGACCTGGCCGGAGCGCGCTACCTGGCTGAGGCGGACAGGAGAGAAGGCCGCTATCAGTTCCAGGACTGGGCCAACTCCCTGGTGCAGGCCCAGCCGCGCGGCGGCGAAATCGGCGGCAAGGGCAGGCGGGGCAAGGACCGGGGCATTGACGGCCTGATCACCTTTATAGACGAAGAAAACGGCAAACCCAGGCGCGTCATCGTGCAGGTCAAATCGGGCAAAGTTTCCAGCCGGGACATCCGCGATCTGGTGGGCACCGTGGAACGAGAAAAAGCGGCTATCGGCGTTTTCATCACGCTCGAAGACGCTTCCCCGGAGATGAAGCTCGAAGCCCTCAAAGCGGGCGATTATCACTCGCCGCACTGGGGGAGCTTCCCACGCATCCAAATTCTAACCATCGAAGACCTGCTGATCGGCAAGAAAATCCAGATGCCGCCGCAACGGATGACGTTCAAGCAGGCCCCTCGCGCCAACCCGTCGAACACAGAACAACCGCCGCTGCTCTAAAGGTTCGCTGTTGCCCCCCACTCCCGGATTCGGTAAAGTGATCGGCGTTGGGGTTGGGAGCGGACGACTATGGTACGCCATCTGCTGGCGTGAGC
>DAOUAJ010000369.1:0-4130 GCA_034433615.1 Anaerolineae bacterium | reverse complement strand
TAGTTGGCGTGTCGGTGGTCGTAGGGCTGTCGGTGGGCGAAGGGGTAGCGGTCGGTAGCTCGGTCGGCGTTGTCGTGGGCGATGGCGTTGGCGTCTCAGCTTCCTGGATAAGGGTATTCACCGCGCGAGCAGGCTGGGGCCTGGTAAACATCAACAGGGCAAGGGTCAGGTACAGGATAAAAAACCAACATCGCAAGCCGGACATATCACCTCACCTGGAAAGCGTCTCTCGGCCTCTGCGATGATGGTAACACGGCGCAGTCAGGTACGTCAAGAGCCGCCTGGCACTTGTTGCGTTGTGGGTTGTTGACGTGGTTACGTGGACAAGCACAGCGATGAACCGTGCCTGTCCACGATCTTGGGAAGGTCTAAGCCTTGGGAGCTTCGGGGTTGGGGCCGAAGTGCTTAAGCATGACGATGGGGTCCGTCGTGCTGGGGTTGTGAATGGTGACCCCCTCTCGCGCTGCCGCGCAGGAGACGAAGTACTCGTCGTGGGTGAGCTGCCCGAAGCGGATCAGGGTAGGTGTTTCGATGGGCCATACGCCCAGGGTCCCGTGCCCTTGTAGCATGATCAGGCCGTACGGGCCAGCATCGCGGATGGTGACGGTGCGCCCTGGCAACACGGTCAGCTCTTTCGCTGCAAAGAACTCGTTGCCGTAGGTGACCCACTTCTCGATGTAACCCTCGCTCTCCATCTCCTCCAGCGGCTTCACAGGCACAGGTGGCCGGAAATGCTTCTCCTTGAAATTCGGGTTGGTGTTCGCTTCCCAGTCAATCATGGAGACGAGATAATCCAGGTCGTGGTGCTTGTCTTCTGGGACATTTTTGACCAGCAGTGACCAATCAACGGGCATATCGCTCACCAGGGACTGGAACATAGCGAAGACGTCGCTGGCCCACTGCGGCTCGTAGGTGCAGAGGCTGCCCGGCGCATGCAACACGCCGGCGGGCACATACCATCCCGTGCCCGGCTCCAGCCGATAGGCTTTCGCCAGGTCCGTGATGTGGTTATCTCCCTGATCCCAGATCTCCAGGCAGTGGCGCACCTGCTCCGGGGTGGTCCCGGGCTCCAACCCGAAGAAGGTGTGGGGGAAGTCGGCCCCATAGTTGTTCAGTTGGAGGGGGAAGTAATAGGCCTCTGGCTTCTGGTCCATGCCTACCAGCGCGGCGTGTTCTTGCATCTGGTGCAGGTGGTGGGGCAGAGGCCCTTTGTTGTCGAAGAACTTGGAATAGATGGGCCATTTGTGGTACTTGTTCCACAGTTCATCGCCCAGCAGCTTTGCCCCCAGCTCGGCTACCACGTCGGCAAACAGCACCTTCCGCGGCTTCGTTTCGTCGCCATACACCACGTAGCTCAGCCCCTCGTCGGGTGTAGTCAGCGGGCCGTTATCGGCCTTAGTGGTAGAAGAGAGCCAACGTTCGTCAATCCCCCCTCGATGCGCGCCGAAGGCATAATAGTCAGCCGGATGCAGTTTGATGCGCCGACCCGGGATGCAGAAAGAGCGCGGTACCCACGTTGGGGCCAGCCTTAAGATGCCTTCACCTTGCTTGAATGCCTTTTGAATCATTATCGTCTCCTTTTCCCCTATAGCTATCAGCCGAAATGCGAGCGCCTACTCCCTTGGCCAAGTCCACGCACGCCTTGACATAGTCAATCGCTTTCTGGCGCTCTTTAGCCTCGGGGTGCGAGAACAAACGCAGGTCACCTGGCTCTGGGCCGGGGAACATGCCGCAGATGGAAAGCACCTCGAGGCCTGCGTCTTGGACCATGCGGGCGACTTCGGTGGCCTTGTACTCCTTCGGCTCGCCCACCAGCTCGATGCCGTCAAAGCCGATCGCGGCGACACGGCGGATCACCTCAGCCAGAGGGACGCGGCCGAAGATCCAGGTGTTCGTGTAAAACTTGATATCGCGCTGCATGATGCCTCCTTGGTAGTAGCTGTTAGCTGGCATTACTCGATCACCACTGCCGCCGAGCAGGGTGGGAGCACGATGCCATCCTCGGTGGGGCGCCACACCGGATCATCCACTAGACGATAACGACCCAGGCGTTCGCCACTGTCCAGTGCCACTTGCACAGTGACTGTCATCTTCTCGTCGTAGTTGGCGACGACGACACCGGACTTACCGTTCTTGCGGTTGAGGAACACCGAGTAAGGCCGATGAGGCTGCCCGTCTAGTGTGGTGACGCTGGCGCCGAGTTCGTGTCGAAACTCGCCGTCCCAGAAATAGTCCCGCAGTTCGGTGCGCAGGGCGTCCATCTTCTTGCCGTACTCGATCGTCAACGGGAAATCGTCCAGCCGGCCCTTGAAGTTGTACGGCTCGTAGCTGATGATATAGCGATACATCAGACACTGGTTGATCATGTTGCGGTCGTTGAAGCCGGTGACCGCCGTCATCAGGGGTGCGCCGGGTGCCATGTAACGTGACAAGGGAATGTGTTGCTTGTTCTCACTACGGTGGTACGACAGATGGTAAACTCGCAGTTCCCAATCGTAGCACGCCTCGCCCGCAAACAGGAAATCGGGGTTGACGGGATCGCTGATGCGGTGGAAGTTTTCGATCAGCTTGCAGTCGTTGGCATATACCGGCGCCCCGTAGCGATGGCCATGGTTGGTATCAAAACAGAGCAGCGCAGGGGAGTGATGCAGGCACTCGTCAAAGAGGATGCCATCAGCACCTAGCTCCACGGTCTTCTTGAACTCCTCTTCGCAGACGCGCAGGTACTCCTCGCTCAGGAAGCACATCGGGATCAGGCGCTTGGTGTTGATGTCCAAAAGCTGCGTGGCCGTCTGGTACTGGTAGCCCTGGTAGTGGTAGTAGTCGCCATAAGGGTCTTTGATGGCCAGCCGGATCAGGTCCTTGCGGAAGCGCCCGGTGGCGCGGTCGGCCCAGGTGAACTTGGAGAAAAGGATCACTTTCACCCCCATCGCCTGAATCTTCGCGATGGCTTCTTTCAGCTCCTCGAACGTGCCCAGACGGGGGTCGGGATCGTGCGCGGGGTTGCCCTGATCCTGGCCGCCATCGTTCCAGCCGACGAGCTGGATCGCCTTCACGCCGTGGCGGGCGCAATCTTCACCGATCTTGACCAGATCGCGGAAGGGGATGCGCAGCTCGTCCTCGGGCGAGTTGATATGGATTTGCTGCCAGGCGTGCGGCTCCCTGGCCCAATCCGGAATGCGAGGTGGCTTCAGCCAGGTGTTGCGCCATTGTTTGTAGATGTCTACACCTTTTTGCCATCCTCCCTGGAAGGCTTCCATGGCGATCGGCGTCAGGGAGCGCGTTTCGCCGGGCATGATGTAGGGCACGTGCACCGCGGCGAAACGCGTGGCCACGTCTTTGCCGCTGATGGTTGGCCCCTCGGGCACGCGCGCGTCAATGGAGCTGCTATAGCCGGGGCGCAGCTCGCAATGCCAGGCGACCAGCTCGCTCGAGGGGGCGGTCACGCCGACGTACAACCCTTGCCTGGCGCCGCGCAGCAGGATGTATGGGGACATCGGCGCGCCGACACTCGGGCTCCACGGGCTGAACTGGGTAGGATAATCCACGCCGTAATAGCCGCGCAGGTTTTGGAACGTAGGCCAGAGCGACCACTCTTGAGCCGTCGCATACTGGTAGAGAAAGGTTTTGAACCACTCCTCGTCCGGCGGATGCTGGACGTCGCCCAGGTATGGCAGGTAGATGTTCTCGACGACGTAGGCCGACCGGTTCTCGATGGTCATGGCGAAGATGGCTTGCCGGTCGGTCAGATTCACCCGCAGGGTAAGCTTGATGTCATGTTGACCGCCGTGCTCGGAGATGACGCCGTCCCACACGAACGTGGCGCTGCGGCCGTCAGCGGCCACCTCGACGGACGTCGTCTTCTGCTTTTCACCGAAGACGGGGTTGTTGCGCCGCTCTTCTGATAACGGCAGCAGCAGGCGGAAGGAGAGTCCCAGGTGGGGGCGGTTCAGGATCTCCCAGCCGCTCGCGACGGCGGTTAATCCCACCAGCGCGCCGTTCTCGCGCGCAAATTCCAGACGGAGCGCCTCGTTCTCCAACACAAAAAAAGTATTCATTCCAAGCACCCACGAGTCGAGACCTGAACACTACAAGGTGATGGCAAAGCAAGAGCGGAGGCGTGGCTCATT
>DAOUAJ010000368.1:0-3329 GCA_034433615.1 Anaerolineae bacterium | reverse complement strand
GTGCCTTTGATCCTGCGGGAGTAGCACGCAAACTCCTGCTTTCCACTAAATCGAGAGGGGGTATCTTGAGATGACCCGGATCATCGCTGTGGCCGGCCGCAAGGGCGGCACCGGCAAGACCACGACGGCAGTCAACGTGGCCGGCTGGCTGGCCAGGCAGGGGCGAGCTGTGCTGCTGGTGGACCTGGACCCCCAGGCGAACGCGACCACGCACCTGGGGATCGAGACAGCCGGCCAGGACGTGTGGCGGCTGCTGGTGCGCCAGGACCCGCTAGCAGAGCTGGTGCAAGAGGCACGACCAAACCTGGACATCCTGGCCGGCGGTGAACAGACAGCGGTAGCCAGGGACGTGTTAGCTGTCCAGGCGACCAGGGATGCCCGGAAAGCGCTGTTTACCCTGCGAACGGCCCTGGAAAGCCAGACGGCTGATTACGACTACGTGTTCATAGACTGTCCACCCTCTCTCGACCTGCTGTCCATCAGTGCGGTGATGGCGGCGACGGAGCTGGCCCTGCCCGTGCCCTGTCAGTTTTTGGGTGCCGAGGGAGCCAGGCAGTTTGTGGTGCTGGCCTCCGAGCTGACGGACGCTGGCGGGCGGGCTGAGCTGAAATGGGTGATCCCGACCTTCTACCGGCCCAACGTCGGCATGAGCCAGGAGACCTTGACGGCGATGGCCGAAGCCTTCGGCGACCGGGTGACCCAACCGGTGCGCCTGACCACCCGGCTGGACGAGGCGGCTAAGGCCGGCAAGACGATCTTTGAATATGACCCGCAAGGTAACGGGGCGAGGGATTACGCGGCGGTGGCCAGGAGGATTGACTATGGCCGGTAAACCGCAAGGCCGGAACCCGTTGGCCGGTGTGGGGAGCTACATCAAGACGCTCACAGACACAGGGCGACGGAAGGACTACCACAAAGCCAAGATCGTGAGCGTGCGGCTGGACGCTGACCTGATTGAACGAGTGAGGGAGCAGGCCCAGGCCGAGGGGATGAGCGTCAACGCCTGGCTGACCAGGCTGATCCGGCAAGCCCTGGACGGCTGACATGGTCATACCACATTGGCCATGTGGTCATACCACACCAATGTGGTATTACCACACAAGAGACGTGGTATTACCACATGGCGACCTTCCAGGAAGCCCGTAGAGCGTTTCTTTCTGGCATGGTAGACATACAAGACCTGTGAGTGGCTCTTGACAGATCATGTGATCAGGTGTAGAATGTAGCAAATTAGGTTATTATGTGCTACCAGGAGGCGTTATGTTGGCGACAGCGATTATACCTATCTCGGAGCTGCGCAAGAGGCAGGCTGAAGTGCTCCTTGCGCTGGAGAGAGGCCCGGCGATCTTGACGCAACACGGCAAAGGGGCGGCTGTGTTGCTAAGCCTGGAACAGTATAACCAGATGCTCCAGGAATTGGAGGACCTGGAGGACGCCCTGGATGCTCTGGATTCCCGCCAGGACACCGGCGCTGTGGACTTCGACGATTACCTGACCGGGCGAGGCGAGCGTGTACCGGCTGTTGCTGAAGCCTAAAGCGCAGAAAGACCTTGACCGTCTCCGAGGGGAGACGTGGGAGAGGGTGCGAGAAGCGCTGCTGGCCCTGCGCCAAGACCCACGCCCCAGAGGGTGCATCAAGCTGCGCACCGGGGCCTGGCGCATCCGCATCGGCGACTATCGGGCAACCTACGACATTGACGACACGGAGCGCACGGTCACAGTTCTGCGAGTGAGGCACAGAAGGGACATCTACAGAGAGTTCTAAAACCAAGCGCCCCTGACCAGTGGCGGAACACTGACCAGGGGCTACCCGACGGGTGAAGCGGCCACCCATCGGGGTGCGAGTATTATGCCACATCCCGATAGCAAAGCCAGTTTGGGGGCCGTTCACCCGACGGGTGAGCGGCCTTTTCGTTTTCCCTGTCCATCGGACAGACAAGCTGAAGGGAGGCAACATGATCACCATTTTCAATGGCCGGAGGCGCACCCTGGGCGGAGGTGAATCTTCCGTCTGGGCGCAAATTGACGTGAGCTTTCGAGAGCACCTGGCCGACTTCAAGGGCGCAAGGCTAGGCGTATTCCTGGCCATCGCCCTCCACGCCAACGAGGAAGGCTGGGCCTGGCCCAGCTATAAGACCCTAGAGGCAGAGACGGGCTATGAGGTGCACACCATCATTCGTGCCCTGGGCGACCTGTGTCGGCTTCGCATCAACGGCCGGCGCATCTTGTTGCATTACCAGTCCATTCGACCCGATGGGACTTTTGACAGCAACCGTTACCTGATCTTCCCCTCCGAGGAAGAGGTGAGGCTGTACGAGCCAGAGCCTGACGCGGCGGAGAGTCAACCGTACGCGCAAAATGCGCGTACGGTAGAACCCTCACCGTACGCGCAAAAACCGCGTGCGGAAAATGCGCGTACGAACAATAACCAATCTGAACAAGAACCAAGGGAGGGAGATGATACGACCACTATCTGGCGCAAGGCCCTTTCCCTGCTGGCGCTGCGCATGGCACCCGACACCTTCAACCATCTGTTCCTGTCTTCCAGGCTGAGGGCCGAAGATGGTCGCTGGGTGATTGAATTCCCCCACGAGGCAGCCTGCCGGTGGGCGGAGGCTCGCATGGCTGACGCGGTGGCCAGCATCCTCCGGGAAGTTGGCGGAGAGGATTGGCCCACCACCTTCACGGTGCGGGAGGCGAACGATGGCAAAGTGGAGGGAAACCACCAGCCTTAATACGCCCTACCAGCCGGTTACACCACCACCGGCGAGCGATACCTGGCGTCCTGCTGCGGGGGAGCTGCTGAAGCTGAGCCTGGGGGCATCGTTCGGTTTCTTCCTGGCTACTCTGCTGATCTCTGCAGCGGGTGGGGCTGAGCTGAAGGACGCCTTTCGCCTGGCCTTGAAGGTAGGCGGCCTTAGCCTGGGTATCGTCTGGCCGCTGCTGATCTTTTTTTACGTGAGTGACGATCTGGGCCGCACACTGAATAGCATCATGGCTGCCTGGCTCAGACGACGCGAGATCGAGGCCTTGCGGGAGGTTCGGCTGGCTGAGATCGAGATGCAAAAGACGGTCAGCCTGGCACGGGCGGCTTTGGAAGAAGACCGGGCAACGGTGGCAAGACAGGCATTGACCATCGGATCGGCCAACCTGCTGCCTTCGGGCCATACACCCTTTGACCCGGCAGAAAAGGCGCTGACAGAAGCGGTCAAGCTGGCGTACGACCTGGCCGACCGGGACGGCTACATTCCCAATGTCGGCCCGTCCCCGTTCAGCAAACGTGTGCTGGGGGAGGGGATATACTGCGAAGTGCGGCGACGCCTGCAGGC
>DAOUAJ010000367.1:0-5518 GCA_034433615.1 Anaerolineae bacterium | reverse complement strand
GTGGGCGCAGGCGCTCTTAACGATAGGGTTGCCGTGGGCGCTGGGGCATCTGGCATATGCTCCGTTGAACCTGCTTTCCGCAGGATCAGCGTTGGCGTTCGTGGTGTGGCAGTACGCCGCCTTGGGCATTGAACATGGAAGGAGACGTGCCTGGTGGCTGCTTGGACTGGCGCAGGGAGCCGTGATCGTCATATTGGTGATTGGCGGTCATCCGCTGTGGGCCGCGGGCGTGTCACTGGTCTCTATGCCTACCTGGTGGACAGTCGTAGGTGCCCGGTCGGCAGCCTGGGGATCCGATGTGATGACGCGCGTCCAGGTGTGGTGGTGGCTGGCTTTGCTGGCGTCCGGTTGGGCGTTAGGTGGTCCGTTGGAGTGAGCAGAATTTACTCTTAAGGAGGTGACTTGTGCCCATGCGACACTTTCTCAGCATGGCTGACTTGACATCAGACGAGGTGTGGGACCTGCTCACTTTGGCCCGCGATCTCAAAACGGAGTGGCGGGCCGGTGGTAATCGTCCGTTGTTGAAGGGCAAGACGCTGGGGCTGTTGTTCCAGAAGCCATCCCTGCGGACGCGCGTCTCTTTTGAGATGGGCATGATTCACCTGGGCGGTCAGGGACTTTACCTCTCGCCGCAGGAGGTGGGGCTGGGTGGCCGGGAGAGCGTGCCTGACGTGGCGAGGGTGCTGTCTCGCTACGTGGACGGCATCATGGCGCGCGTCTTTGCCCATGAACACATCGAACAACTGGCCGCCTACTCGCGGGTTCCAGTGATCAACGGTCTGTCCGATTACAGTCACCCCTGCCAGGCCTTGACGGACCTCTTCACCATTTGGGAGGTTAAGGGGCGATTGCAGGGCATCCGGCTGGCTTACGTAGGCGATGGTAACAATGTAGCCCGCTCGCTGGCTTTTGCCTCAGCGCTGACGGGTATTGACATGATCGTGGCCTCGCCAGAAGGGTATCAGTTGGACGAAGGCACCGTCGCGCGAGTGCGAGCTCTGGCCGGGTTGGGAGGGGGAAGCCTGACGCTGACGACGGATCCCGTAGTCGCCGTTGCGGATGCCGATGTGATTTACACGGATGCATGGATCAGTATGGGGCAAGAGGCTGAGGCTGAACGCCGGCGGCAGGTTTTTCCACCTTACCAGGTCAATGCTGCCTTGGTCGCTCACGCCCGACCTGATGCGATCGTGATGCATTGTCTGCCTGCCCATCGCGGCGAGGAGATCACCGACGAAGTAGCCGACGGCCCGCATTCGGTTTTGTTCGATCAGGCAGAGAACCGTATGCATGCTCAGAAAGCCCTTCTCGTGCGGTTGTTGGCATCAACCGGTTAATCGTGTACCCGTTGGTCGGAGGCGAGGTGTGGGTTGATTGACGTCTTCAGTATCCTGAGCCGATTAGATTGGCGAAGTGTGATTGACATCGCCCTGGTAGCGGCAGTTTTTTACGGGTTGCTGCGGCTGTTTCGGGGCACTCAGGCGGTCGCTCTCTTGCGGGGCGTTTTGCTGATCCTGCTGATCATCACCGCCGTGACGAGCGTCTTGCAGCTTACAGCCTTTGAGTGGTTGATACGCAACTCATTGCCGGCCATCCTGGTGTCGTTGCCGGTGATCTTCCAGCCGGAGCTGCGGCGAGCGCTGGAACGCATGGGGCGTACCGGCATTCTGCTGGGGTGGGGGAACCGAGAATCTGCCGCTGAGCAGGTTGCCGGGTATCTGGTGTCAGCGGTACTACGTTTGGCTGATCGTCGCCACGGTGCATTGATTGTGTTGGAGGGGGAGACAGGTCTGCAGGATTACATTGAAACAGGGGTGATGATTGACGGAATCGTCTCTACGCAATTGTTGCTCACCATCTTCTTCCCCAACACGGCCCTGCACGACGGTGCGGTGATCTTGCGGGACGGTCGGATCGTGGCAGCCAAGTGCGTCCTGCCGTTATCCAGCCGTCCCAGTGTGGAGACCCAGTATGGGACTCGTCATCGAGCCGCCCTGGGGATCACTGAGCAAAGCGATGCACTGGCGATCGTCGTGTCGGAAGAGACAGGTATCATCTCGGTGGCACGTAATGGTCGTATTGTGCGTCGCCTGGATGAGAATCGCTTGATGCGAGTGATCGAGTCATTCTATCAGCCCCAACGGCCCTGGATTTGGAGGTCTCAGGAGATGAACCCATGAATCGTGTAATGGGCGACCTGTGGACAGCAGTTCTGGCAGTCATTCTGGCTTTTGTGATCTGGATTGTGGCCGTGCAGGAACAGAACCCATTATTGCGACAGCGGCTGCCTGATGCGGTGCCTATCAAAGTCGTCGGCCTGGCCAGCGATTTAGGGATTCTCAGCCAGGCCGTGGATCAGGTGCAGATCATCGTGCGAGCGCCAGAGCGCACATGGAAGGACATCTCCGCCCGAGATTTTGAGGCTCGCATTGACGTTACCGGGTTGAGTGCGGGAACCCATGAGCTTCCGGTCCAGGTTGTGACCAGCAAACCTGGGGTAGAGGTTTTGACCACTCAACCTGGGCGCGTACGAGTGGTGTTGGATTCTCGCATTGAAAAAACCATCCCTGTGCAAGTGGGGGTGCTGGACAGCCCAGCTTTTGGGTATGACTGGCAGGCACCCACAGTGGAGCCAGATCACGTCACCATCTCCGGTGTTCGCACTTATGTTGAGGAGGTGGCCAGCGCTGTGGTGGAGGTTTCAATCAGCAATGCCAAAACAACGATACGCCGTTCACGCCCTGTCTCTTTGGTGGACCGTGATGGGCTGCCGACCCGATTTGTTAACGTGGAACCGAGGACCGTAGAAGTGACGGTGCCTATCGTGCAGCGTCCAGGCTATCGCGAGGTCACCGTTTTGGTCCAGATCCAGGGGCAACCGGCGCGCGGGTATCGGGTTAACAACATTAGTGTGGAGCCACCGGTCGTGATGCTGTTCGGAAGCCCTCAGGTCATTCAAGGGGTGCCTGGCTATGTGGAGACCACCCCTGTCAATATCGAGGGGGCCAGTGCTGACGTGATCGAGCGCGCGGCCTTGTTGCTGCCGGAGAACGTCTCCTCCGTCTTCGGTGTGAAAGGTGTGACGGTGCGCGTTGCGATCACACCTTTGCAGGGGGGAGTGACCGTGACGCGCGTTCCGGTAGTGCAAGGACTGGCACCAGGGCTCAAAGCCCGTGTGCTTTTGGACAAGGTGGACGTGTTTCTGTCAGGGCCGTTACCCCGGTTGGAATCGTTGCAGCCGACGGACGTGCGGGTGGTATTGGACGTCTCCGGGTTGGAACCGGGCGTTCATGCTGTGCGCCCTGTACCGGTGCCGCCGGAAGGGTTGCAGGTTGATAGCATTCTGCCGGAGACGGTGGAGGTGGAGATCAGCGAGGAGCCGACGCCTACGCCGGTGCCGGAAGAGAGCGTTCCCCAACCTACATCTACCCCTACGCTCGAATCGAAGGCCGGCGTGCAAGAGCCTACGCCCACGCCCACACCTGAATTTAGGACCGGCATGCAAGAGCCTGAAGCCGACGCGGCCGGGTCTTCTAGCCGATAGGGGTGATTATGGCGAAGCCAATCGTCGCTTTAGTGGGACGCCCGAACGTGGGCAAGTCTACCCTATTTAACCGCATTATCGGCGAACGGCGAGCTATTGTGGATGACGTGCCGGGCACCACCCGTGATCGGCTGTATGCTGAAGCTGAGTGGGCCGGGGCGCCATTCGTCTTGGTGGACACGGGCGGCCTGGAGGCGTTAGAGCGTTCGGGCGATCCTGCCGCTCAGCCGCTGTCCGTCGCATCGGCCGATTATGTTCCAGCTATCCGCAACCAGGCTCAGATCGCCATCGCCGAGGCTGACGTGATTGTGTTCCTGGTGGATGTGCGTGATGGCATCACGGCGGCCGACCGGGATGTGGCGGACCTACTGCGTACAACCCAGAAGCCGGTGGTGTTGGCCGTTAATAAGGCTGACAATCTGGAAAGGGACGCAGAGGCAGTCGAGTTTTGGGCGCTAGGCCTGGGTGAACCTTATCCCGTCTCGGCGATGCATGGCCGGGGGGTGGGGGATCTGCTGGACACTGTGGTTGGGCAGTTTCCCCGGCAGGTGGAGGAAGAGGAGACAGGGGCGATTCGCATAGCGATTGTGGGGCGTCCCAATGTGGGCAAATCGTCCTTGCTGAACGCCTTATTACGCCAGGAACGGGCGATCGTTAGTGAGATCCCAGGGACCACGCGCGATGCCATTGACACGGAGCTGATGTGGGAGCAACAGCGCATTATTCTGATTGACACGGCAGGCATCCGCCGGCGAGGACGGATCCAGCGCGGGGTTGAGCATTACTCGGTATTGCGGGCGTTGCGAGCCATCGAGCGAGCAGATGTGGTTTTGCTCTTGATTGACGCCACTGAAGGGGTGACGGCGCAGGATGCTCATGTGGCGGGCTATGTGTTAGCAGCGGAGAAAAGTGTGGTGGCAGTGGTTAACAAATGGGATCTGGTCACCAAGGACACGCACACGATGGATGCTTACGCCAGCGCAGTGCGGTCTGCTCTGAACTTTATGGATTATGTGCCTATGCTCTTCATCTCTGCCCTGACCCGCCAGCGCGTGAATCAAGTGATCCCCACCGCGCTCCGGGTTTATCGAGAACGCCTGGCGCGCATCCCGACAGCGGAACTCAACCGGCTGCTCCAGGAAGCGGTAGCGGCTCACCAGCCGCCTTCCAAGGCAGGGGTTCGATTGCGATTATACTACGCAACGCAGGCGGGGGGGGATCCGCCCACGTTCGTCCTGTTTGTCAACGACCGCCAGCTCGTCCATTTTTCGTATGAGCGTTACCTGGAGAACATCATTCGTGCCCATTATCCGTTCGAGGGGACGCCCATTCGGCTGCAGTTTCGGGATCGGGATCGTTCATCCGGGCGGCGTCAAGGGCGTTCTGTGGTGAGGGAGGGGGTAGTCGCTGATTGACGTGGGTGTCATAGCATGGGATACCTCTCGGCGCTCTTCGTATAGTCATCATGGCTACAATCACATATGCAAACACGAACAAAACTGAAAGACTGAAAGAGAAACAGGGTACTATGCGAAGATTGGGAGAATGGGTTCATCGCAATCGTATAGAGCTGATCCTCTGGTTCATGCTGATGGGGGCTCTGGCCTGGTTCGGCTGGCTCGGCTACGGCTTGATACCACCGTCGTTCTGGGAACAACTGATCCCGGCTCCCCCCACAGAAACGCCGGTGGTCTTCGATGGGGCAGGGGCACTGGTCCATGCCCAACACCAATGTGATCTGGGGCCGCGGCCGGTCAATACTGACGCACATTACCAGCTTCAGACTTACATCACCAGCCAATTGACCAGCCTGGGGTGGGTGGTCGAACGACAGCCGTTTACGTACAGGGACACGCCAGCGGTGAACCTGATCGCCCGGCCGGCCGAGGATCCTCGCCCTAGCGCACCGATTGCCCTCATCGGCGCGCATTATGACACGCGACGACGGGCGGATAACGATCCCAATCCCGATCA
>DAOUAJ010000366.1:0-10769 GCA_034433615.1 Anaerolineae bacterium | reverse complement strand
GGCCGAGAAGTGGGCACCCATGCTGCCGCCTGGCATTATGAGCTGGACCGACGCCAGCAATAATGAGGCGTACCTGGCAGGGAACATCGCCCACACTCTCAACGCGGCCAGCGTCTACGCCAAGGCCAAGGCCGATCAGAACCCCGTCTTCGAGAAGACGGTGGTCCTCAGAGAAGCCATCGGTCCTCTTGGCAAGCGTCTCTCCGGTGCCAGCGGTGGCCAGTTCAATATCTTGAAGGGTGCCAAGCAGGTAGAACTCGCCAAGCAATTAGCCCTATACATGCTCAAGCCTGAAGTCTTTCTGCCCATCTCCACCATCTCCGCCGGCCTCTTCCTCCCCTCTTACAGGGGGTACTATGAGATGGAGGAGGTGAAGAAGGCTTTCGAGGCTGATCCGAACCTGGCACGCATGGGCGAGGCGGCCCTGGGTGATTACCCTGGCCTCCCCTGGCCCGCCGACCCCAACCCCTTCTTCGATGCGATCTCCGCCCAGACGGTTCTCACCGACATGATGGCGCAGACGATCACCCAGGGGGTCAAGCCAGCGGACGCGGTCAAGCAAGCCGCCGACCGCATGGCCCAGATCGCTGAGGAGATGCAAGTGTTCAAGAAGTAACTTCAGTCTGATTCTGGAGGGAGGCTCGGCCTGATGGGCTGAGCCTCCTCCTTTTGCCCTGTTAGGAGCCTTTCATGACTGGCAAAGCAGAGATCTTGCCGTCGCCTCCTGCTGTGCAGTTGGAGGCACGTCTTCGCCGGATTCTCGGCCGCGACTGGCGTATTGCCTTCGCCTTTATCGCTCCCATCGCTGTTTTGATGCTGGCATTCATCGCCTGGCCTTTCATCCGTGCCGTTTATATCAGCATGACCGCGCGCTCCATCGGACGCGAGGTGCGCTTCGTGGGGTTGGACAACTACGTGAGGCTCTGGTCAGACCCGTTCTTCCGCCAGGCCGTGCGCAACACCTTCGTGTTCACTATCGGATCCGTCTGCTTGAAGTTCGTCGCTGGTCTGTGCGCCGCGTTGCTCCTGAACGCCCAAAAGCGTATGCGAAATATCTTGACAGGGCTTGTGTTGCTGCCGTGGATCATCCCCTCTGTTGTGCAGGCCTTGTCATGGAAATCCATTTACGATCCGCTCTTCGGTGGCCTCAATCCTATTCTTCTGACCCTGGGGGTGCTCAAGGAGCCGCTATCATGGCTGGCCGATCATCGGCTGGCTATGCCGTGCATCATCCTCGTGAACGTGTGGGCCGGTATCCCCTTTTTTACTATAAACTTTCTGGCCGGGCTCCAGGCCATTGACAGAGAGCTGTACGAGGCAGCCGAGGTGGACGGTGCCAACGCCTGGGATCGCTTCCTCAACATCACCCTGCCTGGCTTGCGTTACGTGATCGCGGTCACGACGCTGCTCTCGACGATCTGGACTTTTAACAACTTTGAGACCATCTACTTGCTGACAGGGGGCGGCCCGGGCGGGGCGACGCGCGTCTATTCCATCATGGCGTATGAGCTGGCCATCCGGGGGCTACGCTTCGGCCCGGGCACGGCCGTGGCCTTCAGTCTGACCCCTGTCCTGGCCTTTCTCATCCTGCTGCTGTCCCGCTACATGCGCCGTGACGTCACGGCCGAGGAGTTGCAAGTCACCTGGCAGGATAGGGTCATAGATGCGGTCGGATGGATGGTCGGCTGGATCGGCCGGGTGGTGACTTTTCCCATCGCGTTGGTCGCTCAGGCTCTCGGGAGCCTGCTGCGCTCTCGTGGTGCCCAGGCGCGGCCGCGCAGCAGACAGCAGGCGCAACGCTGGAGCGCGCTGGGACGAGGGATGGGGATGGCGGTGCTGCTGCTCTTTATCCTCTTCCCGCTGTATTGGATCGTCATTACGGCCTTTAAGACCGAATTGCAGATCGGCCAGCGCACCAGCATCTTCTGGCCCCGGCCGTGGTCTACTCAACAATTTCACCGTCTGTTCTACGACGAGCCGTTCTTTGTGTGGTTCAAGAACTCTTTGATTGTCACAATCAGCACAACGGTGCTATCGGTCACCTTTTCCAGCCTGGGGGCGTACGCGCTGGCACGGCTGCGCTTTCGGGGTGCTGAGTCAATGACCACCGTTCTGCTGATCACGTACCTGCTGCCGGGAGCATTGATGTTTATCCCCCTCTACCGCATCCTGACCGAGTTGCACCTCATTAACTCTCTGCAAGGCCTGATCGCCACCTACCCTACGTTCATGATGCCGTTTGCAACCTGGTTGCTGATGGGGTACTATCGTTCGATCCCGGAAGACCTGGAACATGCAGCGATGGTGGACGGAGCCACGCGGCTCCAGGCATTTCTCAAGGTGACGCTGCCGTTGACCGCGCCGGCGCTGTTGGCGGTGACGCTGTTCTCCTTCACCTCTGCGTGGAAGGAGTTCCTCTTCGCCTTCGTCTTCATCACCAGCGAGCGGCTCATGACCTTACCCGTCGGCCTGGCCCAGACCATCTACGGTGACATCTACCCGTGGGGCCTGTTGATGGCCGCGTCCTTGCTGATCTCCCTGCCCGTAGTGATCATCTATGTCTACGGCCAGCGTTTCATGATCGCCGGGCTGACGGCCGGCAGTGTCAAGGGGTAGCCTGCGCGCCTCGGCTTACTGCAACGAGGGGCTGGCCGCGGCTGGCCCTTTGGGAGGGACATGGACAGACAAACTCTATCAATCAGGGGTTGTCTTCGGTCTGCGCAGCAATGTGGAGGGGCTGCTCTGGAATCCGATGGGAACGATTGATTTCTCGATTATCGGCAAGTGACGAGAGATTCAAACCCGAGGGGTCTCGAGAGACCCCTCGGGTTTTGGGGAGCCTCGCCCCAGGTGGTCAAAGACATCATGGGGGCGAGGCTTTTTTTCTGGCCATCCCTTGTCCAGCGGTTGGGCACGGCTGAGCCCAAAGTCATCGTCGCGAGCGCGGGTCCACCACGTCGCGCAGCCCATCGCCCAACAGGTTGAAGCCGAACACGGTCAGGAACATGGCCAGCCCGGGGAAGGTGGAGTACCACCAGTAGTGGGGCAGATAGCCGCGCCCCTTGGAGATCATGGCTCCCCACTCGGGCACCGGCGGCTGGGCTCCCACGCCGATGAATCCCAGGGCGGCCAGGCTCAGGATGGCGAAGCCGATGTCCATCGAGGCTTTCACGATGATGGCGGGGATGATGTTCGGCAGGATGTGGCGAAAGATGATGCGCAGGTGGCTGGCTCCCATCGCCTGGGCGGCCTGCACGTAGTCGTCCTCCCGCGCGGACATCACCTGAGCCTGGACCAGCCGCGCGTAGCCCGGCCACCAGGTGATGGACAGGGCCAGCATCGCGTTGGTCACCCCCGGCCCCAGCGCGGCCGTGATGCTGAGAGCCAGGAAGATGCCAGGGAACGTCAGCATGATGTCCGCCAGGCGCATGATGAGCTCGCTGACCCATCCCCCCAGATAGCCGGCCAGCCCACCCAGGGTCACCCCGATGCTGATGGCGACCACCAGGATGATCACGCCTACCTGGAATGAGATGCGAGTGCCCATCACGGTACGGGTGAAGATGTCGCGCCCGACCTCGTCCGTGCCGAAGGGGTGGCGGAGGCTGGGAGGCTGGAACCGCTCCTCGATGTGCAACGTCCCCGTGGCGTCCTCCGGATAGGGTACCCACCAGGGGCCGGTCAGCGCGACCAGGAAGAGAAACAGGACAATCGCCAGCCCGACCATCGAGAGGGTGCTCTGCCGGAAGCGATAGAGGGCGCGTCGCCAGTCCTCAATCAGGCTCGCGTTCTCGTGGCGCCAACGTTGCCACCACCCAAGCCGATAGCTGATAGCTGATAGCTGATGGCTATCGTGCGTGCCGATCTCCTTGGCCATGGTCTCGCTCCCTTCGCATCACCCCGCTTATCCATAGCGGATGCGCGGGTCCAGCACGCCGTACATCAGGTCGGTGGCCAGATTCACCAGCGTGAAGAGCAGCCCCACAAACAGGGTGATCCCCATGATCGGCTGGAAGTCCAGGCTGAGGGCCGAGTTCATCGAATACAGCCCCAGCCCTGGCCAGTTGAAGACCGTCTCCACCATGACGGAGCCGCCCAGCAGGAAGCCGAACAGAAAGCCCAACATAGACACCGTGGCGATTAGGCCGTTTTTGAGCACGTACTTGAACAGGATGATGCGCTCGGGGATGCCGTTCGCCCGCGCCATCCGCACGAAGTCCTTCTGCAGGACCTCCAGGATGTCGGCTCGCAGCAGGCGCATGATTAAAGCCAGCGCGATGAGCGACTGGGTCAGCGCCGGCAGGAAAATGTACTTCAGGGCAACAGCGAAGCCCTTCAGATCGCCGAGAAGCAATGTGTCGAGCAGTAGCAGCCGGGTGATCTCTTTGGGATAGGGAAGCCGGGGGTCGAACCGGCCGCTGATGGGCAGCACTCGCAGCCACTGACCCAGGACCAACTGGAGCATGATCGCCAGCCAGAAGAGGGGCATGCTGATGCCAGAGAGGGCAACGACCCGGCTCACCTGATCCGGCCAGCGATCGCGATAGACCGCGGCCAGGATGGCGGCCGGGATGCCGATCACGATGGCGAAGGCCATCGAGACCAGCACCAGTTCCAGGGTGGCGGGAAAGTAGTTAATGAGGTCATCCCGTACCAAGTGATGGTTGAGCATGGAGCGGCCCAGGTTGCCCTGGAAGAGCCCCTTCATATAGTTCAGGTACTGGATAACCAGGGGCTTATCCAACCCGAACTCTTCGGTCAGCCGCTGGATCTCTTCCGGTTTCGCCTGGGGGCCTGCCGCCAGCTTCACCGGATCCCCCGGCACCATATGAGAGACCACGAAGGTGACGATGGAAAGTCCCAAAAGGACGGGGAAGATCAGAAGTAGCCGCCGAATGACATAGTAGCGGAGTTGCATATCTCACGCCTCTGGCACGGTGGAGCGTTTCTTGAGCAGAGGTGCGGAGGCGAGATCTCCTTTGCGCCTCCGCTCCTCTGCCCCCCTGCACTCACGCTCCCTGGCTCCGCCGAGTAGAGATGACGAGAGCCTCAGGCGGCGCGATCATCAATCCAGAGCCGCCAGAAGTCTATGCTGATCTCGCCGAAGTACTTGAAGCCTTTCACCCGCTTGTTGTAGGCCTGCAGGTTCGGCAGCACGTAGATGGGAACGCCGGGGATGTCTTCCATGATCATGCGCTGCAACTCTTTAAGGATGCGTTCCCGCTCCCCTTCGTCCACAGTGCGGCGCACCTGATCAATCAGGCTGTCTACCTCGGAGTTCTTGTAGAAATCACACGACTGGAAGCTGCCGCCGGTGGGCCGATCCCAGGTCGGGGAATACCACTGCTCGCGGAACCACACATCGGGCAGCGGCCCGCTGTCCACGAAGATCATGGAGATGTCGGGGCCTGTCTCCGGCTTGCCGCAGGCGGCCACCATGTCTGGCCACACCTTGGGCACCATGTTGAGCTTGATGTTGAACTTGGACAACTGGTCCAGCAAGATGAGGCCGGCCTGCTCCTCGAAGGTCAACCCCGTCACGTAGACGAAATTGAGCTCGATGCCGCCGTCTTTGTAGGGGGTCTGGTTCAGGGCCTCGCGGGCCTTCTCCAGGTCGTACCGGTACACCGGTTGTACGTTGGGGTCGTGATAGGCGATGCCGTCCGGAATGGGACCGACCAGGAGCTTGCCCAGGCCGCCCAACGACTTAATGTAGCCCTCGTAGTCAAAGGCGTAAGCCAGGAATCGGCGGAAGTTGATGTCGGCCGTGGGGCCTTTCTGGTTGTTCAGCTTGAAATAACCGGCTAATGTGCCGTAGTTGACCTCGCAGACGTACCCCGGCGTGTTGTTGATGAGGTCCACGTCTTCGGTGCCGATAGTGTCCGCGAAGTCCACTTCGCCGGCCAGCAGGGCGATCCGTCGCTGCGGCGTGTCGCGGATGATCCGCCAGGTAAACCCGGCCAGCCGCCCCTCTCCCGGCCAGCCCTGCCAGTAGTCTGGAAGCGCTTCGAGGGAGTAGTGATCGCCCACTTGCCATTCCTTGATGACGAATGGTCCAGAGCCGGCCTCGTGCTCGATCAGCCATTTCTCGCCCTCGTCCCCGCCCTCTTCGTGGTCTTTGACCACTTTAGGGTTCATGATCCACTGCTCCTGATACGCGAGCAGGCGGGGGAAATCGCCATACGGCTCGTTCAAAACCATCCGGACCGTGTAGTCATCCACCACTTCAATGTTCTTTTCCTCCAGCAGGCCTAGCAGGAGGTTCGAGCGCTGTCGTTGAAAGCGCAAGGTACGGCCGTAGGAGTACTTCACCGCCTCAGCGGTCACAGGGGTTCCGTCGTGAAAGACCGCCTTGTTCGTCAGATGGAAGACCCACTCGCGGGCATCCTCGGATCCCTCCCAGCGCTCGCACAGGCCAGGTTCGATCGGCCGCGGGAACCCACCCTCAAAGCGGAAGAGGCGGTCGTAGAGCTGCCTCCCCACGGCACCAATAGAGTAATCGGTGCGATCCGAAGGGTCCAGGGTGGGGACATCCTGGCCGCCGCTATAAATCAACCACTGGGGCTCGATGGCTGCCGGAGCCTCCGGTTTCGGCGTTGCGGCAGGTGCCTGAGGCGTTGCCGTGGGGGCGGCGGGTGCGGCAGGTATAGGGGCGCAGGCGGAAGCCATTGCCTGCAGTCCGGCCAGTCCACCCACTGCTGCCACGCCTCGCAGAAAGTCGCGGCGGCTGATGCGCCCCTGGCGATAGTGCTCTAACCACGCGTCAAAACTGTGGGGTGCCATGGTTTTCCTCCTTACTTTAACTTTAATCTTGTGAAAGGACGATCGGCAGGAAGGGAATGGAAACGCTGAAAGTAGCCCAAGACGGAAACAAAAAGAGGTGCTGACCTCGGACTGCCCGTGTCCACGGCCCGCTCTTACGGAGCAGGCCCCCCATTCAGGATGACTCTGCTAGAGGTTTCGCTCCGCTGCGGACCATCAGCACCTTTGCTATCATAGATTGTAACAGGAAACCACCGCTTGTCAAATGAAGGTCCTATAACCAACCCTCGTGAAATTTGACAGAAACCCGGGTCTCGAGTATAAGATACGGCCTGTTGGCTCACGTATCTTGGCGATTGCTCACAAGTTGGAATGTCATTCTGAGGCGCGTTTTTTGCGCCGAAGAATCTCGTTTCTGTAAGCTGTTGAGCCGACAACGTGCAAAGGGTACACACCGCGGCTTCATTCACTCAAGCCGACGCCCCAGGCATATGCCTGGGGCGTGTGTATGTTCAAAGACGAAACCAAATCGGGGCCTTTGTGGCGATGGCATCCCCCCCGGAATGACCATGTCGCCACGGGACCGGAGAACAATATAAGCTCCGAGGCCCGTCCTTGGGCCGTTAAGACCGCGCCCGAGGACGGGCGCTAGAGCTTTATATCAAACTTCAAATCATGTCAGAAGAACAAGGAGTTATACCATGGCACGAGCTGCAAAGATGGGGGCTGACATCGCCACTCGCGAGGCCAATCGGGCTCAATTCACCGGTCACATGTGCGCCACCTGCCAGAAACCCATCAAAAAGGGTGAATTGTTGATGGTGACCACCACGGTTTTCGCTGACAACGGCCGCGTGGCCAAGCGCTTGAAGACCCCCTACCACCGCAATGGATTATGCTTCAAGACCGGTTGACCTGGACTCAAGCATAAACCCGAAGGGTCTTCCGAGACCCTTCGGGTTTACGCCTTGTGATCACCCCTGGAAGGTAAACGCCACCTTGATCGCCTGGTGCCGTCGCTTGGCAGCCGCCGTCTCGATGGCCTCTCGCCAGCGGGATAGCGGGAAGCGATGGGTGATCAGCCCCTCGGCCGTCAGTTTCCTCGCCTGGAAGAGACGAGTGGCTAACTCAAAGGTCCCAATCTGCTCCCCTTGCCATTGTTCCATACCATGTGCCATTGCTCCCAGCAAGCGCACCTCCTGATACCATACCGGGGTCAAGTCAACAGTGAGCGGCTTGAACTGCAAGCCCACTAACACCACGCACCCGCCGGCCCGCGCCCAGCGCAAGGTGTCGGTCACGGTGCGCCCGGTGCCCACGCAGTCGTAGACCACATCGAAGCCGCCCAGCAACATAGCGCTGCCCAGCATCCCCCGGTACAGCCGGGCGCCGGTGATCTCGGCCGTAACGGTGTAGCCGTCCGCGCGCGTCCGCACTTCGTGCGCACCCAGGCGGCGGGCGGCCTCTGCCTGAAACGGGTAGCGGGCCAGCGCCGTCACGTGGGCCTCCGGAGCCAGTGCCCGCAACGCCTGCACCGTCATCAGCCCGATGATGCCGCATCCCAGCACCAGGGCGTGGTCCCCCGGCCGGGGCAATGCCTGCAGCACGGCGTGAATGCCCACAGCCGCCGGCTCGATCAGTGCGATCTCTTCGTCGCTCAGCGCATCTGGCGGACGATAGAGCTGGTCCTCGTGCACAATGAGCTGATCGCCCCAGCCACCGCCGATGGATGGCGCGCCGCAGCCGACCGACTGGTTCTCACACAGGTAGTAATCGCCACGCTCACAGTACCGACAGAGCGGCTCAATACCCTGGGTGCGACAGGACGGGTAGGGATAGCGCAGCGTCACCCGATCGCCCACACGCACGCGCGTGACCGCGTCCCCCGCCTCGATCACTTCGCCGCAGAGCTCGTGGCCCAAGTAGGTGCGCTTGTTGCCCGGCAGCACGGCCGGAGCGACGCGCGGGTCAGCGTCCACATACACCATGTGCAAGTCGGTTCCGCAGATCAACGACAGGCGATTGCGCACCCGCACGCTATACGGCCCCGGCAGCGGCGGGTCCGGCAGCGTGACGAAATGCACCGGGCTGATCGCGCTCAAGTACGCGCCCGGCCACACTTTGCTCAACGCTCGCGTGGCCAGAACGCGCGGAATGTCTACGTCAACATAAATGGTCTGCATATTTGCACCCCAGCATCTCTCTCACTTTTCAAATATGAGCTGTACTGGTTCCCCTTATGTTTCACTCCACAGGCTCAATTGCCTCTCGCCTGCATTGGGGGAGTAGGCACGGATGCGCTGGCTCAACCGGTTTAGATCGCCGGCCTGAGGATCCAGAGGCTCAGCGCCCCCGGCGAGCAGGGCCTGCGTGCCGGGGCTGCCGGGCACGGCCAGGAGCAGCCGTCCCTGGCGACGGGCCCTGGCGGCCGTGTCCAGGCTGCCGCTCTTTTCCCCTGCCTCGACCACGATCACCGTCCGGCTCAAGCCGCTGATGATGCGATCACGCGCCATCAGATTGGAGCCACGGGCCGGGGTGTCGGGGTGAAGTGAGGTGAGTTCTGTTTCCAGCGCCTCCAGCGAAACGGCCCGCAGCCGGGCCACAACCTCGGCCGTGAAGCGAGGCACGCGCAGCAGTTCCTCGTCGGGCGCAGCGAAGGCCGCCTCTATGCTGCCGAAGCGCTCTACCAGTTTGCGAGCAGTCGCCCCGCCGATACCGGGCAGGGTGGCGATGGCCAGCCAGTGGAGTTTGCTCATCCGGTCATTCTCCTGATGTTATGATGCTCTTCGTGCAGGACGATGGCTTCGTTCTCGCGGCTCACTGAATCAGGAGCGAACCCGGGGTACCGATCCTTCAGGCCCAGCCGCAACCAGACGTATTGCCCCTCGACCAATCGAACGTAGTGAGGGAAGGGATTCTCCGGAAATGCTCCGTCAGCGGTGCAGTCAGAGTGGGGCGTCGGGGTTGACGCTGCGCTACACCGTCGGGACACTGCTGCTTGAAGAAGAGGGCCAGACGACTCCGGGAGCGCAACCCTTGAACGCCCTCGGCTCGAATGCGCCGTATTACAGGACCCTACAACTCGTTGCACTTATCATGCCCCGATTTGGCGGTTCGGTCAAGTTGGTCGGGAGTAACGAGGCAACGAGGCAACGAGTTGATGAAGTCCTTGTTGCCTTGTTGCCTTATTGCCCCATCCCTCGTTACCCATGTTATACTGTCATCAGACGGGTAAGCACAGGAGAGTTGACATGGAAAAGCATCTCTATCCTCTGACCTTTGAGCCGCGATTCCGGGATTACATCTGGGGCGGGCGCAACCTGGAGAGTTTTGGCCGGAAACTGCCCGCGGGGATCGTGGCGGAGAGCTGGGAGATCAGCGGCCACCCCTCGTCGCCCACCGCGGTGGACGCCGGCCTGTACAGGGGGCGCTTGCTGACTGAGCTGCTGGCGGAGTTGGGGCTGGACCTGGTCGGACGGCGTAACCAGGCCGCGTTGGAGCGGGGCAAGTTTCCGCTACTGGTCAAGTTGCTGGACGCCAGCCGCGATCTGAGCGTCCAGGTGCATCCGGACGACGCGTATGCCCAGGCGCACGAGAGCGGCGAACTGGGCAAGACGGAGATGTGGTACATATTGCGTGCGCGGCCGGGGGCGCATCTGATCTACGGATTACGCCACGGCGTGACCAAAGAAAAATTTGCCCAGGCATTACAGGCGGGGGAACTGGAGCAATATTTGCACTACCTGCCCGTGCAAGCCGGCGATGCCATTTTTATCCCGGCTGGGACGGTGCACGCTCTGCTGGCGGGGCTGGTAGTGGCTGAGATCCAGCAGAACTCGGATGCCACGTATCGGGTTTATGACTGGAACCGGCCGGGGCCGGACGGACGGCCGCGCCCCTTGCACATCGAGAAGGCCCTGGACGTGATTGACTTCAGCCAGATCGAGTCAGGGCCGGTGGTGCCGCAGTTGATCGAGGATCGCCAGGGTGTCCGGCGGGAAATCATC
>DAOUAJ010000365.1:0-9249 GCA_034433615.1 Anaerolineae bacterium | reverse complement strand
GGACGTTGGCGAAACACCTCTGGGATGCGGCCGATCCAGCGCGCGCAAGGCGTGGAACGCACGTCCATGCGCGGCGGCCGATCCGGCCCATCCTCCGGCGATCCGGTGAGAGCCGGCACCAGCACCGTCCCGCCTGGCGATACGGCCGCGATCAGCGCGTCCACGACCGTGTCCGCGCCACCCTCCACCCAGCCCAGGCTGCTCAGCGAGGAATGGACCAGCACATCATCGCCGGGCCGCAGGCCGAGCGCACGCAGATCCGCGATGAGGTCCACGGCGGTCAGGCCGTGGCCCATTCCTCGCTTATCGTGGTTCTCCATATCCCAACGCCTCCAACGCGGCCACGGCAGCCGCCTGCTCGTCCCAGGGCCGCTTCTCTGTGGCGTAGATGATGCTCCCCTCGTGCCCCTTGCCCAGGAGCAGCACCGTGTCCCCCGGGCGAGCATGCTGCAGAGCCACAGCGATTGCCTCAGCCCGGTCGGCGATCTTCACGTACCCATCGCCTTCGCGCTTGCCCGCCCGCTCCGCGCCCGCGGCGATCTCGTCCAGGATGGCCCAGCGATCCTCCAGGCGGGGATCTTCGTCGGTCAGCACCAGGAAATCGCAGTAACGCCCGGCGATCTCCCCTTGCAGTGGGCGCTTCTGGCGATCACGCTCACCCGCGCTGCCGAACACGGCGATCAATCGCCCCGACGTCAGCGGGCGCATGATCCCCATCACCTTCTCGAACGCTTCCGGGGTGTGGGCGTAGTCTACGATCACCGTGAACGGCTGGCCGCAATCCACTGACTCCATGCGGCCGCGCACGCCGCGAAAACGAGCCAGAGCGTCCCGACATACATCTAACGGCACGCCTTGCGAGAGCCCTACCGACAGCGCGGCCAGGGCGTTGCTCACGTTGAAATCCCCTGCCAGCCGCAGCGCGATGTCTGCCTCGCCCCACGGTGTATCGGCGGTGAAGGCCAGCCCGGACGGCGATGCAGCCACATCGCGCGCCCGCACCATGGCCGCCGGGTGATGGACCGCGTAGGTGATGACCTGATCAGGCGCGCGAGCGATAAACAGATCGGCGTGCGGGTCGTCCAAGTTGACTATGGCGGTCTTGCGGAACCCCTTGTTCACCGCCTCACCTAGCATCTCGAATAAGCGCGCTTTGGCCAGACGATAGGCCTCGACCGTGCCGTGAAAATCCAGGTGCTCGTGGGTGACATTGGTGAGCACTGCCACGTCGTACTCGCAGCTATCGAGGCGGTGCAGCGCCAGGCCGTGGGAGGTACTCTCAATCACTGCGACGTCGCAGCCGGCGGCCACCATGTCAGCCAGGAGCGCCTGCACCTCCGGCGCCTCGGGCGTGGACTGGCGGGTATCGTTGTCCCAGACCCGCTCGCCCACCTTGAAGGAGACGGTGGTCATGTACCCGGTGCGGTGGCCGGCAGCCTCCAACACTGCGCTGATCATGGTGGTGGTGGTGGTCTTGCCATCGGTGCCGGTGACGCCGATCACGCGCAAGCGGCGGGCCGGGTGATCGTAAAATGCAGCGGCCAGCAGAGCCAGCGCTGCCCGCGAGTCGGGCACTTGCACCCAGGGTACCCTGGCCTGCCCGCCAGGACAGGCAGCCACATCGGGAGCAGGTGGTGTCTCGGCCACGATCGCGGCCGCGCCGCGGCCCAACGCGTCGGAGACGAATACGTGCCCGTCCACGTGAAAACCGCGCACGGCCACGAAGAGATCACCCGGCCGTACGCGGCGAGAGTCGTAGACCAGGCCGGTGATCTCGGCTGTGGCATCACCCGTGGTATGCGCGGCCAGCAATCCGGGCAACAGTTTATGCAGTTGCATCTGCGTAACCTCTCACCTGACATTGCAAGACGCTCACGACCGTGCTATACTGTTCATGAGCCTGAATCCGCTCTGGCGGTACGAGGCTATTATACAACATCACATCCAAAGGAGGGTGTTCCCATGTTCTCTATCCCCGGCTATCTCCTGGAGCGGATCTATGTCAAAGACAGCCTGAAGAACACGGAAACCGGGTTCGAGTTCGCCATGAGGAATGTGGTGGATTCAGGAACCCTGACCCGGTTGATGGCTCTGGAGTTGGATGGACAGGCTGTGCCGTTAGATCAGATTACGATGGTGACGGGCCAAAAAGAGCGACCGGCCACAGAGGTTACGCCCAGCGCGCCGTTATACTTCCCGGTCGGCAGCACCCTGGTACTGCGAGTGGCCGGCATGAGGGTGCAGCCGGGCGAGCACAAGCTGAACATGCGGGTGAACACCTGGGAGGCAGGTGCAGTCACCATCCCGATTACAGCCACGGTGAGCTGAGCTGGCGTTGATGTGATCAAGCGGAGGGGGGCGCGGTGGCCTTCGCAGCCTTGAGATGGGGTGTGTAGGGCTTATTTCACCGGACGTGGTTTGCCGAGATGCAACGCATAGCCCACTCGGGCCACAAGCCACGGGCTTGCCTGGGAAACCCCAAGAACACGATGGAAGCATGGCTGAACGTTCAACTGCAGTGGCGGTTTGAGCCTGGCCTGTGGGTTCTGGCCTCTTTGCTGCTATACGCGTCAGGCGCACAGGTCATCCGCTTGGGCCGCGTAGTCTCGGTGCTGGCCTGGCTGGCGGACCGAGGCGTCCTGGGGCCAATCTGGTGGGTTGTGCGTCTGGCTTATCTGGCCGGCATCCCCTATCTGGCCCTGCTGGCCGGGGCCGCCTCCCCGCGCGGCATGGGTCTGAGCGGGCCGGATTGGGTGCGCACTCTGGGGCTGGGAATGCCGTTGGCCGGGCTCGCCTGGCTATTGATCCTGATCGGCTGGCGCCAGGCCCGCCCCCTTGCATCTGAGCAAGAGGCCCCTGACAATGAACCCCTTGCTTCGGCCTATAGGTTGCCTGTGGCCTATTGGCTATCCGCCGCACTGGAGGCCGGAGGACAGCAACTGCACTGGGCCTTCTACCGCGACGCCGTCATCCGCTGGCTGGGTATCTATTGGGGCGCATGGGCAGGCGTGTTGCTCCTCAGCCTGGAATGGAGCAGCAACCCGGCCACCTGGTATGTTCTGCGCCATGATCCAGATCAAGCCAGATCACTGCTCTTACGCCTCCTTCTGGCGATCGTCACCACTGCACTGTACCTGGTCGTGCCTAACTGGTGGCTGAGCTGGGGGCTGCATGCGTTCGCCCTCCTTGGCACCCGCGCCCCTGTGGGGCTGACAGCGGCATGGCGCGATTCTCCAACGCTCACGTCCGAACCCCAGTAGGACAGGAGCCTGGGGCGTCAGGCAAAACGCCCGGATTCTAACGGAATCCGGGCGTCCTTTCCTGTAAAAGGCCGTGTTCTGATTGTCCGAACAGAATCTAACGGGGTAACCAGCCTAGATGGTTAGCGATTTCGTCGGCCGTCACGGTGTTGAGGAAACGCGCCAGTCGTCGGATCAACTCTGAGAGTCGGGTTTGCTGGCACACAATGATCCCGCAATGAGATCTCCCGGCCGTCCGCCAGGCGAGGTGCAGCTTGATGAAATCCTCCTCATTGTACGAGAAAATGGCCTGGCCCTGCTGGACGGCAAAAGTCACCTGCTCATCATCTGAAATCCCTCGACCAACACGCGCGAGCTCATGCACGCTGATAACGTCGAAGCCGCGTCGGCGGAGCGCTGGTGCAGCTTGAGGGTGAACATCCTCATCAAGTAGCAGTCGGATGAAAAGTTGCTCTTCAGCATTGGGCTTCATCGTTAACTAAAACCACGTTCCCGCGTTCATCAATCGTAAGATTGTAGGCTCTCAGCAAGTTTTCTGGGGATGTATGGTCTCGGAACCAGGCTTCCATCTCATCCTGATGGTCATGATAGTAGCTCAGAGCATCAAGCACCTGAGCTGGTGTGAGGTGTGGAAGAGCTACCAAAATCTCATCCACGCTTTCACCCATTTTATAGTATCCGATAATAGTAGATATGGGCGTGCGCGTGCCACGAACGATGGGCCGGCCATCGCAGATTCCGGGCACCTGGACGATGTACCGATGATCGGTTGATATTTCGATTGTGGCTTCTTCTAGTGCCATCGTTAACCTCGCTGATCAATCAATGACTATATTCTAGCATGTCTGGCTAATAGCTGCAACCGAACATTTCAGGCAAAGGCAAAATGCCCGGATTCCAGCGGAATCCGGGCATCGTTTTCGGTGAGGGTCGGGTTATCCTAACCGTGCGGGTCATCGGAGGGACAGGGGCAGGTATGTACGGGATTCAGCGCTGTTGCTCCTCCCACTGACGAACACATCATGGGCGCCACTCGGCCCGGTCCCCACCCAGGCCACCCACATCTTGCCGTCCGTGCCCACGGCCAGCGCCGGCTGGCCGATGCCGCCTGTATCGGTCCACACGCTCTCCGCTGCTCCCCACGCGCCGTTCGCCAGCCAACGGGCGCGCAGCGTGTCGCCCGCTACCCATACCTGCGCCAGCCGATCTCCCACGGCCAGGGCGGGCTCGGCCACATCGGTGTTGGCCTGCGCCAGCACGGAGGGTGCCCCCCAGCCGGCCGTTGACCGGAAAGATGTCCACACCTGAGACCAGCCACTGACCTCCTCCTGCCAGGTTGCCCACGGTGTGCCGTCAGGGGCCAATGCCAGTGATCCGGCGGAGGATGAGGTGGCCGGCGTGTCAGACACATCCTCCGGCAGGGTCCATTCGCTCCCGGTCCATCGGCTGTAGAACAAGTCCAATGGATCATTGAAACTGTATGGCTCGGCCCACAATACGTGAGGCCGGTCGGCCGCGTCCACGACCACCTGCGGATTCGTCCCAAAGGCATCGAGCAAAGGACCGCTCTCCCACAACAGGCCGTCGCTAGACTCAGCGTAGAACACCCATGGATTGGCCAGCGTATCCTCCACCCAGACCACGTGCCGCCGGCCGTCGGTCGCTATGGCGATGCCCGGTGTGGCCGAGGGGGCGGTCGTGCGGGAGATGTTGACGGCTGCAGTCCAGCCGGCCGCCGTCCAGGAGCGATAGAGGGCCTCCGCGTTGCCGCCGAACACGTCCACGTAGACCAGATGCAGCCGGCCGTCTCCCCCGGCAGCCAGTGCCGGTTCCGACCCACTGCCGATGGCGGTTACAGCCGACCAGCCGGCATCTGTCTGGTAGCGGTGATAAAGCTGACCTGATTCCTCCCAGACGACGTGAAGACGGCCGGATACCAGCGCCACGGCTGGGCTGGCTGAGTCAACCCGCGTCTGCGAGAGGTTCACCGGAGCAGACCAGGCCGACGTCGCACCGATGGCCGGCTGAACCCAGATCAGCCACGCCAGGGCCAGGGCCGCACTCACCAGGCCACCCACCACGCAACCGAACGCTCGCCATAGAACGCGCATCATCCATGCCTGCCTGTTACGTTCATTGTCACGGGAGGTGCCAGGCGTTTCCAAAGATGCCAGGCACCTCCCGATGCGAACTCAGCGCCCCTTGACTTTGATGCGCCTTGCCTGCACCAGGTGATCTCCCAACAGCCAGCCTTTGACCTCGGCGCGCCGCCCCACCTCTGGGTTGCCGCGTACCTCGGTCTCTGCCGTCACCCGCACCGTGTAGTCGCCGATCACCCAGTCACCTATCAGGCCAGACGTCGGCAACGCCTTGATCTCACCTGTGAACTCGAACTCTTCCGGTTCAGGGGTCTCAGTCGGTTCAGGGGTTTCCGTGGGCTCCGCAGTCTCTGTGACTTCGGGTGTCTCAGTGGACTCCGGTGTCCTTGTCGGCCCCGGGTGCCGGGGCGTGTGCGTTGGCCTGGGTGTGTGAGAAGGCTCAGGTGTCTCGTCCGGTTCCTTTCCCTCCACTTCTATCTTGACTGCCACCAGATTGTCGCCTTGCAACACCGCGCGGACTTCGACCTGCACTCCTACCTCGGGTGTGCCCTCGATCTCGGTCTCGGGTGTGACCTGCACCGAGATGCCACCCACGATCCACGTCTGACCCGCACCGTCTAACGCTGCCGCCCCATCGCCCATGCTCAGCAGCTCGCCCTCGATCCTGACATCCTGCTCATCGTGTCCATCTTGCAGGACCTTGATGTGGCGGGCCATCAGTTGGAAGCCGCCCTCCACCGTTCCCGTGACGACCGCGTCCACGGCCACGCGAGCACCTTCCTCAATGTCACCATGATGTGTGTCAATGCGCGTGGTCGCATCTGTCCACACTTCGACGGTTGAAACGGTCAACGTCACTGTCCCCACGGCCTGGATGATACCCGTAAACTCGACTCGATCTCCCTCGGGCGTGGGTTCCGGTGGCAGGACGACGATGCGCGTGGCCAGCAATGAACCGTCATCCTGGACCAAGGCGTGAACTTCAGCAAGCCATCCCTCCTCGGGTACACCGATGATGGTCGTTTCAGACGTGACTGTCACCGTGTACTCGCCGATGGTCCAGACATCTCCCTCTATATCCGTGATCTGGCCACGGAATTCCACAGGCTGAGGCTGATAGGGCAGGTCTTTGATCTCGATCTCGGTAGCCACTAACTGGCTGTCCTCATACACGGCGTGGACCTCGGCCATGTCGCCGACGTCCGGTGTGCCCGTGATGATGGTGGTCGCCGTCACCACGACCTGTACGTGGCCAACAGTCCACAGCTCGGTACCCAGGATGTCCGAAATTGGTTCCATCGTTCGAATGATGCCCCGGAACTCCACCTCCCGCGGACGCTCGCGCTGGCGTACCTCGATAACCTCGGCTACCAGGTTGCCACTGCTGGGCTCAGCTTGCACGCGGGCGACGACGCGCACCCGATCTCCGACCTCGGCCGGGCCATTGACGATGCGGGTGCGGTCGGTAACCTGCACCTGTACCGATCCTCGCTGCGTCTGGATCGTCCAGTCCCCTTGTTGGTTAGAGGTGTTGGGCAATGCTTCCACCACCCCCTCGAACTTCACCCGACGGTCCCTGGGGGGATCAGCGGATTCGGCCAGCGCAATACTGGCCAGCCCTGCGATCAACACCAGCAGTAACACCAGCCCGGTAGCTAACCACCACTTTCGCTGTTGCACTTTTCACCCTCCTGTGACATGAGATTAACTCTGCCAGTTCTTACCTACTACGTTACTCTCACCAACGGCTTGCGACAATAGGGCAAAGAGGGGATTCACGCGACCGAAGTGGGCGACCACCCTCATCAACTTGATGCACATGGGGTAGACGGACGGATCGCCCCTACGTCTATGTCCGCGTAGGGGCGGCGCCTCCGTGCAGGGTTTTGTCATGTTGCGAGAGCGCCGATGAGCTGCAAAGCTGCTTGCAGGTGATCCCGATAATAGTCGAGAGCGGCGGCAATGTTGGACCAACCCCAGTGGCGCAAGGTGGCTAAGATGCCATTGCGCAAAGCCGCCAAGGCTTGCGGGGCGTTGCCTGTGTGGACCTGCCCCCGGTCTTCACCCATCGTCTCATCACGCACATAATGGTCCACGTTCTCGATAGTCCAATGACCGCGCCAGAGAGCAGCTAACTCTGGCGCTCCTGCCTCCCGACGACTCAGGCTGGTGATGCCATAGGTGACTTCGGTCTTCACTTCACCGGTTTTCACGACCACGCAACGGTAGGTACGGCGTATCACCTGGGCCACTCCCGGCCAATCCAGATAGCCGTTCAGGGCTGTGCTGGCTTCTAGGGTGCGAGTCTCGATCCGCCCATGCCCTTTCTCGACGGCGGTGTACTGGTCGTACTCGCCCGGCAAGGCCGGCACCGGTGGCACTCGAAATAGGAGTTCGATGTGTTCCCACAACTCCGGCTGATTGCTTTTGACCACCATCAGGTAATGGCCGCCTTGATCCAAGACCTGTTGCGCCAGCGCTCGTTGGGTCAGGATGGCATCGCTAGTGATGACAGTCCCGTGCAGATCACGCCCGGCCAGCAAGGAAGGGGCTGTCGTGATCTCGTTACTCTTCGCCGGCACGGCCACCTGTCCCAAGGTGTAGCCCGCGCCATGACGCACCAGACTGACCAAGTGCACGGATTCGCCATGAGCCGCTGCGCCGCGGATCACCTTGCCATCGAGAGCCTGCCCCTGCCATACCTCTCCCTGCGGCCCCTGCACTGTGCCGCTGGCAGGGTCTTGTCCATCCAAAGCTTGGCTGTACTGTCCAGTCTGCTGCTCCAGGTCGGCCAATGGAATCCGCTCCAGCACCCGCCGTATCGTCCGTTCACTGGGGATCCGCAGCCGCCTCGGCTTCAGGGTCGCCAGCAACTCCTGGGCGTGGTTTTTCGTCCAGCGCACGATGCTGGCCGGGGTCTTGCAGCCACTGGTCAGGGCAGCGGCAACCAGCGCCAGCAGAAAGGACCAAGTGAAGACTTTACCACGTGCCTTCCGGGGATCGCGCACTTGCTGCAGATAGGCCATCAGTGTACCTGGTTTCGAGTCCATCCGCTCCTCCTTTGCATAACTTATGCGGTGAAATCGCAACATGGGTTGATTGTAGCAGATGAACCCGCAACATGGCAAAGCCCTGGCCTCCGTGCCCGCCTCTGGAACGATGTTAGTGTATAATATACCAGCCGGGTTAGTCGGTGAAGAGCCGTGCTGACAGGAGGCGGCAGATGAACCAGGTGGCGGTACAAGAGTTCAAAGAACAACTGGGGGATTTCCATCGCACTTATCTGACCAAGACCACGATTTTCCTGGCCGTAACCGTCTGGATCATCTTCGTGGGGCTATGGTACAGGGGGTTCTCCCTTGTAGCGTTTGGAGTCCTTGTAAGATTCTGTTGAATTTCGCGCCCGTAGGCTGGGTTGTTCCGCTCCTGAGCGGCCCGATTATGTATTCTGGCCCGATCTGGGGCACCAGCGTCGGCCCGCGCACTCGTGGGGACTACCCGCCAGCGGGCCAAAGGCCGGCCACAACCATTGTTCTACCCCATCATCCGGCCTTTCGGCGTCTCTTGTTCTTCATCCGGCGGCGGCCTGAGCAGCCACCAACCGCCGCTGGCGGGTCAGGAGTGCGTTGATCAGCCGCTTCAGATTCACGGCGGCGGCTTTGAACAGGTTTTGCAGATGCGTTTTGGCCACGCCCCGATAACGCGACCGGCGTCCGCCGTGCTGACGGACGAACTCCGAGATGGTCCCCTCAATACCGGACCGACGCTTCATCGTCTGCCAGAACTCTTCCGTCTGTTCGGCCTGCCGCCGGGCGGCCAGTTCCGGATAGTCGGGGGTCAACGTCAACGTTCGGCCCTTGGCACTCTCGGTACAGCGGCCTTTGCCGAAG
>DAOUAJ010000364.1:0-7332 GCA_034433615.1 Anaerolineae bacterium | reverse complement strand
TGCTGGAACGCAAGACGCGCGCCACGATGGCGGCCACCGCTGCCCCCAGGGTAATCGAGGGTAAAGCCAGATGCTTCAAGCTGCTGGCCAGCGCGATCCGGTTCCCGGTCAGCAGGCTGTCCAGCACATAAAAGCCGGTGATCTCCTGCAACGGTATGCCATACGCGATGCGGCCCTGCACGGGCAGCCAGCGCAGCCGCACTGAGAAGAGCAGGATCAGGACGATGCCCAACCAGAAGGCAGGCATGGAAATGCCTACAAACGCGCCAGTCATGCTCAACCGGTCTAGCGCTGAGTGTTGTCGCACAGCGGAAACGATGCCGATAGGAATCGCGACGATCAAGGCGAAGGACAGTGCCCCCAACGCCAGCTCGATGGTGGCCGGCAACCGTTCAACGATAAGCTCAGCCACCGGCCGTTTTTGGACATAAGAATAGCCCAGGTCCCCGCGCAATGCATCGCGCAGGAAATACCAGAGCTGGACGGGTAAGGGCTCGTCCAGGTGAAATTCCTGGCGCAACCGTTCCAGCTCTCCGGCCGAGACGGCGCCGCCGTGGCCCATCATAATGTCCACCGGGTCGCCCGGGGTCAGGCGCATGAAAAAGAAGACAATAATGGCCACGCCCAACATAAGGGGAATGGTGACCAGGATGCGTTCCAAGACTTTGACAGCCCTCATCGAAGCTATCCTGTTACAGACCGGAAACTGATGATTAGGGACAAGGGACAAGGCAAACCTGGCCCCTTGTCCCTTGTCACTGAGCTCTAGTCCCTTAGGCACACGTCGTGGAGGTTAATGCGGCTGTCCGAGGCCGGCTCCCAGTTCTGCACCCGGGCCGAGGCCGCTTCGGTCTCCTCGGGCAAGATAAGGAAGATAGCCGGAGCCTCCTCATACACGAGGAATTGGGCCTCATTGTAGATCTCGTGACGCTTGGCCTCATCTATCTCCGTCTCACCTAGCTTGATCAACTCGTTGACGCGAGCGTTGTTATAGCCAGAGAAGTTGCCCCGCCCGTAGGGGGTGCCCTCTACCCGACCGTGCCATTTCGCCTCGAAGTGGCCAACCGGGTCAAACGCGGAGTCGCCCCAGTCATCCAGGTACGCCAGCCGCTCCCCGGCGATAAGCAGGTCCCTGACCACACCGTACTCCCAGATGCGCACCGTCACGTCCAGGCCCAGCTCGCGCAGTTGGCCGGCCACCGCCTCTCCCAAAGTTCGATGCCGCTCCAGAGTGTCCAGGACGAAGGCGAACGGCTGCCCGTCTTTGTCCAGGATGCCATCCCCATCGGTGTCCTTCCAGCCGGCCTCGGCCAGCAGGGCAAGGGCCTGATCCTTGTTATACGGGTAGGGCTTCAACTCCGGATCGGCGAAGTTGTTAAATGGGGAAAGGGGACCTCCCAAAGCCACGGCCCGGCCGCCGTAGATCGTCTCGATCAGCAGGCCCTTGTCCACGGCGTAGTTCAGCGCCTGGCGGACTCTCTGGTCATCGAAGGGCGGTTGGTTCACGTTGAGCTCAACCCACTTGGGCCGTGTGCCTGGGGCCGTTTTGACCTGAATCCCAGGGGTCTGCCGGAGAACATCCACCATCTCCGGTGGCACCTGCTGGATGATATCCACCTCGCCGGCCAGCAGCGCGGCCACGCGCGTGGAGGCCTCGGGGATGACGCGGAAGACGGCCCCCTGCACGCAGGCCGGCCCCACCGGCTGCAGATCGGGCGCGCCGCCGTAGTAGTCATCGAACCGTTCCATCACGATCTCTTCCAAACCCTTGGCCGAGACGAATTTAAACGGGCCGGTGCCGATGGGCTTCTCGATGAGCCCTTTGGTCCCCACCTCTTCCAGATAGCCTTTGGGCACGATCTGCTGGTGCACCAGCATCTGGAAGGCCACCGGCCAGGGACCGCTGAAATGCATGAGCACGGTGAAGTCGTCTACCTTCTCTACTGATTCCAGCGGGGCGATCAGGCCCTTGCGGGGCGAGGTGTGCGGCTGAGGATACTCGATCTTGTTCTCCCCGATGATGCGCTCGAAGGTGAAGACCACATCGTCGGCCGTCATCTCGCTGCCGTTGTGGAACTTGACCCCCTTGCGCAGCCTGATCTCCAGGGTCTGGGGATCGAGCCACACCAGCGATTCCGCCAGCTCCAGGTGCACCCCGCTGCGGGTATCGCGAGTCACCAGGCCATCGAACATGTTGCGGATGACCGTCTCCGCCTCGCGTGAGCGGTGATCGGCCGGGTCGAGGGACGTGGGCGCATCGGCCATGGCTACGATGAGCACCTGACGGCCGGGGACGGGGGTGGGCGTAACGACGACCTCTTTCTCCACCACCACCGTCTCCTTGACGATTTCCCTGGCCGGAGGCGGCGCCAGAGCGCACGCCGCCAGGGTGAGCAGGGCCAGAGCGAGCACTCCGACCAGCCTTGCCTTTTGCCAGCTTTTGTTCCCGAACATGTTATCCTCCTTCTTGAATTTCATGAACAGCGAAGCCCGGCAGTTAGAAACTGCGGGCAACATCTGCCCAGTCGCCCTGCGGCGACTAGATTTAGCCTGCACAGGCAGGCTTTGTAAGAGTTGCCGCGACTTCCAGTCGCCAAGTGACGGTAGCAACACTCAGCAAGGAGACTAACCACCCCCTTTCTTGACACGAAGTCAACTCCTGGGCGCACCTTTGGTCCGTCCCATCCAGGACAGCTCGTCCAGATCCCCGAAGTGTTCGCGAAAGATCCGGTAGTACATCAACTCTTCCTTGCTATTGAGGAGCCATCCGTTGGGCAGAGACCGTTCGCGCAGGAACTCGTCGTCCTCGATCCGTTCATCGGCGTATTGCGCCAGCAGGTCGCCGATGCCGGCCCCTTCCCAAAACTTGGCTTTTCATCAAGGGTGACGATCACCTCGTGGTGGTGCGAGCCGATGTGCGAGGCGAGCTCCATGGCTTCGGCATCGTCCGCAACCCTGTACAGAAGAGAGTTCATCTTGCCAACACAATCTCAACCGGCAATCCCCACATGGACATCCCAATTGCGTCGAGGACTTGAAAGCCAGCATCTTCTAACACCCGCTGAACGCAGATGGGACGGCAATCAATCCAGGCTGGGAATCTCCGATGTGCCCACTCGTACAGTTTTGTCATCAGGCTGGCTTTCTCTCTCTTGGCCAGGGCTGTGATGCCGATCCGCCCACTCCTGCGCAGAACTCGTCGGCACTCCTGCAAAACTACCAGGATCTCTGAGGTGTCGAAAAGCTCCAGAGTGAAGCTCATGAATACGGCGTCAAAGGAATCCGCCGCGAAGGGGAGCCTCGTCGCGTCCCCGCGCATCAGCCTTACCCTTGCTGAAAGCCCCGCTTGCCTGACCCTGGCCTGGGCCATATTGAGCATTCCCTCTGACAGGTCAATGCCGTAGACCCTGCCGATGCGGCCAACCGATAGGGCCAGGGCCAGCAGGGCCTGTCCGGTGCCAAAGCCAATCTCCAGAACACTCTCGCCTGCTCTGACATTCAGCTTCCTTAACCCCAGCTCCCTGAACTTCTTCTCACTGGATCCGGCCAGAAGATCATACCATCTGCTCAGCCTGTCGTAGCTGGCTTTGGCTTCCTCCCTGGACCTGGTCATCTGCTGATCTCCGATGTGGCGCGACATGATGAAATTCCGGCTCATGTGGGTTTGCAGGTGAAGTAGGACAAGTTTAAAACTTGTCCTACGGGCCCGACTTAGAATCTATCCGAAAACAGGCGTGGGACAGCCTTTCCAGGCTGTCCAGGCAGGCTGGAAAGCCTGCCTTACGGGTTTTCGGATGGGCACTTAATCGAGCACACCCTCGTTCACATAACGTGTCAATTCGCTTACGCTGAGTTCTTCGATCCCCAGCTTGTCCAGCGTGCGGCCCCGCCGCCAGTAGTCGGTGCGGTGGATGATGCATGCCAGCCTGATAATAGCATCCATCGCCCGCACCGACACCCCATATCGCTGCCCCAATGCGGCGATAGGCACCAGGCTCATCGGGACGTCCTCAAAGATGTAGCGATGGTTGAGGGTGGCAGGAGCCTGGATGCCATAGTAACCGGGCTGGTTATGGATCGCCTCGTACAGGTCTTCCCCGGTCGCGTCGTAGGCCATTTGCAGCCACTCCAGCGCCGTCTGCGCCCGGATGCCCAACGCCGCGGCCACCGTCACCCGCTCGCGGTCCAGCGCTTCCAGCACATGGGCAACGGACGGGGTCGCCCCGTCAATGTAGAACTGAAACTGCCCATGGGTGGACTCGATCCAGCCGGCGTTGAGGATGGTCAGGGCCGGATGGAAGATCGCGCCCATGTTGTCCAGGCTGGTCTTGAGCACGTTGCCGCCGTCAATGAACTGTGGGTAGGCGGGCCGCAGGACCTCTAGCACGCATGATGTGCGCGTGGCCGGCAGAGCGGCCAGCGGGACCGCCTCTTTGACGCGGAAGATGCGCGCCTGGGCCGGCCCGTCGCTGCGGCTGGCGTAGATGAACGTACCGGCCTCGGCCACGGTTACATCGGCCGTACAGCCGCTGTCGCGCAGGACCTTAGCGAATTCAAGTGCGCCACCAGTCCGGCCGGGGTTCAATACCACGATCTGGCCGTCCTTCAGGTGTGGCGCGCAGCCCCCGGCCACATCTCGATGGGCCGACGACGGGGTGACTACCATGATGATCTCGGCATCGGCCAACGCTTCAGCATAATCCGAGGTAACAGCGCGCAGACGCCCGAACCCGCGGGGATTGCCCTGTTCGGATTCCAGGTCTATCCCCCCGCGCTTGTAGATTGCCGCGATGCGTTCTGGGGTGCGGTTGAACAGGGTGGTGGGAAACCCCATCAGCGCCAGATGGGCAGCCATTGCCTTGCCGCCGTGGCCGGCGCCGATCACGGTGAAACGCGTTTTGTTGTTCATTTGCTGCTCTCCTAAGCAGTAGCACAGGATTCAATCCTGTGCTACCTTTGAAGCAATTGGGCGATCCGCTCCCGTTCGCCGAGCGGACGGCCGGTCTGCGGGTCCACCGCGATGCAAGCTCCCCGTTGGTCTATCCGTGTGACGATCTGGCCCGGCGCGAACGGATTGCCGCGCAGATGCGGCGCATCCAAGAGGCCGATCTTCACCGCGCGGGCCAGCGTCGCCGGATCGGTGAGGGGATCGTCCACCCCCGGCCCGGCGATGGAACGGATGGCCTCCAGCGTCACCTGAGCCTCGGCGATGAGCTCTTCCTTACGCTCCTGCACCCGCGGGTCCTGGGTCATGTCCGGCATGCCGCGCCGCGCGTTCTCAATGGCCTGCTGCGCTACTTTGCAGGCGGCGATGACGTCCTCGGCCGTGGCGGCGTGATGAGCCTCGGTGTGACCGACCACATGCACGATGTGCGGCTGCAGGGCCATCTGCAGGTACGTGGCCGCCGCCAGATGGCCGCGCGCGGCCTCCGGGTCCAGCGGATGGCTGAGCAAGCCGACGCGTGTCTGGCGCCAGATGCGGAAGCCCTCACCCTCCGCCATCTCCAGACAGGCCAGCATCTTAGCCAGGTCCATGGCATCGGAGACACCCGGCGGGCTGTGGAACATCATCTGAGCTACGTAGTCGCGGACGCCGAAGGCACGGGCGTTATAAGCTGACAAGTACGCGGCGACGACGAAGATGACATCGGGCGCATCGCGCATGCCCCAGTGGTGCGGCTCGTTGAGCTCCACCGGGATGCCCCGTTCGCCATACCAGGCCATCAAGCGCTGGTGCTCCCGGATCGAGGATTCCAGGTCGTGCGGCCCACGGCCGTCCATGGCGTTGAACCAGAAGAGCGGCACCGCGGCCCAGGCGATATAGATCGTCTCCACGTACATCTCGGCCAGACGGATGAAATCGTCCGTGCCGGAGTAGGTACGCATCAGCGGGTAGTTGCCACGGCGCGAGGCCGCGTACAGCGCCCGGTAATCGTCCGGAGTGCGCACGGGCACGCCGCCAGCCCCGGTACGCCGCGGGTCCTGCCGTTCAGGATGGAAGAAGTTCTCCTGGGCGTCCTGATCTACGCCCAGCGAGATGACGTCCAGGACGCGTGCCTCGGCGATCTGCTCGATGCCGCGCCGGGTATCTTCCACCGTCGGCAGGCCGAAGTGGTGACGCAGCAGCGGATAGGGCGCCTTCCAGGCGATCCGCTCGATCAGTGTCTGCGGGAAATCGGCCTCGGCCGTGGGGCGCGGCCTGCCCCGTAAGTAGGCAAGCACATCCTCACGCGTCTCCGAGCCGTCGAAGACGGCGTCAAAGAATCCTAGCTTGCGAGCGCGCTCCGCGACAGGCGGGGTGCCGCCGAAGGCAAACCGTACCCCGGCCGAGCGCAGCTCATCGGCGGCCTCCGCGAATTCGGCCAGCAACCGCTCGCCCGTCTCCGGCGTCAGCCGATAGGACACGCCCACCAGGTCGGCGCGCTGCTCGCGGGCGATGGCCAGCACCCGTTCGATGGGCACTGCTGGTCCCAAGAAGACCGTTTCCCAACCAGCCTGCTCGGCCAGGCGCAGGAAGTTCACCACGCCGGCCACGTGGACGCATTCGCCGAGCGCGGCGGCAGCGACTACCTTCTTTCGATTCATCTCGCTCTCCTCAAGCCGCGGCCAAAAAACTCAGGCCTGACCAGAGCGACCTTCAAGCTCTCATCAGGTCTCTGTTGATGAGGCCGATCTCATTTGAGCCGCAAAAGAAGATGTGGAAGAGAGGACAGGAAAACAGAAAGGTAGCATCTCAGGGACGCGGTGCTGGCTGTGGAAAGCCAGGCACGTTCCTGCCTCTTCCGATTGCCTGCGAGGTTAGCTGACGGGTTCGGGCCGGAAGATGAGCCCTACGCATGCGGTAAGACAGTCATGCGATTCACCCCTCTGTCTGGTTCCCCCGCCTTCCGTAGGGAAGTTCGGCTTGTATTCAGATTATAGCGTAGATAAACCAATCGGTCAAACCGATCAGGCAAAGCGTGTCTGAGAACCCCTCGGTCGGTTTGGAGATCAAAGACGGTACCAGAGAGGCCCGACAGCTCGCGAGCGTTAGATCTGGACAAAGCGCGAGGATTCCAGGACAAATACTGTGGCGCTGTACATTGGCATACCGGAAGCAGGTGAGCTGGCCTCTGCCCGGAGCCGGCAATTGGCCTGGATGAGTCGCAGCACATCGTCCACCTTCTCCGCTTCGATCCCGACGAGAAGGGTGGCATTGCCGCGCGCCAGAAAGCCGCCCACCGTGTTGATTCGGGTCACCCGGAAATCCTGAGCGTTGAGCTGTTCGCACAAGGTATCGGCATCTTCATCCTGAACAATGGCGAGCAAGAGTTGCATTATAACCTCCTCATA
>DAOUAJ010000363.1:0-6671 GCA_034433615.1 Anaerolineae bacterium | reverse complement strand
CATCCGCCCCACTGCTTACCCCACCGATCCCTATGATGGGGATAGAGACTGCCCGATAGCACTGGTACACGCAGCGCACAGCGATGGGTTTGATGGCTGGACCGGAGATACCCCCCTCGCGGTTGGAGAGGATGGGGCGGGCGGCCTCAATGTCAATGGCCATGCCGGCGACGGTGTTAATAGCGGCGATGGCGTCAGCGCCGGCCTCCTCCACCGCGCGGGCGATGACGGCGATGTCGGTGACATTGGGGGAGAGCTTGACGATGATGGGGATGTCGGTCGCCGCCTTGACGGCCCGGGTGACGGCTGCGGCGCTCTTCGGCGCGGAGGAGAAGGGCGCACCCAGCTCGTGGGCCAGGTTGGGGCAAGAGATGTTGACCTCGATCAGATCAGGCGTGGCCGCGCTCAGTGTCTCGGCCACGCGAGCAAATCCCTCGACCGTCTCGGCGAAGATGCTGCCGATAATCGCGACCCCCGTGTCCGCCAGCCGGCGGCGCGTCTCCCGCAGGATGTCTACCTGGGCCTCCATGCCGGGGTTGGCCAGCCCCACCGCGTTCAGGAATCCCGGCCCCCACTTGATCACCGTGGGGTTGGGATGGCCAGCTCGCGGCAGGGGGCTACACGATTTGCTGGTCACCGCGCCCGCGCCGCCGCGCCCCACCCGCTCCATCAACGCCGCGCTGGTGCCCAGGATGCCGGAGGCCAGGATCAAGGGGTTGCGCAAGTGCACCCCGCACAGGTCAATGCTCAGATTAACAGCGTTCTGTCCCATCCCATCCACTCTGGAAGGAGCAATCATCTACCAATGGCTGACGGCTGAACGCTGACCGCTAACCTTCCGCCAGATACGCGCGCACCGCCGCGGCCTGTTCGGCGCTGATACGGCCAGCCTCGACCAGCACGGTCAGCATATCCCCCAGGCGCATGACCGCATGGGCAGTCACCCCCACCGTGGCCAGATTTTCGACGCCACCCTGTTCCCGGTCAATCAGCACTACGGCATCCGTAACCTGCAAGCCGGCGCCGCGCAGCGTCTCCACCGCCTCCAGTACGCTGCCACCGGTCGTGATCAGGTCCTCGATGACCACAGCCCGCTCACCCGCCGCGTAGGCCCCTTCGATCGGCCGTCCCAGCCCATGCTGCTTGACCTCTTTGCGCGGGTAAATCAGCGGCCGCCCCAGTAACTGGCCGATCACCGTAGCGATGGGGAGTGCGCTGTAGGGCACGCCGGCCAGCCGGTCGAAAGTCAGCCCGCGCAACTGGTCGGCGTAAGCCTGCGCGGCCATACGCAGCGCCCCGGCATCGCTCACTAATAGGCGCAGGTCAATGTAAATAGGCGACGTGCGCCCGGAGGCCAGGGTAAAGTGCCCGAACTTGACCGCGCCCATATCGTGCAAACGCAGGATCAATGGACGCAACGCTGTCAGAGACCCTAAGGGTTTCTTTGCAAAACCCTTAGGGTCTGAAAATCCTTGACGAGCGGCGTTGATGGCAGCACGCAGCGCCTCAGCCGCGGCGCGCGGATCCTCCGCCTGGGCGATGCTGCGAGAGGCGTTGATGATCAGCCCCATCCCGTCAGCCCGCAGCCCGGCGCGCACGGCGGCCTCCAGGTCACCACCCTGGGCGCCCACCCCCGGCACCAACAGCCACATGTCGGGAGCGACGGCGCGCACGGCCGCCAGTGCCTGCGGGTAGGTCGCCCCTACCACCAGGCCAATATTGCCGTGATCGGTCCAGTGGGGAGCGCGTTCGGCCACGTGCAGGTAGAGGGGCCGGCCGTCCACCAACAGTGTCTGCAGGTCGGCCGCGCCCGGGTTGGAGGTGTGGCAGAGAACGAAGACGCCGCGGTTGGCGTAGCGCGAGAAGGGTCGCACACTGTCCTCGCCCAGGTACGGGCTGACGGTGATCGCTTCGACACCCAGATGCTCGAAGACTGCCAACGCATAGGCCTCAGCCGTGGAGCCGATATCCCCGTGCTTGGCGTCCAGGATCACCGGCACATTGATGGGGATGGCCGCGAGGGTCTTGCGCAGCGTCTCCAGTCCATCGCTCAGCGCCTCGTAGAAGGCGATGTTGGGCTTGTAACAGCAGGCGATGTCCGCAGTGGCCTCGATCACCTCCTGGTTCCAGGCCAGCAGCGGGTTGGGCGCCTCTCGGAAGCGGGCCGGCATGTGGGTCGGATGGGGATCCAGGCCAACGCAGAGGAGGGATTGGCGGCGTTGGGCAATCTCCGTCAATCGGTCAAAAAAGCTCGGTGGCATGGCAATCCCTCATCGAGCCATCAGCAATCAGCGGTCAGCTCTCAGCGATTAGCCTGGCTGGTGGTTAACTGCTGAAAGCTGATGACTGATCGCTAATATCCCTATGCACAAAGGCCGGACGAAGCGCATCCCCGGCCCCGTGCAGTTTGCTGGTTTAGTACAGGAACATGGGCATGCCCAGGACGTCACGGACCTTGGGCCGGTAGTTCTCCACGTCGTACAATTTCTCGACATCTACCTGCTTCTTCCCCGTCAAGGTGTACTCGATAGGGACGGTAGTGTACTTGCCGCCCTGGAGCGCCACCATCTTACCTGTTTCGCCCCTGAGAATGAGCTGAACGGCCAGGTTGCCGAAAGACATGGCTACCATGCGATCCAGCGAGTCTGGCGCGCCCGACCGCATCAGGTATCCAAGTTGCTGGTACATGATGTTCTGGCCAGTGATGCGCTTGATCTCCTCCGCCGTGATCTGGCCGATGCCACCCAGCTTGCGGTGCCCGTACGCGTCGGCCTCGCCGCTCTCGACAACGTCGCCCCCCTCCATCACCGCACCCTCGGAGATGGTCATGATAGCGTAGTTGGAAGGGTTATTGCGCTTGTCTTCCATGAGAAGGTCGCACAACTTGTGGATGTTGAACGGCACCTCGGAGATAATCGCGCGGTCTACGTAGGCTAGATACGCGCTGATCAGGCTGGTCTCACCAGAGTTGCGGCCGAACAGCTCGATAACGCCGATGCGCTCGTGAGAGCCCACGGATGTGCGCATATTGGTGATGAACTCGACACTGCGGGTCACCGCGGTAGAGAAGCCGATGCAGTAGTCCGTGCCGAAGACGTCATTATCCATCGTCTTGGGGATAGCGACGGCCGGCACCCCTTCCTTATCTAAGCGGGCTGTATAGCTTAGCGTGTCATCGCCGCCGATGGTCACCAGCACATCAATACCCAGGTGTTCGATGACCTTCAAGATATAGTCGGTGTAATCTTTTGTCCCCTTGTCATCCAGCGGCTTGCCCCACGAGGAATTCTTCAGGAAGTCAGGCGCTGCCTTAGCGGCCACTTTCTGCGGGTTGGTGCGGGAAGTGTGCAGGAACGTGCCGCCAGTGCGATCAATCGTGCGCACGTCGTTGCGATGCAATTCACGGACGTAGTACTCGTGCGTGGATGGCTCGTCCAGGTTGTAGTTAAGCAGCCCGGCCCAGCCGCGTCGGATGCCGAGCACCCGATAGTCGTTCGCCAGCGCGCCCAAGACTACCGCTTTCATGCAGGGATTGAGACCGGGGACGTCGCCCCCACCGGTAAGCATACCAACAGTCTTCTTGTGCATAAGGTCCACCTCTTGATTTGAAATTTGAAAATGGACAACAGCTACAGTGATGAGCTATAAGCCATGAGCTTTTAGCTGATAGCTGATAGCTAATTGCTTTATGCCTTACCCAACACGGCTGCTAAAAGTGCCATGCGGATATACATGCCGTTAACCATCTGCCGGAAGTACGCTGCGCGCGGATCGTCGTCCACCGCGTAGCTGATTTCGCCCACGCGCGGCAGAGGGTGCATGACGATCATCTTCTCCTTGGCCAGCGTCATCAGTTCAGGATCAACCACATAGCAATCTTTGACCGCTTCATACTGCGCCAGGTCTGTGAAGCGCTCTTTCTGCACCCGGGTGACGTACAGCACATCCACATCCCGGATCACGTCGTGAATGTCGCGGGTCTCTGTGTAAGCGAGTCCAGCCTGTCGCACCTCCTCCAGGATCTCCGGCGGCATCACCAGGATGTCTGGTGAGACGAAATAGAGATCAACATCATACAGGCAGAGCAGGCGGGTGAGGGAATGAACGGTACGGCCGTATTTCAGATCACCTACCATCGCCACTTTGAGTCCGTCAATTTGCCCTAACTCCTCCTGGATGGTGAACAGATCAAGTAGAGCCTGGGTAGGATGCTCACCCACACCGTCGCCGGCGTTGATGACCGGTTTGCGGGCGTAGTGGGCGGCGATGGCTGCGGCGCCGACCTCGGGATGGCGCAGGACGATGACGTCTGCATACGATTCCAGGGTGCGGATCGTATCTGGCAGCGACTCGCCTTTGCTGACTGACGAGTAGACCACCTCGTTGATGGCAATCACCCGTCCACCCAGCCGTTGCATGGCCGCGCTGAACGACGACGAGGTACGGGTGCTGGGCTCGTAGAACAGATTGGCCAGGATCTTTCCCTGCAGCAAGTCTGCCGAACCGAAACGTTCGACCATAGAGCGCATCTCTTCTGCCACGCGGAAGATGTACCGCAGGTTGTCACGGTCGAACTGGCGCACGGACAGGATGTCTCGCCCGTAAAAGCCGTTCTCAGTATGGTCGGCAGGTCGGGCTTTGGACATAGCATAGCTCACGTCGGCCTGTCCTGGCCTATCGGCCAGAGATTGCAGAACCTGGGAACTCGTATTCATAAAAGACCTCCTGTTACATCAGGCTGGTAGACATTTCGGTAGCCCCGAATAATACACGCCCTGTGCCCGGCTGGGCCAGGATTTGATCGCCGTCGAAAACGACCTGACCGCGCAGGCTGACCTGGGTGACTCGGCCCACAACAGGTATCCCGGCAAAGGGCGTCCAGCCACAGCGTGTCCGGAGTGGCCAATTACCAATCGTGTAACGGGCATCCAGGTCAACCTCTGTCCATGTCTCGGGCGGGGTTGGGATGTTAAAGATGCGCGCCGGCTTGTGGTGCAGCCGCTCCACGATCTGCTCAAGGGCCAGGCGGCCTTCATTCGCGGCGGTGAGGAGCAGAGGCAACATGGTCTCCAGGCCGGGGACGCCCGGTGGAGGAGCCTGCCCCTGCTTCTCTGCTAAGGTGTGCGGGGCGTGGTCGGTAGCAAAGCAGTCAATGATGTCCAGATGCGCCCAGAGAGCGTCACGGTCGGCCGGTGTGCCCAGCCGCGGGCGCGTGTCGCCGAGAGGCCCCAGGCGCGGCAGGTCATTCTGAGACAAGAAGAGGTGGTGGGGGGTCGCCTCACACGTGACCTGGAGGCCGCGCGCCTTGGCTCGGGCGATCAGTTGGATGTCGGCAGCCTGGGCTACATGGCAGACGTGCAGACGTTGATCGTAGAGGCGGGCTAAAGCCAGGCAAGCAGCCAGGGCCAGTCCTTCCGCGTGCACGGCAATGGGGCCAGGCCCAGGCCATTTACTGAAAATACGGATCAGGGTAGGCAGCGCCTCGATGCGCAGTGAGCCGAAAGTTTCGTTGACGTACACCTTCAGGCCGGCCGCGCGCGCGGCGCAAGCGACGTAATCATCTCCGACCTCTGCAGTGGCACCCACAAAAAGCCCGACATCGCTGACCACTCGAGCGGCGGCGAGTCGGGCTTTAGCCAAGAAGGCCTCTGCTGTGGTTGTGGGAGGAGAAGTGTTCGGCATATCCAGAACGGCTACAATGCCCCCGGCGAGGGCGGCATGGGTGCCGCTGGAGAAATCCTCTTTGTGGGTGAATCCGGGTTCCCTTAAGTGGACGTGGACATCAATCAGCCCTGGCAAACGAATGCGAGCCACCAGCCCCTCTCAAATGGAAGCCCGCGGCAAGGCACACGGCCGGCGGGCATCCCATACACTCCTGAGTTCGTTGCAGCTTGCTTCTATTTTACCACCACTATAATGGATTGGCAAGCCGTACTGGACCTGGTATTAGGGCTTTCTCATTTTCGCCGTGAGAGGTGCCAGGCACTTCTGGCGAACCTTCCCACCACCCAAGACAGTGGTTTGCACAGCCAATCTACACGGTGAACCGACCGGCTAAGTGCCTGGCACCTCACTTTGGGAAAGCCCTCCGCAAGTAGGCAGGGCTGTTTCATGTTGCAGAAACCTCGATGGCCAGCAGTTGAAACTGCGGTCTACGCACTGAAAACCAGCTTACGCCGGTTTCCTCTAGCCCCCGAAGGGGGCTTTGCAGCATGTAGCCCGTGGCTTTAGCACAAGGTCGGGTTGCAAAGCCAGTTGCAGAGTCACTGGTGAACAGAAATATGAAACAGCCCTCCGAGTAGGGAGTGACTTGATTTTTCGGCCCAAATGGTGTAAACTAGATAAAACTTGGCCATAATTCATCAGGCGGCCTTTCAGCAGTTCATTCACCTTGTGCAAACGCCGGACGATCATGATGACCAAAGCTCTCAAGAACAGGCGATCTGGATAGAACTGAGGACGATCTCGCCGCTTGCTCACTTTCTCTGCAAAGGCAGTCAGTGTATGTTTCGCTCTTCTGTCTTATCGTGTGGGCTGATCCACCTGGTTGTTCTCCTGGGGTTGCTCCTGCAGCCAGTGGCAACCATCGCCCAGGCCCCTGAGCCCGCTGCAACCCCTCGACCTGTCTACCTGCCTTGGATTCAAGGGACTGGTAACCGGGCGTCCCTGAT
>DAOUAJ010000362.1:0-12590 GCA_034433615.1 Anaerolineae bacterium | reverse complement strand
TGTCCGTTCATCTCGCCCCCTTACACCATCTGACGGTGCCGCACGTCAATCGGATCATGCTGCGGCAGGCGATCCTTAACGTCATCACCTACGCTCTGGATATGGCTCGTGGTGGGCACGTGGAAGTCAGCAGCTTTGCAGAGGGACAGGAGATGGGCATTCGCGTCCTGGCCTGGAGAGCCACTAACACTGAGTCACCGGCGAGCCCTGTGCAGCGCCAGGGGGTGGGCTTGAACATCTGCCGTCAATTGATGGCAGCTATGGGGGGTTCACTTCACCTGGAGGCCAAGAGCGCTAACTGCTGGAAGGCACAGTTAGTATGGCCGACGTCGGTGCCCCGTGTTCTTCTGGTTATTGACGACAATGAAGGCTTCGTGGACCTCTTTCGGCGCTACCTGGCCGGCTACCACTGGCAGGTCATCGGGGTCGCCAATGGCGCAGAAGCCCGTCGCATCATCGCTGAGACACCTCCCACCGTCATCACCCTGGACGTGATGATGCCCCAGGAAGACGGATGGGAACTCCTGGTGTCATTCAAGAACGATGACCGCACCCGAGACATCCCCGTCATCGTCTGCTCTGTGCTTAACGAGCCTCAACTGGCACTGGCGCTGGGCGCGGCAGGCTATCTGCCGAAGCCGGTGACCCAACCGGCGCTTCTGCGGGCCCTGGCGCCGTGGAGTCAAGCTGATGCCAGCCCGGGGCCAGCGCGTTGAAGATGGCCTCCAGCGCCCGCACGATCTCTCCCAGTTGAAAACCCTCAGGCCTGGAAATGTGGATGGGGCCAGGTAACTGCAGATTCGCATGAGCCTGGCCCTTGACGGAGATGATAATGACCGGGATATCCGCCAGATCGGGGTCCGCCGCCATTTGCTCCAGGACGCTCTGACCGTCCACTTCTGGCATGACCAGGTCCAACAGCACCAGATCGGGCTTCTCCGTCTGCATTAAGCTCAGGGCCTCCTTACCGTTGTAGGCCTCCAGGCAGTTTTGAACCGGGATGCGGGTGCGCAACATGCGCCGAAACAATCGTACCACCTCAGGATCGTCGTCGGCGATGAGGATGCGTTGCACCGGTCGCCCCAGGCGATCAATCGCCGCCAGCAGTTCCTGACGCGAGACCGGCTTCACCAGGAGATCGTCCGCCCCTAAGGCCATCGCCGCCCGACGACCATTGGGCAAAGGGCAATTTACGACCAGAAGATCGCCAGAAAGGGGTGGCGGTGCCTTCGCCGCATCCATCACCAGGGCTATGGCTTTGATGTCTCTCGCCAGCGTTACCCCTTCTTCCCAATCTGTTACGCCTATTACTCGATAGCCATCCAGATAGCGCTGTAGCAAGGGCGCAATATGCGGATCATCATGCACGACGATGATGATTCGCTCGGAGGCCCCCAGGCGCACCACCGGTTGTGGACGACCATCACGGGATGGCTTTTGCACGGGGGTCAGCGCTGGCGTACAGGGGAGCGTAAACCAGAAGGAGGTGCCTCGCAAGTAGGTGCTCTCCACGCCCATGCGTCCGTGATGGAGCTCGACGAACTTCTTGCTGATCGGCAGGCCCAGGCCCGTGCCGCTATGCCACTGGGAAACCGGCTGTTCGGTGGTGCGAAACTCCTCGAAGATCTTGGGCAAATCTTGCTCGGGGATGCCCTGTCCCGTATCCGTCACCCGGACCACAATCTCCTCACCCTGCCGGGACACATCCACGCTGATCCAGCCGCGCTCAGTAAAGCGCGCCGCGTTCACCAGCAGGTTTAAGAGCACCTGACGGATACGTAGCCGATCTATCCAGAGCGAAGGCAGATCTTCTGCAACGCGCACCCGCAGGTCCAGCCCCTTGGCAGCGATGTAATCCCGCACCATGTCCACAGCTTCTGTCACCAGCGAGGCCAGGTCTACCTCCTCCCGGGCCAGGGCGATCTTGCCCGCCTCGATACGCGCCAGATCGAGGACATCGTCCACTAACGCCAGCAAGTGCCTGGCACTGTGGTAGATCGCGTTGAGATCACTGCGGTAGGGGCCGGAAAGCTGCACACCGTCGTAGCTTTCGGGTGAGGCCATCATCATCTCGCTGAAGCCGACGATCAGATTCAGGGGAGTGCGCAGCTCGTGGCTCACGTTGGTCACGAACTCCGCTTTGAAGCGCTCCGCTTCATCGGCGGCTTTCCAGGCAGCCACCAGGGCGGAGTTGGCCCGTTCCAGACGGTAGTAGGCTTGATCCAGGTCGTGTAATAGCCGGACGACCTGTGCCCGGTGCTGGCGTGCCTCCTCCATGTTCTTCTGAGCCTGGGCGAAACTGAAGAGGGACCACTGGGTTACGGTGAAAAGCACGCGGGTCGCGGCCCAGCTAAGTAGCCCAGTGAAGGCTCCGCCGATGATGATCGCCGGGCTATAGGCTATGGGCAGGGGCTGCGCGACCAGGCTGGGGAGAAGCCGCCAGGCCAGCACGCTCACCACTCCCTCTGCGAGCAGGCCGGCCGGCCACCCTATCGTGACGACAGCCGTAAATGGAAGCAGCGTGTAAAAGAAAGCGATCTCCGGCCGTTGGAACGTATACACGGCGAGGGTGATCGCCGTCGTGAGCCCGACCTGCCAGATGACCTGGGCTGCCAGAAGATGCTTTGAGAGCAGTCGAAGGGCAAGAGCATGGATTAAAACAATGACCGATGTGATGAGCCACACCCGTTCGCTAAATTCCCCTGGTTGGCTCACCGTCGCTACGATGTGCCAGGCCAGGTAAACGCCGCCCGTGATCAGAATGAGGCTGCGCGATGTTGATTCCAATAGCTCGGTCGCGGAGCCGGCAAAGTCAGGGGTAGCCTCTGATGGCGTGCGGAGGATGTGCCACATGGCAATCTCACCCCCTTCCGCTATCCCACCTGCCGTCTGGCCTCGACGACATTGGGCAACTGCTCGATCTTGGTCAGCAGCCGGCTGAGCTGCATCACGCCGGTGATATCCAGGGTGGCGGTGATGACGGCCGTGTTGTCCTTCAGCCCGGTGATGGCCTGTGCTTCGCGCATGTTGACTCTCTCGTCGGCCACCACGGTGGCGATGTCACGCAGCAGGCCGGCCCGGTCGAAGGCGCGCACGATGATCCGCACCGGATAGGTAGACTGTTCGCCTGATCCCCAGCTCACCTGGACCAGGCGCTCTGGTTCACGGGCCAGCAGGACATTGGGGCAATCTCGTTTATGGATAGAAACACCGCGTCCGCGCGTGACGTAGCCGATGATGTCATCGCCGGGCAGGGGATGGCAACATTGCGCCGGATGGGTCAGCAGACCGGCCACGCCCTGCACACTCACCCCGTCCATGGGGATAGCCGGGGGCTGCCGATCGCTGGGTTCCGTCGGTAAGGAGACTTGCTCTTTCCGTTCCGACTCCAGCACTTTCGCGGCAATCTGCTGAGGGTTGATGTCGCCGTAGCCGATGGCAGCCAGCAGGTCGTCCACCGACTCAAAGTTGAACATCTTGGCGATAGTTTCGTAGCTGACCTCGACACTGAGCCGCTTGAGTTCCTGGTCCAGAACTTCGCGCCCTTCCGCGATGTTGACATCACGATCCAGCCGGCGGAACCATTGGCGGATCTTCCCACGTGCCCGCTGGGTCTTGACGAACCCCAGGTTAGGGTTCAGCCAGTCTCGACTGGGTCCGCCGCGTTTGGCCGTGATAATCTCCACCTGATCACCGTTGCGCAACTGGTAGTCCAACGACATCAACCGGCCATTGACGCGAGCCCCCCGGCAGCGGTGTCCCACCTCGGTGTGGACATGGTAGGCGAAGTCAATGGGTGTCGAGCCGGCCGGCAGGTCAATCACGTCCCCTTGGGGGGTGAAAGTGTACACGCGGTCCTGGAAGACGTCCGTCTTCATGGAGTCAACGAACTCCTGCGCGTCCGTCACCTCCTGCCGCCACTCCATCAACTGTCGCAGCCAGGCGATCTTGTTCTCGAACTCGATGTCTCGCTTGCTCGCCTGTTCTTTGTAACGCCAGTGGGCAGCAATCCCGTACTCAGCGGTGCGGTGCATCTCCCAGGTGCGGATCTGGACCTCCATCGGCCGGCCGTTCGGCCCCACCACGGCCGTGTGCAGCGAACGATACATGTTATCCTTGGGGGTAGCGATGTAGTCGTCGAATTCGCCGGGGATGGGACGCCACAGGCTGTGGACAACCCCTAACGCCCCATAGCAATCCTTGACCGAGTCCACGATGACCCGTATGCCCTGAGCGTCATAAATCTGCTCGAAGTCAACCCCCTTACGTTTCATTTTGCGCCAGATCGAGTAAATGTGCTTGGGGCGGCCGCTGACCTCAGCGTGGATGCCGGCTTTCCGCAACTCCTCGTCCAGGATCTGGATGGCCTGGTTAACGAAGTGCTCGCGATCTTGCCGTCGCTCCTGGATCTTGCGCGCCAGTTCTTTGTAAGTGCCAGGCTCCAAATAACGAAAGGAGAGGTCCTCCAATTCCCACTTGATTTGCCAGATGCCCAGCCGGTTGGCGAGCGGGGCAAAGATCTCCAGCGTCTCACGGGCGATGCGTCGGCGTTTGTGCTCCTGAAGCGAGCCGAGCGTCCGCATGTTGTGCAGCCGGTCCGCCAGTTTGATCAGTACCACGCGCACGTCATCCACCATAGCCAGGAACATCTTACGCAGGCTCTCAGCCTTCTCGTCCTGGAGGGGGGCATCTGCCTTTCTCAATTGGTCAATCTGTTCCAGCTTGGTCACACCGTCTACTAGACGGGCGACTTCCTCACCGAAGTGCTCTTGAATGTACGCGATGTCGTATGTGGTATCCTCTGCCACATCGTGGAGAAGGGCAGCAGCAATCGTAGCCGGGTCCAGAGATAACTCAGCGAGGATGGCAGCCACAGCTAAAGGATGATGAATGTATGCTTCACCTGAAGCCCGGTTTTGACCGTTATGCGCAGTAGCGGCCAGCGTGTAGGCACGTTCGATCAGGTCGCGATCAGCAGGTGACCACGTTTTGGGCAACAGCTCCAGGAGCCCTGCCAGGCCTGTAGGGCTGATGTTTCCTCCCTGCATCCTTCACCTCGTCAACCTGCTCCCTGGTTAACTGGCAAACTCTGAGGATCGTAGCGCAACTGCAACTCATTCAGCACCAGGATTATAGTCATCAACCGCGGTAACGTCAATCGGTATCTGTCCTGAAAATAGCAGTTAGCGAGCTGACGGCTAACCGCTTTTCATGTCCGCAGCAGAAGCGTCAGGTGGAGCTGCTGCGCAGGCGCGATAAGGCGGTGGCCGGGAGAGGCGAGGCCAGAGGCGAGCAGGAGCGGCAGGTAGAACCGCAGGGTGCCGACTATGCCGGCCGCGATCCCCACCTGCTTACAGCTTCTCATTCGTCTTCCGCGCCAGGACCGGCCGGAAGGTTGATGGATACCACCTCACCGTGCATGTTAACGACGATACGAAATCCCAGCATACCCAGCCAGGTACGAGCTTCCGCCGGCAGGCCGACCTCTATCATCTGCTCGGTCTGACGATCCAGGTTGCGGATAGATGAGTCCAGCATCGCCTTGGTGAAGAGATCATCCCGGCCCAACATGGCCATGGCACTCTCCGTGACCAGGTCTTGATGAGCCATAATCTGATCGTGTAGCCAGCTCATGACTTGCTGATCCACAGAGCGCGCTGCCACATGGCGGCGGAAATCGTTGTCTAAGATCACGTAGAACGGCTCCTCGCCCAGGTACACTACCTCAGCCGGCTGATCGGCTTCGTTGACAACGAGCCCCTCGAATAAAGCGTGTTTCATCTTACCAACCCCCTCTTTCACAACAACCACTGCTCCGTGTCGCTGAATTCCGGTTCCGACGGTTCAACCTTCACTGGTGCAGCCTGAGACAGGAGACGTAAGGCAAGCTGCTGGCGTCGGCCGGGCCTGCGCATGCCACTATGGGGAAGCTGCCCGGCCTCCAGTACAAAAGCAGTACAGGTCTCCAGGGGCATGTACGAATCTATGATGGGCGTAGGGGCGCGCAGGTGCGTGTAACCGCGCTCTTGCAGCCGCCGCGCCATATCACGGGACGTGATCGCCTCCACGGGCTGCATGCTTTTGTAGAACGTGCAGCGCCCGTGGGTCCAGGAAAGCCCCATCCCGCTCATGGGACCACTCTGTAACGCACCCGCCGGTTGAAAATAACGACAATGACGGCAGGCGTCCAGGCGAAAATCGCAGGCCGGGCAACGCACAGGACCAGGGGCAACCGCCAGCCGGTTCCGTGGACCCACCCGCCAGGCATCGGCTATCTCACTGCCACAGAGAGGGCAACGAGCTGCCCGTACGTCGTTCAGGCCCAGGCGTTGAGCCAGTGCGTGCAGCCACCTGGCCTGCTCCTCGGCAGGCAGGCGTCGAGGGCGCTCGTAATACCAGTAACGCAGCGGATCGGCGATGCCGACGAGGATCAGGTACAGGATATCCCGCCCAGAGACGTTCAACCGTCGGGCATCGCGCCAAACGAACGCACCCACAAAGATCATCCCGATGGCCAGCGACGCCAGCAAAACCCACAATATGATCATCACCCCCACCCTTGCGATTTACAGGCCACTCATGGAACCTCTAACACGGCGGCCCCGCGCACTGCGCTCTGTTTCAGCCGTTCTAACGCCTGGTTGGCCTGCTCCAACGGATAACTCTCAACTTCTGTGCGGATAGGGATTTGCGGGGCCACTTGCAACAACCCTTCGGCGTCGGCGCGAGTGCTGTTGGCTACACTGCGCACAGTGCGCTCCCCGTACAACAGACTATAGTTCAGCTCCGGAATGGGGCTCATGTAAATGCCGGCCAGGGCCAGCGTGCCTCCTTTGCGCAACACGCGCAAAGCCTGAGGCACCAGTGGGCCGGCCGGAGCGAAGATGATGCCGCTGTCCACAGGTTGAGGTGGATCGTCCCCCGCCTGGCCGACCCAGGCGGCGCCCAAATCAAGAGCTAGGCGGCGGTGCTCTGCGCTGCGGGTGAAGACGTAGACCTCGCACCCCCAGTAGATGGCCACCTGAATGGCGATATGGGCCGACGCGCCGAAGCCGTACAGGCCCAGCCGGCCACCTGGCCGGATCTCGCTCAGCCGCAGGGCGCGATAGCCGATGATGCCCGCGCAGAGCAGAGGGGCGACCTGCCGATCATCGTACCCGGCCGGCAGAGGATAGGCGAAGTCCTGGCCGACGACTGTGTACTGAGCGTAGCCGCCGTCCACGTGCAGGCCGGTAAACTGCGCTCGCTCGCACAGGTTTTCCTGGCCACGTTGACAGTACTCGCACGTGCCGCAAGTGCTGTTCAGCCAGGGCACGCCTGCCCGGTCGCCCACCTGGAAACGGGTTACCCCTGGCCCGACCTGGTCAACTATGCCCACGATCTGATGGCCAGGGATAATCGGCAGCCGGGGCAGAGCCAGTTCGCCCTCGATGGTGTGCAGGTCCGTGTGACAGAGGCCACAGGCCCGCACGCGAAGGCGAATCTGTCCCGGCCCTGGCGTAGGGTCTGGCACTTCTTCCCAGAGCAAGGGATGGGTCTCGATCGCTTGTGGTCGGTGAAGACGGACCGCGATCATGAGCTACCTCGTTCATGTCACTATAGATTCATTATAGTAAGTAATGGCGAGGCAGGCAAGCGATGCCCACTGCTGGACGATCAGCCTAATCTAGGCTATACTTCGCCTAAGGTCATCACTCAGCCCTGGTGTCATTGCGAGGCGTGAGCCGTCACCCTGACGGGTACAAGCTGCGGCGAACGTCGAAGCAATCTTCAGCGATCGCTTACGAAAATCGAGCAACCCGTATGACACGCACCACGAGCATCCTCCAGCCCACTACGGCGGCGCGCCCGCGCCAGCCCCTTTTGACCCTGTTCCTGGTGGTGAGCCTGGTCGCCCTGATGGCAGCCGCTCTACTGGCCGGATTTGAGTTCACCTATGCAGAGCGGATCTATCCCGGCGTGATAGCCGCAGGAATCTCATTGGGGGGCAAGACGCCCGCTCAGGCTGAGGCTTTATTGATGGCGACGCTCACCCCCTACCCTATCCCTTCTATCGTCCTGCGCGCCGGCAACCGGCTCACTCTGCTCCGGCCGGAAGACGTGGGCGCTCGCCTGGACGCGCGGGCGACCGCGGCAGCCGCTTACCGTATCGGTCGCAGCGGCGACCTTCTGGACGATCTGAGCGCTCGATTTCAAGCGTTGCGGGCCGGACACGCTGTGCGCCCTGTCGTCATTTATGACGAACGGCAAATCCGCTACACGTTGGAGCGGTTGGCTCAGGAACTTTACCGACCAACCCGAGAAGCCCACCTGGAGATCCGGGGGGTGCAGTCAGTAGTAGTGCCAGGCCAGCCCGGGCAAGAGGTGGACATCCCGACTACGCTAGCCGTCGTTCTGGAGCGCCTGGAACGGGAAGAGTCCGGCACGGTGGATGTCGTGCTGCGTGAGCGCCGACCGGCCGTCGCGGATTGGGCAGCGGCGCAGGAGAGTGTTCAAAGATTGCTCAGCGGGCCGATCACTCTTACCAGCGCCGATGGTACTCTGGCCTTTGCGCTGGACCCGGCCGCGTTGGTACAGATGATGCGCCTGGAAAGCCGGTTAAAATCCGATGGCCAGCCGACCCTTGTGCCCACTCTGGACGAGACAGCCCTGACCGCCGCGGTGAAACAATGGGCGGAGCGCATCACCATCGAGCCGCGCGATGCCCGGATTGACTTCGACCCGAACACGGGTACGTTCACCACGTTAGTCCCCAGCCAGACCGGTCGCGAGCTGGACGTGGCGGAGACGGTGCGACGAATCCAGCAAGCGGCTGGCGGCGGGAGCCGGGCTCAGGAGCTGCCCGTTCGCGCGATTCCACCGGCCGTGGACGAGGCCAGGGTAAACGAGATGGGGATCAAGGAGCTGGTGGCGCAAGGGAAATCTCGCTTTGCAGGCTCCAGTGCCGCGCGCGTGCACAACATCGTGACCGCGGCCGAAAAGCTGCGCGGCCTGGTGATCCCACCAGGCGAGGAATTCTCTTTCAACCGCGTCGTCGGCGACGTCACGGCCGCCAACGGGTTCGAGGATTCCCTGGTCATCTGGGGCGACCGCACCGCGGTGGGCATCGGCGGCGGCGTGTGCCAGGTCTCCACGACGGTCTTCCGGGCGGCCTTCTTTGGCGGTTTCCCTATCGTGGAGCGGTGGGCGCACGGTTACGTGGTGAGCTGGTACGGGGAACCGGGGCTGGACGCCACCATCTACACCCCAAACGTGGACTTCCGTTTCCGCAATGACACAGGACACTACCTGCTGATCAAGCCCGAGGTGGACATCCAGCGTGGCATCTTGACGGTCAGTCTGTACGGAACACGGGTTGATCGGCAGGTGGAGATGGAGGGGCCGATCATCGAGAACCGGCAGCCAGCCCCCGACCCGGTTTACCAGGTTGATCCCAGCCTGCCGCCCGGCGTGCGCAAGCAGGTGGATTGGGCGGCGGAAGGCATGGACGTAACGGTGAAGCGAGTGATCAAGGACAGCTCCGGGAAAGTGATCGGCCGCGACGTCTTCGTCAGCCATTACCAGCCGTGGCGAGCGGTCTACCTGGTCGGCCCTACACCGGAGGCCGCATCCGCGCCGCAAGGGGAATCTCAGCCAACTGGCGAATAGGCGGTTCCGTTCGTTTTATTCCCAATTTCGGGTTAATCACCAGACGTTACACGGAACTGCGCCCGGGCCTTGGCCGTGAAATCGGCTGTGCTGACAATGACGTTGAGCGTTTCTTCCGTGATCGGTGTATCGTCAGGCCAGCGCGTTGGGATGGTCAACGTCACGTCGAATCGGCCCTCCGCGTCCACAACGCCGCCAGCGATCGGCTTCGGCTGGAAACTGGCCGTAGGCACCGTCACGTAGATCTTGAGCTCAGCGCCGGGCGGCCAGTTCTCCCCGATGATACGTACCGGCTGCCCCAGGGCTCCTTCGGCTGGCTCCAGGCGCATTGCAGGCCGCCCTGGTACACCGAAGACCGTCACACGGTCCGGCAACATGTCGCCCTCGCCGGTCGGCAGCCCCTCCACCGCCAACGTCGTGCCTGGTTGCAACTCGTCCAGCCCCAGTGACCACCCATCCTCCGTCACAATCTGAGTGTGTTCGGAGAGAGTGATCACGCGTGGCGGCTGATCCTGAGGTTGCACCGTCAGGAGGCGCTGTTGCTGGTCTACCTGCGTCAGCGTCCCCTCCAGACGCACCATCCGTACCGGCGCTCCGGGCTCCCGGCGCACGTCCAGGATCAGCCAGGGGCCGCCCGTGCCGCGTACCACATCCACATATCGTTGACTCACGCCCGTCTCCCACTCGCCACCTGCGCCCGCCGTCACCCGCGCCGTCACCAGGTACTCTTGCCAGTTGGGTGTCCAGGTGGACTGGTTCGCCTGAGCGATGCTGAGGAGCCGGATTTCTTGGATCGCGCGCAGCCGGGTCTCCCAGACGTCCACGCCCTGCCGGGCACGGGCAGCAGGCGAGATCAGTTGCAGTGCATGATTGATGTTGCCGACGTTGACCGCCTGGAAGAAGCGAGAGATCACTGCCTCGGCCCGCTCCGCTGATTCGCCGCCCACGCCCGACATAGAGGCCGGGCGCACGGCGATGCGCGTCGCCAGGAGCGCATGACCATCACCAATGGGCGGTCCTGAGACGGTGATGATGTCATCAGGACGGATCTGGGCGAGGCCCAGAGGACGCCCCCCTGGCCCGACGATGGTCGTGGCCTCGTCCACCACCACACGATCAAACTCCTGTGACGGGTAGATGGCGATGATGCTCATCAAGGTGGACACCTGCCGCACCTGGGCGTCAATGACCACAGGGGGCCCCAATGTGGCCGACGGCGTAGGAGCCATCAATGTCGGAGCGACGGTGAGCAGTTGGTTGAGTTGGCCAACCTCTTCCGGCGTACAGGCAGCGCTTAGCCATACCAGGATGACGGCGACGGTGAACGGCAACCAGAGGGTGCGTCTCATGCATACCTCCAGAGAACGGAAGTAGGGGTCAGTAACCCAGCCGGCGGATGTGCGTCTCATCCATGCCGAAGTGGTGAGCGATCTCATGCACGACAGTGCGGCGCACTTGCTCGCGCAGCGCGTCCAGGTCGTGGAAGTGAGCCTGCAGTGGGCCGCGAAAGAGCGTGATCTTATCGGGTGGGACCAAACCGTAGTTGGATGTGCGCTCGGTGAGCGGCACCCCTTCATAGAGGCCAAAGAGGGTGGAACCCCGACCCACCCCGGCCTTTCTCAGATCCGCTCGCGTGGGCCAGTCGGCAATAGTGATGGCCACATTGTCAAGGCGGTCGAGGATCTCCTGGGGGAGGCCCTCCAACGCCTCCATGACCAGTTGCTCAAACGCTTCGGTCTGCATCAGTCTCCAACCGGCAAACACAAAGATGATGCGGCGGCAACAGCACCTTCATCCGTGGCCCATTTCGGGCCACAAGCAACACCCAAAGTATACCATTGGCCAGTAAGGACGTCCAGAAGACCCGCAGCCATCCTTGACGCTCGGCGCATTCCTTGCTATAGTGTGGATTGCTCCTAGCCGCAGACTCACTGACACTTGCTCGAGCCATCTCCAGGAAGAAAGGTTCCTGTTCCAGTATGAACGGCATTGTCTTCAACATTCAGCGGTTCTCGGTCCACGATGGGCCGGGGAGCCGTACGACCGTCTTTTTGAAAGGGTGCTCGTTGCGTTGCTTCTGGTGCCACAATCCCGAAGGCATTCGTTCCAAGCCGGAGATCCAGTTCTTTCCCAGCCGTTGCATCGCCTGCGGCGAGTGCGTGGCCGCCTGCCCCCAGGGAGCACACACCTTGCAGGACGGCACGCACATCTACTGGCGCGAGAAGTGTCGGGCCTGCGGCCGCTGTGTCGAGACGTGTTACGCCGGGGCGCTGGTGCTGATGGGTCAGACGATGACGGTCGAGCAGGTGGTGGAGGAGGTGCTGCGGGACCGTGCCTTCTACGAGACGTCAGGGGGCGGGGTGACCCTGTCGGGTGGCGAGCCGGTCTTGCAGCGTGATTTCGCGCAGGCCATTCTCGCCCGTTGCCAGGCGGAAGGGGTGCATACGGCGATCGAGACGGCCGCGCATTGCCGGTGGGACGACCTGGCCGCGCTGCTGCCGGTGACGGATTTGATCATGATGGACATCAAACACATGGACCCCGACAAGCACCGCGCGGCGACCGGCGTCTCCAACGAGCGCATCCTGGCTAACGCGCGACGGCTGGCCCAGACCGGCAAGCCCATCATCTTCCGCGTCCCCGTCGTCCCGGGCGTGAACGACACGCCGGAGGAGATTGGCGCCATCGCCGAGTTTGTGCAGGGTCTGGCCTGCCTGAGATCAGAGGACGGTCACCAGGCAGCCGGGCCTTTCTCGTTGGAGCTGTTGCCGTTCCACCGTCTGGCCACGGACAAATATCGAGGACTGGGGCTGGAGTATCGGGCCAGCCAGTTGGCATCTCCCCCCAAAGAGAAAATGGCGGAGCTGGCAGAGGCGGCCCGAGCGCACGGCATCACCGTGCGGGACAGGTAGGGCTTTAAGGAGACCAAACATGGCATCAAA
>DAOUAJ010000361.1:0-16372 GCA_034433615.1 Anaerolineae bacterium | reverse complement strand
AGCCCTCTGCTCAAGCTGCCCAACTGCGTGATCGTGCCGCATATCGCTTCCGCCAGCGTGGCGACGCGTGGCTTGATGGCGCGCATGGCCGCCGAGAACCTGTTGGCGGGGTTACGAGGCGAACGGCTGCCTAATTGCGTCAACCCAGAAGTCTATGAAAGGAAATAGGAATGACTACTATACGTCGCATCCGAATCAACACTGGCCGCGTGTCGGCTGAGGCAGAGCTGAACGATACAGCGACAGCGAACGCCATCTGGTCAGCCCTGCCCTTGATGGCTGAGGCTAACACGTGGGGCGACGAAGTTTACTTCGAGATCCCGGTATACCTGGAAGCTGAAGATCCCCAGGAGGTGGTGCAGATGGGGGACCTGGGCTACTGGCCACCTGGCCATGCCATGTGCATCTTCTTCGGACGCACACCGATCAGCAGGGGGGATGAGATCCGTCCGGCCAGCCCGGTCAACGTTTTCGGTCGGGTGATCAGTGATCCAACCGTGTTCAAAGCGGTGCGAGACGGGGAGAAGATAACGGTGGAACGCCAGGAGTCTGGGCCTGTTCCGTCGTAGCCTGGCGGCCGGAAATCGCAGCTACAGGTTGCGAAGTCCGCCTTTGCGGACTGATCTGAGTCTTTGAATGCACCCCAAAGAAAAGGAGTCATTCGATGGAGCAACTGGCATGCGTGTTCGAAAAGCAAATCATAAGGATGGTTCGCCTGCATTATCTTCTCTCCCTGCCTAGAGATTACGGGCAGGATCCGCAGAAGAAGTGGCCTCTGATCCTCTTCCTGCATGGGATGGGAGAACGGGGCAGCAACCTGGAGCTCGTGAAGAAGCACGGCATCCCAAAGATCGTCGAACAAAAGGAAGATTTCCCATTCATCACCCTCTCTCCCCAGTGCCCCGCGGATTCGTGGTGGCCGGTGGAGATTGAAGCCCTGAATGCGTTGCTGGATGAAGTGGTGACGAAGTATGCAGTAGATCCAGATCGTCTCTACCTGACGGGGTTAAGCATGGGAGGCTACGGCGCATGGAGTCTGGCGATGGCGTATCCGGAACGATTTGCCGCGCTGGCTCCCATCTGCGGCGGTGGCGACCCGGAGAAGGTAGGCGTGCTCAAAGATGTTCCCGTTTGGGTGTTTCATGGGGCCAAGGACCCCATCGTCCCCCTCGCAGAGTCAGAGAAGATGGTCAATGCCTTGCAGGCCTGCGGTGGCAACATCCGTTTGACCATCTACCCTGACGCGGAGCACGATTCCTGGACGCAAACGTACGAGAACCCAGAACTGTACGAGTGGTTTCTTACCCACACGCGACGACAGACCCCTGTGAAACCCGGAGCGTGACAACACTTTCCCTTACCACAGATTCCACGGATTACACAGATCGGAGAGATAAATCCGTGGAATCTGTGCGATCTGTGGTCTCTCTTGCACCCCGCGCCGCGTCGGAGAGTGTGCTGTGGTAGCACGGATTCGTCGGGCATTGATCGGGCTGCTGATCATCGCATTCTTGCCCTGGCCGGTCACGATGGCAATGACCACAGCGACCAGCGAGGTCCCTCCCTCGCGCGCGGCCCAGGCCCTTGATCGCCTCACCCAGGTCATTGGTGCGCCGCCTTTCCAGACCACACGCATCTTTGACCGCCATGGCAACCTGCTCGACGAGATCGCCGACCGCGGCCGGCGCACCGTCGTCTCCCTCGATCAGATACCGACCACCCTCATCCAGGCCACCATCGCTACCGAGGATAAGAGCTTCTATCTACATGAAGGCGTGGATGTGATTGCGATAGCCCGTGCTGCCTGGCAAAACTTGCAAGCTTGGGACATCGTCTCCGGTGGCAGCACGATCCCGCAGCAACTGGCCCGCCTGCTGTTGCTGAAAGAGGACGAACGTTATAGCCAGAGCCTGCTGCGCAAGGTGCACGAGGCCCGGCTGGCGATGCAGCTCAGCCAGCGCTACTCCAAGGATCAGATCCTGGAGATGTACTTCAACACGGTCTATTACGGCCGTCAAGCCTATGGCGCGGCAGCCGCCGCAGAGGTCTACTTTAACAAGAATGTCTCAGACCTGACGCTGGGGGAGAGCGCCTTACTGGCAGGGCTGCCGCAGGCGCCCAACCGACTCGATCCCTTCACCGACCCGCAGGCGGCGCGCGAGCGTCAGCGCAAGGTCCTCGAGCTGATGCGCCGGCAAGGGTACATCACGGATGCACAGATGCAGGCAGCCCTGGCGGAAGAGATCCACCTGGCATCTCCCCAGCCCATGACCAAGCGGGCACCCCACTTTGTGGACTACGTGCGCGATCTGCTGCTGGAACGCTTTGGCCCAGAGGGCATGCGCCAGGGCCTCCAGGTCTACACCTCCATTGATCTCCGCTACCAGGAACTGGCCGAGCAGATCGCGCGGGCGCAGATAGCCGAGATTGGGCCACAATACAATGTCAGCAACGCGGCCGTGGTGATCCTGCATCCGCCCACCGGGCAGATCCTGGCCATGGTCGGCAGTCTGAACTACGGCGATGAGCGCATCAGCGGTCAGGTCAACATGGCCGTGCAGCCGCGACAGCCCGGCTCAGCGATCAAGCCGGTGCTCTATTCGGCCGTGTTCGAGAACGGCTGGACGCCCGCCACGGTGATCTGGGACACGCCGGTCCAATACCCCCTGTCCGGCGGGCGCTGGTACTCGCCTCACAACATCACCGGGCGCTTCTACGGGCCGTTGCGGCTGCGCGCCGCCCTGGCCAATTCCCTCAACGTGCCGGCCGTCAAGCTCTTGCATGCCCTCGGCGTGGAGCAGATGCTGAACACCGCGCGCAAGATGGGGATCACCTCCTGGCGGGGGTCAGTGACGGATTATGGGCTGTCCCTGGCGGTGGGTGGGTACGGTGTGACCCCCCTGGAGCTCACCCACGCCTTCGCCACCCTGGCCAATGGCGGCGCGTACGTGCCTCTGGCCGCCGTCACCGAGATACGTGACAGCGCGGGCCGGGTGCTCTTCCACGCCCGGCCGCCGGATCCGCCCATCTACGCAGTCCTGCCTGCCGTGGCTTACCAGGTGACCAGCATCCTCAGCGACATGCGCACCCGCCAGATGATGTTTGGCCGCACCTCGCCCCTGGACACCAGCCAGCCGACGGCGGTCAAAACCGGCACGACCGACGGCTGGCGCGACAACTGGACCGTGGGTTACACCCCGTACCTGGCCGTGGGGGTGTGGCTGGGCAACAGCGATAACAAGCCCATGCGCAACGCGTTTGGATTCCGCACGGCCGGGCCGATCTGGCACGACGTGATGGAGGCGGTCTGGGCCGATCCCAGCCTGCACGACAGCCTGGGTTACGCCGGAAAGCCGCTGCCCCAGGGGTTCAAATCGCCACCTGGCGTCTATCTGGCACCCGTGTGTGACCTTCTGCCGGGCAATTTCAACCGCAACTGCCCACTGGCTTACGAGGAAGTCTTCGCGCTGCCTGCCAACCCGGACAGCACGGCATCGTTGTTCCCGATTACCGAACCATCCGGGCCACGATTGGGCTACTGCCTGCCTGTCCTGAAAGAGGATCTGCCCCAGGAAGTGCAGCAAGCGGGGGCCTTCGTGCCAATACCTGACGACCCCCAGGATGCAGCGGCGGCACGGCGTTGGGGCAACAGCCTTGGCCTGTCCCTACGCTATGCCAGCGAGTGCGATCTGACACCGGTCACGCGGCCACTGGCCCAACTGCCGGAGCGGCCCCAGCCGGGCCGATTGGTCAAGATCCCCGAGCCGGCACCAGCGGCGGAGGCGAAGCCGACAGCCACCGCAACGTCAAAAGCGGAAGGGGAGGGGAAACAGCCGGCCGCGGAGGCCGTTCCCTTGCAGCCCGGCGGCCAGGCAATGCTGATTAAGGGGGTACACAGCCTCAATGTGCGCAGTGGTCCCGGCGTCAACTATCGCGTGCGCGGCCTCTTGCTCCCGGGCCAGGTTGTGGATATCCGTGCGGGGCCGCGCCAGGTGGGACGCAGCCCCTGGTTCGAGATCCGCAACCCCGATACCGGGCTGACCGGCTGGGCCAATGGGCGCTATCTGGTTGGTGTCAGTAGTGCCTCCGGGCCTGCTCCGTGATCCGATTCCGTGACGTCGGGATAGCGCCTCCGGGCCCACCCCGGCGGGCGACTGCGACGGGAACGGCCCAAGGTCTCGTGGTTTTACGGCCATGTTTAGAATTGGCGTACCTTTCTTCTTGATCAGCCTGGTGCTGAGCGCTTGCGTGAAGGTCGAGCCCGGCGCGCCGATGATCAGCACGCCGCCATCGTCGCCATCTGAGCCTACGGCTACGCCCACGCCGCATTTCTACACCGTGCAGCCGGGTGACACCCTCTGGTTGATCGCCCAGCGCTTCAACGTAGACATGGAGACGCTGGTTCAGATCAACGAGCTGGAGAATCCTGACTTGCTGTTGCCCGGGCAACGCCTCCTGATCTCCGGCGACGTAACGATATCAGGGCGGCCTTTGCCCACGCCCACCCCTACACCGCTGCGCTGCGTGGATGGTTGTCCGAAACCGCCGCCCGGCTGTGAGATCAAAGCCGTGATCGCCCGGCTGGACGGCACGCGTTACTACCTCTTGCCCGAGGATTCCCTTTACCCGTGGCGGACTGCTGACTTATGGTTCTGCCGAGAAGAGGATGCGCAACGGGCCGGCTGGCAACGCTGGACGCCCTACGGCCCCATGTCAAAGTAGCGAAGCTTGTAACCTGTCCCGGACGGCAGGCCAGGGTAGGCCACGGGGCGAGAGCGAAGCTCTGCCGGCGCTACATCCCCTGTGGTATAATAGCCATCGCGAACGGGCGTCTCTGTATGGTGATAGTCGCCTTCAAATATGCTCACGTTTAAAGGCGAGACCAGGAGGTGAACCTATGGCACGCATAATCAAAACAATTGAAATCGAAGGGCAGCCTGCGGTGGCGCTCTTTGACACAGGGGCGCTCTATTCCTATGTCCGCGCGGCGCTGGCAAAAGATGTGCCACGAATCGAAATGCCTGTCCCACCCCATGTCGTCCTCGGAGGAAAGAGCATCGAGATTCGCGAACTCTGTTTCATTCGGGGAAAGATTGAGGGGTTGGACTTTCTCACCGACGCCGTGCCTTTGGAGGAGATTGGGTACGCTGATGGACACGAGTTGGACGTGCTCGTTGGTGCGCGCACGATGGAACAGTGGGAGATTCGGCTCGATCCCCGGACCGGCACGTTGGATTTGGAGGGATTGAGGCGCCGGGAGTTTACCGAATTCGGAGAAGCCTCAGAGGAGAGGAACATGAAGTCAGAGACATCGGGCCAGCATCAGCCCGCCTACAAAGACCCCACGCTGCCGGTCGAGACCAGAGTGGACGACCTGGTCTCCAGGATGACGTTGGAGGAGAAAGTCTCGCAGATGGTCCACGCTGCGGCGGCCATCGAGCGGTTGGACGTGCCGGAGTATGACTGGTGGAACGAGTGCCTGCACGGCGTCGGCCGGGCCGGGATCGCCACGGTCTTTCCCCAGGCCATCGGCCTGGCCGCCACCTGGAACGTCCCGTTGATGCACCGGGTGGCTGTCGCCATCTCGGACGAGGCCCGGGCCAAGCACCACGAGTCCCTCCGGCAGGGGATCCGGCGGCGCTACACTGGGCTCACCTTCTGGAGCCCCAACATCAATATCTTCCGGGACCCGCGGTGGGGGCGCGGGCAGGAGACCTACGGTGAAGACCCTTACCTTACCGCCCGGCTGGGGGTAGCCTTCGTCAAAGGGTTGCAAGGAGACGACCCCCATTACCTCAAGCTGGTCGCCACGCCCAAGCACTACGCGGTCCACAGCGGTCCGGAGCACGCCCGGCACCACTTCGACGCCAGGGTGAGCGAGCGGGACTTACGAGAGACCTACCTGCCAGCCTTCCAGGCCTGTGTGCAGGAGGGCAAGGCCGTCTCCATCATGGGGGCTTACAACCGCACCAACGGGGAGCCGTGCTGCGCCAGCCCCACGCTGTTGGAGAAGATTTTGCGCCAGGAGTGGGGGTTCGACGGCTACGTGGTATCGGACTGCGGCGCAATTGACGACATCTACCTGTTCCATCGTGTGGCCCAGACGGCCGAGGAGGCCGCCGCCCTGGCCGTCAAGGCCGGTTGCGATCTCAACTGCGGGTCCACTTACCCTGCTCTGCTTCAGGCCGTCGCGCAGGGGTTGATCTCGGAAGAGACGATCACGCAGTCGGTCAAACGGCTGTTCACGGCCCGTTTCCGCCTGGGCATGTTCGATCCGCCGGAGATGGTGCCCTACGCCCAGATCCCCTATGCGGTGAACGATTGTCCGGCGCACCGCCAGTTGGCCCTTCGGGCGGCGCGAGAGTCCATCGTCCTCTTGAAGAACGATGAAGGCTTCCTGCCCCTCAGCAAGGACCTGAAGTCCATCGCCGTGATCGGCCCCAACGCGGACGACGTCGAGGTTCTGCTGGGCAACTACAACGGTACCCCCTCGAAGGCCGTGACGCCGCTGGAAGGCATCCGCAACAAAGTCTCCCCGCAAACCGAAGTTCGCTACGCCAAAGGCTGTGGCATCGTCCGGAAATCCACAGAAGGCTTCGCCGAGGCGGTGGAGATCGCCCGCGGGTCGGACGTGGCAATCATGGTGGTAGGGCTTTCTCAGCTCGTCGAGGGGGAGGAGGGGCAACGGGAGGGGGTCGAAGAGGGCGAGGTCAGCCAGGGGGATCGCACGGACTTGAATCTGCCGGGGGTGCAGGAAGACCTGCTCAAGGCGATTCACGCCACCGGCACCCCCATCGTCGTCGTGTTGATCAACGGCAGCGCTGTGGCCGTCAACTGGGCTCATGAGCACGCGGCGGCCATCGTCGAGGCGTGGTATCCCGGTGAAGAGGGGGGCACCGCCATCGCCGACGTCCTCTTCGGCGACTATAACCCGGCGGGACGGCTGCCGGTCACGTTCTACAAGTCGGTGGACCAACTGCCACCCTTCGAGGACTACCACATGGCCGGTCGGACGTACCGCTACTTCACCGGCGAGCCGCTTTATCCTTTTGGCCACGGGCTGAGCTACACGACGTTCCGATACAGCAACCTTGAGATAAAGCCCACGACGATTCAGGCCGGGGAGACCGTGACCGTGGCCGTCGAAGTCGAAAACAACGGTCAGCGGGCCGGCGACGAGGTGGTCCAGCTTTACGTGCGCGACGTGGCCGCTTCGGTCCCGGTGCCGGTCCGGCAACTCCAGGGGTTCGAGAGGCTCCATCTGGCGCCGGGCGAGAAGAAAACCGTGGCCTTCACCCTCACGCCGGGCCAGATGTCGCTCATTGATGACAGCGGACGGCGCGTGGTGGAGCCAGGCGAGTTCGAGGCGGCGGTAGGTGGCGGGCAACCGGGCTACACGGTCAACGTCCTGACTGACCGCTTTGAGGTCATCGGCACGGTGGCAGCGGTCGAGTAGTTTCGCATCAGGTTGCTACAGCCGGAAATCGAGTTAGACGACCGATGCGGCGCGTTCAAGGGCAAAACGTAGAGGTTAGAGTATGCTAACGTATAAAGCCATGTACAAGTATCTGGAAGAGGGTGTTCATGCCGAAGTGCTGGATTTCCCTGGTGTAATTTCCTTTGGTGAGGATTTGGAGGAGGCCCGCCGGATGCTGGCCAGCGCCTTGGTGGACATGGCCGAGACCAATTTGCTTCATGGTGAACCGTTGCCTCATCCTGATCCGACGAGTAGTGACCCTGACGCCGATATAGAAGAGCCGATCCACTTGTTGCTGACAGCAACGTCCCGCGTCGCTCTCGTGCCACAAGGCGCGATCTCATGAAACGTCGTGACTTGTTACGACATTTGCGCCAGCATGGGTGCCGGTTCGTGCGTGAGGGGGCAGAGCATTCGATTTGGGAAAACCCCACCATAAGCCGTCGGGCGTCGGTGCCACGTCATCGGGAGATTCCCGATTACACTGTGGCTCGGATCTGCAAGCAATTGGGCGTTCCTGCGTCGTCATAATCACTGTAGCAAGTGTGAAGGGAGGGCAAAGATGGAATACACGAATCTTGGTCGCACCGGTTTGAAGGTCAGCCGATTCTGCCTGGGCACGATGAACTTCGGCCCGCAGGCCAGCGAGACTGACAGCTTCGCCATCATGGACAAGGCGCTGGAGCTGGGCATCAACTTCTTCGACACGGCCAACCGCTACGGGATGCCTATTCGTGTCGGACTGACCGAAGAGATCATCGGGCGCTGGATGGCGCAGGGCGGCAATCGCCGTGAGAGGATCGTCCTGGCGACCAAAGTCTACGGCCCTATGGGCGACGGCCCCAACGATCGTGGACTGTCGGCCTACCACATCCGACGCGCCTGCGAGGACAGCCTGCGCCGCCTGCAAACCGACCACATTGACCTCTACCAAATGCACCACATCGAGCGCAGCACTCCGTGGGAGGAGATCTGGCAGGCGATGGAGGTGCTGGTCCAGCAGGGCAAAGTCATCTACGTGGGGAGCAGCAACTTTGCTGGCTGGCACATCGCTCAGGCCCAGGCGGCCGCGGCCGCCCGCCACTTCATGGGGCTGGTCTCGGAGCAGAGCCTCTACAACCTCAGCGCTCGCATGATCGAGCTGGAAGTCATCCCCGTCTGCCGTGCTTACGGCTTAGGGCTGATCCCGTGGAGCCCGCTGGCAGGCGGGCTACTGGGCGGCGCTTTGCAGCAGGCAACCGAAGGGCGGCGGGCATCGGAGCACATCCAACAGAGGGTTGAGAAACATCGGCCGCAACTGGAAGCATACGAATCACTCTGCCAGGAGTTAGGGGAGAAGCCGGCCGACGTGGCGCTGGCCTGGCTGCTGCACAACCCGGCCGTCACTGCCCCCATCATCGGGCCGCGCACGCTGGAGCAGCTCACGGGGAGCCTGCGCGCCCTGGAAATTAAACTGACGGACGATGTGCTGAAGCGTCTCGACCAAATCTGGCCCGGCCCCGGCGGCCCTGCACCCGAGGCCTACGCCTGGTAAGCCTGAAGGCCTCTTCCGCCTTCGCAACGGCAAGGGGTGGTCTGGAGGGATTCCCCGACGGCGATGCATGGAAGGGGCAAAACCCGAAGGGTCTCGGAAGACCCTTCGGGTTTTGCAGTCCGGAGAGGATCTTCATGAACGATCTGGAACGCTTCTACGCCTGCATGAATTACCAGCCGGTGGATCACACCCCCTTCTGGGCCTGGGGCCCCTGGCCGGAGACGGTGGAACGCTGGAAGAACGAGGGCTACAATCCGGAGACGATGGACCTCAATATGGGCGCCGACATCCGGCAGGCCTACGGCGGCTGGTTCTTCCCTCATCCCCCCTTCGAGCGGAGGGTTCTGGCCGAGGACAAGGAGCATGTCCTTTACGTGAACCATGAAGGCATCCTGATGTGGGAGCTGAAGGACCATCCGATGAGCTCCATGCCCCAGTTCGTCAAGTTCCCCGTCGAGACGCGGGAGGAATTCCGCCGGTTCTGGCGAGAGCGGATGCAGCCGGATCTGACCCAGAGGATCGGCCCGGACTGGAAGGAACAGTTGCGAGCCATCCGCGCCCGGCCCTATCCCTTCATCGTCATCTCCGACCGTTGGGGCGGCTTCTTCGGCCCCTTGCGCAACCTGGTGGGGATCCAGCGCCTCTGCACCCTCTTTTACGACGATCCGGCCTTCGTCGAAGAAATGATGGACGCCAACGCCGACTTCATCATGGCAATGATGGCGCAGATCCTGGACGTGGTGACCGTGGACGCCTTCGCTTTCTGGGAGGACATGGCGTACAAGACCGCGCCGTTGATCTCACCCCAGATGGCCCGGCGCTACATGCTGCCCCGCTACCGACGGGTAGCGGACTTTCTGGCCGGCCGTGGCGTCCCTTTCATCGGCCTGGACAGCGACGGCATGATAGATTCGCTGATCCCGGTCTGGCTGGACGCCGGCCTCAACTTCCTGTACCCCTTCGAGGTGCAGGCGGGGATGGACGTGCTGGCGGTGCGGAGGAAGTACGGTCGAAGCTTGCGAATGTGGGGCGGGGTGGACAAGCGGGCGCTGGCCCGCGGGCCACAGGCGATGGATGCGGAGCTGGCCCGGCTGAAGCCATTGATAGACGAAGGGGGCTTCATCCCGCACACCGATCACTCGATCCCGCCCGATGTCCCGTTCAGGAACTATTGCTACTTCATGGAACGGATGAGGGAGCTTTGCTCGCGGTCGCGAGGGGCAACCACAATTTAAACGGGTTTCTGGACGTCGGTGTTGGTGTGGACGTTGCCGTGGGCGGGGAAGATGACGTAGCCGTTGGCGTGGGTGAAGACGATGGTGTAACTGTCGGCGTAGCCGTCCCGGTGGGAGTGTTGCTTGCCGTCGCCGTGGGTGTGCAGGTCGGCGTCAACGTAGGCGTTGGCGTGTGAGTGGGGGTGCGCGTGGAAGTGGCCGTAGGTGTGCGGCTGGGCGTTGCGGTAGGACTAGGGGTGCTGCTTGCCGTCGCCGTGGGTGTGGAGCTTGCCCTGGGCGTAGCCGAAGGGGTAGGGGTATCCGTCAGCGTCGCTGTGGGCGTGGGAGAAGTCTCGGCCATCTGGACGCACAGGCGCACGGCGTCCACGTAAAAGTCCGTGGTCAGCCCGTCCGGCCCGTTGTCCCCATAAAAGTTGAGCCGGACCTCGCCCGCCTGGCGCAAAACGGCAAAATCGGCAGCCGTCAGCGCGTGCAGATACTCGTCCCAGGGCAGGCCATCCGCGGCCGTATCGGCTGCGTTGCCGGTGCGCAGCAACGGGATCAGTGATCGCCCCCCAGTGTCCTGAAAGTCCACCCGCAGCCGATCCCGTGACGGCTCTTGAGGGTCCCCGCTCAAGCCGGAGTCGCGGTTGTCAATGCGATAGGCGAACGCCAGGGTGGCGGCCGTGGCCGTGACGGGGATGCGCACGGTTTGCCAGGCACTGCCGCTGGCGTCGTTTACCCCCGCCAGGTGTAACGCTTTCGCTCCCTCGAACGTGATCCCTTCCTGTACGTCAGCCTGACCTTCCAGATGCCAGACTGCGGGAGGGCTGGTTTCAAACCCGCCTTCCTGGAGCAACTCTACGCATCCTTCAGGCCAGATCGGCTGGGGCGGGGGTTGAGGCGTGGGTGTGGGCAGGGGATCGGGCGGAGCCGGCACCGCGGCCAGTGCTCGCGCCGCATTGATCCGCCCGTAGCCGAAATATTGATCCCAGCCGGGATCACCCAGGTCGTCCGTTGTAGATTCGATGAGGGCACGCACCTGCTCGTTGGTGAGTGTAGGATTGCGAGAAAGGATGAGCGCGGCCAGGCCGGAGACGTGAGGTGTGGCCATGGAAGTGCCGCTGCTGTAGGCGTACCCTCCGTTGAGGATGCTGGACATCACCGAAAGCCCAGGCGCGCTCACGGCGACAAACGGCCCGAAGCTGGAGAAGTAGGCCCGATTGTCCGCGGCATCGGTGGCGGCCACGCCGATGACGTGCTCGTGGGCTGCGGGGTAGTGCCAGGCGTTGTTATTCTGGTTGCCGGCCGCGGCCACCAACACCACGCCTCGTTCCCAGGCATAATCCACCGCGGCTTCCTCACCCCGAGAGTACGAGAGCGCGCCCAGGCTCATGTTGATGATATTCGCGCCGTTGTCGGCCGCGTACACGATGGCCTGGATCAGATCGGCGTAGGTACCGATGCCACCCCGGAAGACGTCCACCGGCATGATGGTGACGCCGCCAGCCATGCCGGCGATCCCTATCCCGTTATTGATGCGCGCGGCCGCAATGCCTGCCACATGCGTGCCATGCCCGTAATCGTCCGAGGGATCGTTGTCCTTGTCGGCGAAGTCCCAGCCGTGTACGTCGTCCACAAAGCCGTTGCCATCATCGTCCACCCTGTTTCCGGCGATCTCATCGGGGTTAGTCCAGATGCCGCCTGCCAGGTCTGGGTGGCTCATCTCCACACCCGTGTCCAGCACGGCAATCACCACGTCTGCCCGGCCAGTGGTAACGTTCCAGGCGCTTTCCATCTGTAGCCGGCTCAGGTAATTGATCTGGATAGAGGCGTACAACGGGTCGTTGGGGGTGAAGTCAAGGTAGATCAGGTAGTTGGGTTCAGCCCAGGCGACGCGACGATCAAAGCGCAGCCGGGCCAATGTCAATGACAGGCGTTCCTCCGGAACACGCACGCGAGCGATGCGTAACGCGCTGACCTGCTCCAGCACATCAGCGTCCAGGCCGGCGGCTAACTCGCGTACCGATTGATCCATCGCCCTCCGGTCAGGGACGTCCTTCAGGCCGATCAACAGCTCGCCGGGGGCGTGCGGAATCTTAAGAGCAGGTTGATCCCCGCCGGCCGCCTGGGAGGGGAAGCTCCCGGTCAGAATCAGGCTGAACACGGTCAATCCGAGGACGAGCCAACAAGCAAATCTGTGAACCCGGCAGGGCCATACGTTCAACGTGGGCATGCTTGACCGTTTCCCCTGCTTTCGGATCAGAGTGAGAATTCGACAAATTCTTCTGGATAATGCGTCAAGTCCAGCTTCTCTTGTTCTGGGATCAGTCGTATACCCCACTGTTGCATCGCTAACGCACCGAAAAGAATCTCAATGCGGGTCCCGTCTTCGTCATCTCCAATTTCATCAATAACCATCGCGTGGGTAGAGATCCGTCGGCCTTCCAGTTCGGCCTCCAGAAGGGCTGTTTCAGTAGTCTCTTTGACCTTTCCACCTATTGCACTGCGAAATGGTTTTCTCAGTTTTGAGGTGGTCAATAGCGAGGCAACTTCGGGGACGATATATGTATTCCGGGCGCCCGTATCAAATAATGTCCAACACTCTCGCTCGTTGATCTTGATCATTTGGCGTATTCTTCCCATCGCGTGCCTCCTAGTCAAGTTTATGATGCCCAGATACGACCAATCATCAGTGGTTGAGAATTCGCATGTTGGGCAGCCTTTCCAGGCTGCCCAACGGCTGCCGGCAGGCTAGAAAGCCTGCCCCACAACGCACTTTTCTCAGGTACTGATCATGCATGCATCCCACTCTGGGCGAGCGTCAGTGCCTGCGCCGCGGTAAGAGCCGCCTGGTAAACCTCGCGCAGGGGGACACCCGCCGTCCGCGCCGCCTGTACGCAGTCGTCGTGCTCCGGCGCCGCCTTCCAGCGGCCAGGTGCGAACTCCGCCAGCTTCACCCGGATCGCCCCAAATGGCGTCTCCACCGTCTCCACACGCCGGGGCAGCGACCAGCGTGTCACCTCAACCTCGCGAATGCCCAATGTGGTGGTCTCGGCAAAGATCTGGGCGCGCAGATGGGCCGCATCCTCCGGCCGGGCGATGACCGATAGCAACGTCCCTGGCCGTCCCTTCTTCATCTGGATCGCCGTCAACCACACGTCCAGCGCGCCCGCCTCCAGCAACCCCTGGCACAGCGGCCCGAACCACTCCGGGTTCATGTTATCCAGATTGGTCTCCAGCACCCGCAACCGTTCGGAAGAGGCCGGGATCGAAACCGCCTCCGCCTGGCCGATGAGCAGCCGAAGGAGGTTAGGCGCCTGCGCGAACGACTTGTGCCCCGCGCCGTAGGCCACCCGCTCCAGCCGCATGTCCGGACAGGGGCCAAACTGCTCGGCCAACGTGGTGAGCAGCGCCGCACCGGTGGGCGTGATCGTCTCGCCCTCCACATCCAGCCCGCGCACCGGAAACCCCTCCAGCAGCGCCAGGGTGCCGGGTGCAGGCAAAGGGAGCGGCCCGTGCTCGCCGCGCCCCATCCCACAAGAGAGAGGCAGAGGCGAGCAGACGATGCGTTCGATGCCCAGAAAACTCAAGCCAGCCACAGTCCCCACAACATCCGCGATGGCGTCCAGCGCGCCCACCTCGTGGAAGTGAACCTCCTCGATGGCTACACCGTGGACGCGCGCCTCTGCCTGAGCCAGACGCTGAAACACCGCCCGCGCGCGCTTTCGCACGAGCGTGTCCAGGTCGGCGGCCTCCAAGATGTGCTCGATGTCCGCCAGGTGACGATAATAATGGGATTCGGCCGAGTGCACGGTGACCTGGGTGCCGTGCAGGGTATGATGAACGACCGGCTGTGCTTCGATCCATACATGCTCCGGCAGATGCAGGCGGTCAATCTCGCTCTGTAGCGCTTCCACAGGCACACCGGCGTCCACCAGCGCGCCCAGGATCATATCGCCGCTGGCACCGAAGAAGACATCGAAGTAGGCCACGCGCATGGCTCAGCACCCTCCCGATGCAATGCGGTAGGCCAGCACGCCCGCGCCGAATCCGTTGTCAATGTTGACGACAGCCACACCCGGCGCACACGAGTTGAGCATGGCCAGTAGCGCCGCCAGCCCACCGAAGCTGGCGCCATAACCCACGCTGGTGGGGACGGCGATGACCGGGCACGAGACCAGGCCGCCAATGACACTGGGCAGCGCACCCTCCATGCCCGCAACCACCACCAGGACCCGCGCGCTCAGCAGTTGATCGCGGGCAGCCAGTAAGCGGTGCAGGCCCGCTACCCCGACATCGTTCAGGCGTTCCACGCGAGCGCCCAGGAACCAGGCAGTAAGCGCAGCTTCCTCCGCCACCGGCAGATCGGACGTGCCTGCGCAGACAATGAGCACCGTGCCGGCATCGGCAGCAGGTTGGCGCAGTGGTCCGTTGACCGTGATCACGCGAGCGAGCGCGTGATACCGGGCTTGCGGCAGCAAAGCTTGGGTAGCCTCAAACGCTTCCGGGCCGGCCCGGGTTGCCAACGCCGCTCCCGCGCTCTGGGCGATCCGCTGCATGATGCTCGCCACCTGCTCTGGAGTCTTGCCCTGGGCGAACACCACCTCGGGCATACCCTGGCGCAAGCTCCGAGCGTGATCTACGCGCGCAAACCCCAGGTCATCGAAAGGCCAGCCTGCTAAACGGTCGGTCGCCTCATCCAGGCTGACCTGCCCTTCGCGCACCTGCTGTAGCAAATCGTAAAGCCCGTCACGGCTCTGTAGACGAACGATCATCGTGCCATCCTCGTTCTGTGCCGAGGAGCAGAGGAGCACGGGACAAGGAGAAGGGGAGACACGGAGATGGCGAGACGCGGAGACAGGACGAATCACCGTGTCACCCTATCTCCCAGGCACCCCTGCTCCCCTGCTCCTCCGCTCGTCGGCTGCCCAACCCCTCATTCATGCTGCCTGAGCGGAAGCCGAGCAGATCGGCGGTGACGTAGGTGTAGCCGATCCGTTTGAGTTCCGCATGGATCTCCTGTCCCAGCTCGATCAAGCGCGACAGGTCAGCGCGCTCCACCTCGATGCGGGCCAGGTCGCCATGATGGCGGACGCGCAACTGACGGAAGCCCAGGCTGCGCAGGTAACGCTCGGCCTGCTCCACCTGGCTCAGCGCCTCGCGGGTGACCCGGGTGCCGTAAGGCAAGCGTGAACTCAGGCAGGCCATCGCCGGTTTGTTCCAGTTGGGCAAGCCTAGCTCACGGGCCAGAGCGCGCACGTGCGCCTTGGTCATGCCCGCCTCGCGCAGAGGGCTGCGCACGTCGAACTCACGGGCGGCCTGCTCTCCCGGCCGATAGTCGCCCACATCGTCCAGGTTGGCGCCGTTCAGGATATAACGATACCCCTCTCGCCGGGCCAGCTCTAGCAGCTCGTCGTACAGTTCCGTCTTGCAGAAATAACAGCGGTTGATGGGGTTGGCGGCGTAGTTGGGATCATCCAGCTCGTGCGTCTCCAGCAGTCGGTGCCGGGCACCTATCAGTCGGGCCAGCTCGATGGCCTCCTGTAGCTCAGACTGCGCCAGGCTGGGAGACACGGCTGTCACGCCCAACGCGTTGTCACCCAGGCGGTCGCACGCCACTTTTAAGACCAGCGTGCTGTCAATGCCAGCCGAAAACGCCACGATCACCCGTCCCATCTCGTCAATGATGTGTTCCAGGGCCGCGCGCCGCTCATCTAGATCAGCGGGCCGGCTGTTCCCTTCTATCGTCACCCGCTCCCCCATCACCCTGACGGGTACAAGCAACTGAACTCCATTTCCCATCTCCTACCTCCAGGTACTTGCCATGTGAACCAATATGGGGCAAATTCTATCATGGTCGGCTGTGTTCGCCAAACTTCGTGAACTTTCGTGTCTTCGTGATCCAAACCTCCGCGTCCCAACAGCCCTATCTCTCTAACCACGCCGCGATAATCTGCTCCAGAGTCGGCTGGCCGATCTCCTGTAGTTCATAGCGAACGCGCTGGGTGGGCTGCTGGATGTGCGCCAGCCGGCTCAAGTCTATCGGCGTCGCCACGATCACCAGATCGCAAGGGACGCGGTTGATGGTGGCTTCCAGTTCGGCGATTTGCGTCTGGCTGTACCCCATCGCAGGCAACACCGGCC
>DAOUAJ010000360.1:0-19077 GCA_034433615.1 Anaerolineae bacterium | reverse complement strand
CCGGCACCCCCACCCGAACAGCCACCGCTACACCGACACCAACGAGCACGGCTACACCGACGCCCTCCGCCGGACGGATCGAAGGGCATGTCTTCCTGGACAGCAACGGGAACGGACAGCGAGACCACGGGGAAACGGGCGGCCTGGCCGGCGTCCGCATCACCCTGACACGGCCGGACGGCTCGCGCGTATGGACCCGTTCCTTTGCCCCGGCCGGTTGGTATGAGTTCGCCGGGCTGACCCCCGGCCGTTACACCGTGAGCGAGGAGCAACCGGCGGGGTACGCCAGCACCAGCCCCGACGAGGTGGCCGTTCAGATCGCGGCCGGTGAGCTGAAGATCATCAACTTCGGCGAGCAGGCCTTCACCCCCACGCCGACAGCTACACTCACACCGACAGCCACCCCCACTCCCACCGCTACGGTGACACCCACAGCCACACCTACCCCGACGGCCACCCCTACCGGTACACCAACCCCGACGGACACCCCTACCCCCACGCCGACGGCGACGCCGACGACGGGGATCGTCGAGGGGTACATCTGGAACGACCGGAATGCCAACGGGGTGTGGGACGAGGGGGAAGAGGGGATCCCCGGCCTGACCGTCACGCTGGAGTCGGGGCAGACCCTGGTGCTTCGCCTGGGCGAGCGTCGGGAGACGACCACCGACAGCAACGGCTACTACCGCTTCGAGGAAGTCCCCCCTGGGGACTACGTGGTGACGGTGAGCGATCCGGCGGGGTACTGGCCGACGACGGCGACCGGCGTGACCGTGCCGGTGGCAGCCAACGTCATCGTCTCCGCCCCGCCTGTCGGCTTCTACTGGCCGCCGGGGCACCTGTACCTGCCGCTGCTCCTGCGGTGAAGCCCACAATTGGAAGCGATTTGATAGATTTTGACAGCGGGTGCATAGTACATTGACCTCATCTTAGTGATAGGCTGCCATAATTGTAAGGCTCCGGTATACGGAGCCTTTTCTGTGTGGAGGACTGGCCACCAGACAGTTTGCTCCAATAGGTCCGGGGCGATGGATGAACGGGATTGGCCATATGTGGCGCAGGCTTTCCAGCCTGCGCGGGACGGGCTGGAAAGCCCGTCCCACACCCCGCCTGATGGCAACGGCGCAAGTCTTGGCACAAAGTGTCAGGTAGCTAGTGTGGAGGAAAGATGCCGTCGTCCCGATTGAGCGGATTTTATAAATTGAGCGTTGAAGCACGAGCGCAGATGGTGGCCGAGTGGGCGGGCCTGAACGCCGAAGAAACGGCGACGTTGCGTGAGAGCCTGGGCCTACCCCAGGCGGATAAAATGATCGAGAACGTGATCGGGCTGCACACTCTGCCCCTGGGCATTGCCGTCAACTTCCTGATCAACGGCCGCGACTACCTAATCCCGATGGTGATCGAGGAGCCATCGGTGGTGGCCGGTGCCAGTTACGCGGCGCGGTTGGTCCGGGAAGGGGGCGGCTTCCAGGCGGAGAGCGACGAGCCGTTGATGATCGGGCAGATGCAGGTATTGGAACTGCCCGATCTGGAGGCAGCGCGGGCGGCTGTGCTGGCCCACAAGCAATGCCTGCTGGACCTGGCTAACCAGACCGATCCGGTGGTCGTCAGCCTCCACGGCGGCGCGCGGGACCTGGAGGTTCGCATCGTGCCAGAGAGCCCGGCCGGGCCGATGCTGGTCGTCCACCTGCTGTACGACTGCCGCGACGCGATGGGCGCCAACATGGTCAACACGGCCTGCGAAGCGCTGGCTCCTCTCGTGGAGGAGATTACGGGCGGCCGCGTGAACCTGCGCATCCTGTCCAACCTGGCCGACCGCCGGCTGACTCGCGCCCGCTGCGTCGTCCCCGCGCGAGCGTTGGAGACCGATGAATTTCCAGGGCCAGTGGTGGTGGACCGCATCGTGGAGGCTTACGCGTTGGCGGCCGCCGATCCCTACCGTGCAGCCACCCACAACAAGGGGATCATGAACGGCGTGGACGCGATGGCGCTGGCCACAGGCAACGACTGGCGGGCTATCGAAGCAGGCGCGCACGCCTACGCCGCGCGGGACGGGCATTATCGCTCCCTCTCCGTCTGGGAGAAGGACGCCGAGGGGAACCTGGTGGGCCGGCTGGAGATGCCGATGGCGTTGGGCACGGTGGGCGGGGCCACCCGCGTGCATCCGGGGGCACGTCTGGCGTTGCGTATCCTGGGCGTGAAGGGCGCGCGGGAGCTGGCAGAGGTAGCGGTATCCGTAGGGCTGGCGCAAAACCTGGCCGCCCTCCGCGCCCTGGCGACGGAGGGCATCCAGCGTGGGCACATGGCGCTGCACGCTCGCCAGGTGGCGATCGCCGCGGGCGCCACCGGCGACGAGGTAGACTGGGTGGCCGAGCGCATGGTGGCCGAACGTGCCATCCGGCTGGATCGCGCCCAGGCGTTGTTGGTGGAACGGCGGTCTGGCTGATGGCTGATAGCCGATGGCTGATGGCTGATCGCTGACCGCTGACCGCTGATTGCTGACTGCTGAGGGTTTGTGATGCTGAAACCGATTCGATCTGTAGGGATTGTGGGGTACGGCGCGTACGTGCCGCGCTATCGCCTGCCGGCGGCGGAGGTGGCCCAGGTGTGGAGCGACGGCCAGGGCAGCCTGCCGGTCGAGGAGAAGGCGGTGCCGGGGCTGGACGAGGATACGGTGACGATGTCCATCGAGGCGGCACGCAATGCGCTGGCGCGCGCCGGCGTGGACCCCGCTCGAATCCGGGCCGTGTGGGTGGGCAGCGAGTCGCACCCGTACGCGGTCAAACCCACCGCGACCATCGTGGCCGAGGCGATCGGCGCGGTGCCGCTGACCCTGGCGGCTGACTGGGAGTTCGCCTGCAAGGCGGGAACCGAGGCGATCCAGGCGGCCATCGGGCTGGTGGGCTCAGGCATGGCCGACTACGCGCTGTGCATCGGCGCGGACGCGGCGCAGGCCCGTCCCGGTGATGCGTTGGAGTACACGGCCGGCGCGGGGGGCGCGGCCTACGTGATCGGCCCGGCGGCAGAGAGCCTGGCGCAGTTCGAGGGCTCCGTCTCCTACGTCACCGACACGCCGGACTTCTGGCGACGGCCCCATGCCCGCTATCCCAGCCACGGCCAGCGCTTCACCGGCGAGCCGGCTTACTTCCACCACGTGATCTCGGCTGCCCGGCAGTTGCTGGACGATCTGGGCTTGCAGCCGGCCGACTTCCGCTACGCTGTCTTTCACCAGCCCAACGTCAAGTTCCCGCAGCGGGTCGCCCAAATGCTGGGGTTTCGCCGAGAGCAGATCGAGGCGGGGCTGTTGGTGGGGCGCATCGGCAACGCCTACGCCGGCTCCTCGCTGCTGGGCCTTTCGGCTGTGCTGGACGAGGCGCGGCCAGGGGATCGCATCCTGCTGGTCAGCTTCGGCTCCGGCGCGGGCAGCGACGCCTTCTCCCTGATGGTGACGGAGCACATTGAGGGCCGCCGCGAGCGAGCGCCGTTGACGCGCGACTACGTGGCGCGGCGTCACGCGATCAACTACGCAACCTACGCCCGCTTTCGGGGCAAGTTGCTGATGAACTAGCCTTTTCCCTCACTGGCCGAGGCCTGGCCCTTCAAGCGTATGAAGCTGTATGCCAGCCGGGGCGAGCCTGTCCCCTGTGCCAGGCCACCCTGGCCTGTCGGCCAGGACAGGCAGGACTGGCTGGCCGACAGGTCAGGGTCGGTGCGCAGCCACTTCTGGCGAACTTACGGCGGTGCCGAGGTGGACTATCTGGAGAGTACGTCCAGAGGATTGCGGGCTTAATGGAGTCCATCTTCTTCCGCCTGCTCAAAGGGGGCGACAAAGAAGCCGCCCTGTGCCACTACTTGGTGAGTGCGAGGCCGACCCCGTGAAATATGGCGTGCTGGATGAGGCCGGCGACCCAGGGAGTGAGTCAACATCTACAAACCACATCCTCGTGGCTGTAGTGCTCATTGACCGCATAGAAGACCTACGCCGAGCGGTGTCGCGCACGCGCAAGCGACTGGGGAAGAAAAAACGAAGCCTGCCCGAGTTCAAAGCCTTCAAGACGGACCCGCGCATCGTGCGCCGTTTGCTGGAGCACGTAGCAGTTACAGACTGCGAAATTGTGGCCGTCATCGCCGATAAGCGCCATCGCCCTCTGGATAGCGATGCCGAACAGTTGTACCGTGATCTCTGTGCTCAGGCGGTAAGGCGTTGTCTGGAACGATACGACCGGCTGTCTGTGATGATTGACAAGCGATATACCAACCCGAAGCTGCGAGCGCGCCTGAACCAGGCCATTCTGGAAGCGGCCGCAACCCTGTCACACACATTTCTGGCGCTGGAACACCTGGACTCTCAGCAGGAGAGTGCTCTGCAAGCGGTCGACGCCGTGGCCTGGGCGCTGTTCCAAAAGCATGAACACGGAGACGAGGGCTTGTATCGAATCGTGGAAGCGAGGATTGCGGTAGAAGAGCTCTGGGAATGAAAATGACTGGCTCACCCTGAGGGCCGATTCTCACCGTTCACGCCGGGCTGCGTACAGCCGACGGGCCGAGGCCTGACGGAATATCACCTACTTACGTAGGAGCAGCCCAATCCAGGACTTACGAGTCCAGTCTATAGAGATTATAGCCCGATTTTCGTGCGAAGTCAACTGAGAGTTGATGAACTAAGCCCTTTCCCTCACTGACCGAGACCTGGCCCTTCATTCGGGTAGAAGATGGCGGACCTTGAGAGCGTGACGACGGCCCGCTATGACCGGCGGCCGGAAGAGGCAAAGCGCAAGGCGGCGAGGTTGTTGCACGTGTCATACAGAAGGCAGGGGTGGGCGTAGGATTGCCTCCAGGGGGCACGCGTAGAGGTCCGCATCGTACCTGCAGACGACCACGAAAAACTAACCGCTGTGCGTTAAGCTTCCTTGACAATGGGCAGGCTAACATGGCACAGAGCGACTACTATGCTACAACGAGACTATATCATTCCGAGAAGTGGAGCGACGAGGAATCTCGCCTGGCGAAGGTCGAATTACCGGCTAAGTGGGGGATTCTTCGCTCGCAGACTCGCTCAGAATGACACAAACGAGCGAAATCTCGTTGTAGTACCAGGCGTAGAGGTCAGGTATGCGAGAGGTAGCGATTATCGGTATCGGCCAGACGCCCGTGGGCGAGCACTGGGATCGCTCGCTGCGGCATCTGGCTCATGATGCGGTCAGAGCGGCGTTGCACGACGCGGGGGTTGAGCGGCCAGATGCCCTATACGTGGGCAATATGCTCTCCGGCGCCCTGGCCGGGCAAGAGCATCTGGGCGCGCTGATCGCCGATTTTGCCGGGCTGCGAGGGGTGGAGGCGGTGAAGGTGGAGGCCGCCTGTGGCTCAGGCGCGGCGGCGTTCCGCATCGGCTATATTGCTGTCGCTGGCGGCCTGCACGACGTGGTCGTGGTGGTGGGCGTGGAGAAGATGACGGACAGCCCATCGGAGGCGATTACCTCGGCGCTGGCCATGGCGGCAGATCAGGAGTACGAGGCCGGCCAGGGGATTTCCTTTGTGGCCTTGAACGCCCTGCTGATGCGCCGGTACATGCACGAGTTCAAGCTGCCGCATGACGCGTTTGCCGGATTTGCTATCAACGCACACCGAAATGCCGCCGGCAATCCCAACGCCATGTTCCCCAGGCCGATCACGGTGGAGGCTTACCGCCAGGCGGCCATGATCGCCGATCCGATCAACCTGCTCGATTCGTCGCCCATCTGCGACGGAGCCGCCGCTGTGGTACTGGTCCCGGCCGACAGCGAGGTGGCCCGACGGGCGCGGCAGGCCCACGGGATCGCGCGCATCATCGGCTCGGCCATCGCCACCGATTCAGTCGCCATTCACGACCGACGGGACCCGCTCTTCCTGGAGGCGGCCTTCCTCTCCAGCCAGAAAGCGTACGGGCAGGCTGGCGTGACGCCGCTGGACATTGACCTGTTCGAGTTACACGACGCCTTCAGCATCATGGCGGCCCTCTCGCTGGAGGCGGCCGGCTTCGCCCGGCGCGGCGAGGGGACGCACCTGGCGATGAACGGCGACATCTCCATCGAGGGGCGCATCCCGATCTCGACGATGGGGGGACTGAAAGCGCGAGGGCATCCCGTAGGTGCTACAGGCGTCTACCAGATCGTGGAGGTAGCCCAGCAGTTGACCGGCCGCGCGGGTCCCAACCAGGTACAGGATGCGCGCATCGGCATGGCCCAGAACATCGGAGGCAGCGGCGCGACCGTGATCACGCATATCCTCGAGGGGGAATAACGTCTCAAACCCGCTTCAAGGTTTGAGACGCTGTCAAAAGCTATCAGATGTGGATAGCGAGCGAGATGTCGGGCAAATTGGTAGCTCATGAGAGCAGGTCGAGGGTAAAATGAGCCCAGTTTGCCATTCAAGGAGGGTATGGTCATCATGCACGTAGCACGTGACTGGCGAGTACGGCAGCAACGTTATCGCCTGGTGGGTGAAATCTGCCAGACATGCGGTCACCTTCTGTTTCCGCCGCGTGATACCTGTCCCCATTGCGCGGAGTCAGCACAGACGCCTTACGTCCTGAGCGGGCAAGGCGAGGTCTTCTCCTATTCCACCATGTACGATGCTCCGCAGGGTTACGAGGCGTATGTGCCTTACACGGTGGCGTTAGTGAAGTTGGAGGAAGGGCCAATGGTGACTGCGCAGCTTACCGACGTGCGCCCAGACGAGGTCCAGATCGGTATGCCGGTGGAGATGGTGACACGCAAGCTGACGGAGGAAGGCCCGGAGGGGCAAATCCTGTACGGTTACAAGTTTCGTCCGCGTCCGACAATGCACTGAGCTTGTAGAAGTTTCGTCCTCTCGCTTTCAAAAACGTGGAGGGCCGGAGGTCAGATCCATTCTGAGTGCCGGCCTTTTTTGTTTCTCCAGGGTTGTCGCGGTTTCAACCGTGTCGTCTGCCGACCTCAGCAATGGAGGCAGATAGAGGGGCCGCAGCACGTTGAGGTTAAAAGAGAGGTGGAGGTGCGATTGACCTATCACTCAACTTGCTGTATATTGCTCAGGGACAAGTTGGCCGTTGTGGACAATGGTAATTACACTGTCCGTAAACTCAGGGAATACAAGTGGGAACCCATGAGCACAGAGCGAACTTTAATTGAAGTCCAACCCCTTATCCTTCACCTCGGACCCCTCTTACAGAAGATGGATGGCCATGATTTCTTCGAGTTTTGCCAGTTGAATCGAGATTGGCGTATTGAGCGTACCAGCGAAGGAGACCTCATCATTATGCCACCTACCGGTGGACAAACTGGAAGGATCAATTTCACCCTGACGGGGCTTTTTTACGCCTGGGTTGAGGCAGATGGTACTGGTATTGGCTTTGATTCTTCCACGGGCTTTACCCTCCCTAATGGTGCGAAGCGTTCGCCAGACCTTGCCTGGGTTAAACGCTCCCGTTGGGAGGCGCTGACAGAAAAGGAGAAAGAAGAGTTTCCTCCTCTATGTCCGGACTTTGTGGTTGAAATTCGCTCACGGTCAGATGCCCTGGATACCCTGCATGCGAAAATGCAAGAGTATGTGGACAATGGTGCGCAAGTTGGTTGGCTGATAGATCCTGTGGAGAGAAGGGTCTACATTTATCGCCCATCAGCCGAAGTCAGTTGTCTAGATAATCCCAAAACGATCTCAGGGGATCCAGTCTTACCAGGGTTTGTTTTAGAGTTGCAGCGACTTTGGGAGTGAGAAGAGTGAGGGTCACTTCGTGGCTGTGAACGCTGTGAGCATAGCGAGCGGAGCGAGATGATGCCGGAGCCGCCTCAGGAACCGACCGACTATCGAGCGCTGCGGCGCCGCCTGGAGCGCAATCTGCTGTTCTGGGTCATCGCACTGCTGCTGGTTGTCGGTGGCGGGCTGATCGGCCTGATTTACGGCGGCGGGGCGCTTATCCTGGGATTGAGCTGCCTGGCCGTGGGCGCGGGGGTGATCCTGCTACTGTGGGGGGTCCTGACATTGATGGAGCGATGGGCGAACCGGGATGAATAAGGTGGAGGCACGCCGGGCGGAACGCCTGGCCTTTTTCTTGTTGAAGCCGGTCAACCAGGCCATTCGTGACTATGCTATGATCCAGGATAAGGATCGGGTGGCGGTGGCTGTGTCCGGCGGGAAAGACAGCCTGAGCCTGCTTCGCCTCCTCGACGTCCGCCGACGCCGGGCGCGCGAGCGCTACGATCTGGTTGCAATCCACATCCGCGGCGATGCGCGCGGCCCCTGTCCACCTCATATTCCCCTTGAGACCTGGCTGGCCGGGTCTGGCATCCCTTTCGTGATCGAGGACTTCGATCTGCCTCCCAACGAGCCGTTGCCGATGAACTGTCAGCGATGCACCTGGAACCGCCGTAAGCAGCTCTTCCTCACCGCCGATCGGCTGGGGTGTAACGTCGTCGCGCTGGGCCACCACGCCGATGACCTAGCTGAGACCGTGTTGCTCAACCTGCTCAAGCACGGACGCATTGATGGCATGCACCCCTGCGCGAGTTATTTCGACGGTCGGCTGCGGCTGATCCGTCCACTGATTTACGTGCCGGAGAAGGAGTTGCGTCGGTTCGCGCGCGAGGGCGGATTCCCACCACCGCCGCCAACCTGCCCGCGTGGCCAGCACAGCGAACGGGAAAAGACGGCCAGCCTGTTAGGTTTAGCCTCCCTGACCTTCCCCCACGCCCGACTGCACCTGTGCCGGCTGGCACTCCGCCTTCATTTATAAAGGCGGCCCGCATCCCCCGCCTTCAAATCTGTAGCAGGCGATCCCCGGCCAGGTCTTACTCTTTCGTCTTCTCCGGCCCCCGATCCCGCCAGGCGTTCACAAAGGCCACGATCCGTTTCTCGTCAAAGCGATCGAGCTTGTCAATACGCCCCCAGGCCGTCAACGCGATCGCGGCATCGGCGTTTTGACGAGGGACGACCGTCACCTTCCAGCCGTTGAAGCGCTTCACGATGCCGCGCAACTGCTCTTTCGCCCCCTCACAATCGGCCAGCCTGGAGCAATCGTAGGCGATGACGACGTGCCCGTGCTCCAGGTTGTGAACCAGTTGCTCATCCGGTGCCGGCTGTTCGTAAAAACCGGCGTCCAGGGGGGTATCGTAATGCCAGCCGGAGGTGGGGGGGTCGGAATTGTAGGGCGGATGCATCTCGCCGGGGGCAACGTGCTGCTGTCCCTGGATAGGTACGCTTTCTCCCGGAATTGGCTGGCTGGCCTGCCGGGCTGCCAGCACTACCCCAACGACCACCAGCGCCAGCGCTAACACACCGCCGCCGATCCCCATCAATCGCCGCCGCCTTTGTCGGGCCATGCGCTCCGCCCGAATCACTCTCCGCCTCGATCGGGCTTGCTGACCTGCGGTAACCTGGCTCTTCATGATAACAATCGCTCCAACTTCGCTCGGTCAAAGCCGATCACGAGCTCATCGCCAATCACCGTGACTGGCGTGGTCATCACGCCCAGCCTCTCTAGCTCGCTGAGTGCCTGCTCATCTTGTGAGACATCTCGTTCGGTGAAATTGATTCCCCGTTGTGAAAGCAACTCTTTCACTTTGCCGCAGAACATTCAGCCGGGCTGGGTGTAAACCAAGATTCTTTTAGCCGTCATCAGGTTCCCTCCGATCACTCTAATCGCACACGCCGCAGCCGCAGGCTGTTGGTGACGACGGTCACGCTGCTGAAAGCCATCGCGAAGGCCGCCAGCACCGGGTGCAGCGCCCGTAGCATCATTGGCAGGAAGGTCAACGGGTAAAGCGCGCCCATGGCCACCGGGATCAAAAGGATGTTGTAGAAGAAGGCCCAGAACAGGTTCTGCTTGATGGTGCGCATGGTCACCTTGCTCAGGGCAATAGCCTGAGGCACTGAGCGCAGATCGCCCCGCATCAGGGTGACGCCGGCCGACTCCATCGCCACGTCGGTGCCGGTGCCAATGGCGATGCCGACGTCAGCCTGGGCCAGCGCCGGCGCATCGTTGATGCCATCGCCGACCATCGCCACCAGACCGATCCCTTCCGTCTGCAGCTTCTTGATCTCAGCCGCCTTGTCGCCGGGCAGCACCTCGGCCAGCACGCGATCAATCCCCACCTCCCTGGCGATGGCCTCAGCCGTCGCCCGGTTGTCGCCGGTGATCATCACTACCTGCAGGCCCAATCGGTGCATCTGGGTCACAGCCTCTTTGGAGCCCGGCTTGACGGTGTCGGCCACGGCGATCAGGCCGACCGCTTCCCCGTTCGCTGCTACCCACATCGCCGTCTTGGCCTCCGCTTGCAAATGTTGAGCCTCAGCCTCCAACCCATTGAGGTGGAAGGAACGTTCGGTCATCATCTTGAGGTTACCCACGGCAACGTGGTGGCCATCCACCTCGGCGATGACGCCCCGCCCGGCCACCGCCTCAAAGCGAGCCGGCTCAACCAGCGGCAACCCACGCGCCTGCGCCGCTCGCACGATGGCCTCGCCCAGCGGGTGCTCGCTCCCCCGCTCAGCCGACGCGGCCAACCAGAGAATTGCGGATTGCGGATTGCGAATTGCGGATTGTGCAGAAGTCAAATCCGAAGTCCGAAATCCGAAATCCGCCATCACCACATCCGTGACCTCCGGCTCCCCTTTGGTGATCGTCCCTGTCTTATCGAGCACGACTACTTTGAGGGAATGGGCGCGCTCCAGGGCTTCGCTGCTCTTAAAGAGGATGCCGTGCTCAGCTCCTTTGCCGGTGCCGACCATGATCGCCGTGGGCGTGGCCAGCCCCAGCGCGCAGGGGCAGGCAATGACCAGCACCGCCACCATGCGGATCATCGCTGGCGTGAACCCCGCGCCCACCCCTAACCACCAGGCCAGCAATGTGATGATAGCGATGCCGATGACGACGGGCACGAAGACGCTTGACACCTGGTCGGCCAGGCGCTGGATGGGGGCCTTGCTCCCCTGGGCCTCCTGCACCAGCCGGATAATCTGCGCCAGGGCCGTCTCGGCGCCGACTTTGGTCGCCTCGAATTTGAGCATCCCCTGCTTGTTGAGGGTCGCCCCGATCACCTGGTCGCCTGGCTTCTTGTCCACCGGCAGGCTCTCGCCGGTGAGCATGCTCTCATCCACCGCCGAGTGCCCTTCGAGGACGATGCCGTCCACCGGGATCTTCTCCCCCGGCCGCACGATGACCACGTCGCCCACCCTCACCTGCTCGATGGGGATGTCGGCCTCGACGCCGTCCCGCACCACACGAGCAGTCTTAGCGCGCAGCCCCATCAGCTTCTTGATGGCCGCGCTGGTCTGCCCTTTGGCGCGGGCCTCCAGCAGCTTGCCCAGCTTGATCAGGGTGATGATGACCGCTGCCGTCTCAAAGTAGACGTGCTCACCGAGGGCAGCACTCCCCAGCGTCAGGGCGATGGTGACGGAGAGGCTGTAGAAGAAGGCGGCCGAGGAGCCCATCGCGATCAGCACGTCCATGTTGGCCGAGCCGTTGCGCAGCGCCTTCCAACCGCCCGTGTAGTAGTCCCAACCGACGTAGAACTGCACCGGTGCGGCCAATGCGAACATCAACCAGTTCAGCCAGGGCGAGTGCCCCCACATCCCCAGCAGGCCGAAATCGCGGGCCATCGCCAGGAGAAAGAGAGGGAGCGAGAAGGCGACGCCCGCCCAGAACTTGCGGCTCTGGTCACGGATTTCCGCCTGGCGGGCGGCCTGTTCGGCATCTTCCAGTTGACCGGCAGCGGCCTCGACCACGCCGTAGCCGGCCTTCTCGATGGCCGCTACCAGGTCAGCGCGTGAGGTCAGGCCGGGAACGTACTCCACCATCGCCTTCTCCGTGGCCAGGTTGACGGCCGCAGCGACCACGCCCGGCACCTTCCTGGTGAGTGTCCGCTCGATGGTCGCCGCGCAGTTGGCGCAGGTCATGCCGGTGATGGGCAGCTCAATCCTGGCCGTGGCTACCCCGTAGCCTACGTCCTTAATTTTGCCGATGATGGCGTCCTCGCCCAGTACCGACGGGTCGAAGATGACCGTCGCCTGCTCGCTGGCGTAATTGACGTTGGCTTCGGCCACACCGTTCAGCCTCTTCAGATTGCGCTCAATGGTGGCGGAGCAGTTCGCGCAGTGCATGCCCGTGATGGGCAACATAACTTGCTTTTGAGCCATAGGATACCCATGAAACGTACTGCGTATTGCGTGGTCCGTATTGCGTGTTCCGTGGTGCGTGGGACGAGTGGCGGGTGACGGGTAACGCGATCACTCGCTTCCCGTCCCTCGTTACTCGTTACTCGTCCCTCATTGCCTAATTCTCCGGCGGGTAGTTGATCTCTTCCAGCAACGCCCTGATGGCGGTCCAGCTCGCGGGCGGCTCCTTCCACTCGACGGTGACCATCTTGCTGGCCAGGTCGGCCTTTACCGCGGTGACGCCCGCCAGCTCCCCCACTTCCCGCTGGATCGTCATCACGCAGTGACCGCAACTGATGTTCGGAACTCGAAAGGTTCTGGTTGCCATGAGATTACGCTCCTTGTGTGAATACGTGATCCAACCTAAAACGTAATGCGTAAATGCGTAATACGTGAAGCCGCTGCCATCACGTCTTAGGCATTACGCCTTACGCATCGTTGCCTCAAACACGCCCATGATCTCGTCAATGACGCGCTCACGCTCGGCGGGGTCATCGCCGCGAATGGCGGTGGTCACGCAGGTGTGCAGATGCTGGTCAAGCACCATGCTGTTGACCCTTTGCAGCGCTCGCTGCACGGCCATGATCTGGTTGACGATGTCAATGCAATAGTCGCCATTTTCGACCATGCGCTCGATGCCGCGCACGTGCCCTTCGATGCTTTTGAGCCGGTTAAGGATGTCCGTTGTCACTTCGTCGGTCATAGACTCCTCTGGTTGCCCACTATCCCCTCCCCTGGGGGGTGGGATTCTGATGGAAACTATAACATAATTCTGCCTCCTTGTCAAGCAAGCCTGGGCGACTGATGAAGTTTGACGGATTAATCCGGTAATTTTTCCTAGCGATCATTGCCGGAACAAGTCGTCAAAGTTCATAAGTCGCAGCCCCAGCATGCAAAGCCCGTCCACTTTCTTGACTTTTCCATGCAAGATTGTATAATATTGTATAAGATCACATAGAGATGAACGGCATTTACTAAACGAGAGGAGGTGATCCCTGTGGAAACCTTGTTGACGATTAAGGAGCTGGCCGCGTATCTCAAGATGAATCAGCAGACCGTCTATCGGCTGGCTCAGAAGGGCGAGATCCCCGGTGTGAAAGTAGGCGGCTCCTGGCGTTTCAAGCAGGAGATCATTGATCAATGGCTGCTGGACCAGGTGCGTGCCCGCCAGCGCCGCATCCTGGTGGTGGACGACGACCCTCTGACCTGTGAGCTCTTTACCGACGTACTCACCAGCCAGGGCCACCAGGTCGTCACAGCCTCCAACGGCCCCCAGGCCCTGGAAGCAATCAAACAGGACGGATTCGACTTGATCTTCCTGGACCTGATCTTGCCGGAGATGAATGGCGTAGAGGTCTTTAAATCCATCAAGGCACTCGACCCACAAACAGCCGTTGTTATCGTCACCGCATACCCGGATAATGGGCTGGTAGAGCAGGCGATTCAGCAAGGTCCTCTGGTGGTACTGAGCAAACCGGTATCCCACAAGGTTATCTTGGACACTCTGAACCTCCTGCGGGGGTAAAATCGCCGATTTACGATTTTTGATGACCAAATCGCAAATCTAAAATCCACCGGAGGCAACAGGTGACTGATTTACTGAAGGAACTGTGTGCGCGACTGGTGCGCGCCGACCCGGATATTCGCGACATCATCCAGTTTGGCTCTTCCGTCTACGCCCCTGAGCAGGCTCGGGACGTGGATCTGTTGATCACCACCCTTCACAAGAAGGACCTGGACGTCTACTGGGACGCCCTGGGCGATGAGTTCTTGAATGTGGATCTCATTGTCCGCGAGCCTGGCGACCGCATCGGGGACTGGATCGCCTGGGGGGTCTGGGCCACGGGCCAGGTCGTCTACGGTGACGGCGAAACCATGCAGGAGGCGAGAAGAGACATGCCTGTTCCAACCTATGACGAAGCGCGCGAACGTATCTTTATGGGGGATGGTTTTCTGGAAGATGCAGCCCGTGCCCCTAACGAAATTCGTCGGGATGCCCTTTTACGTACCGCCTTCAATGCTCTCTTCGATGCGGCCCGCAGCGCAGCCATGACTTACCTCAACACAGAGCAAGCCCGGTGGGGCATACTGCGTCGGGGCTTGCCTCAACCTTATGCCGAGGCTTTCCGCCGCTTCATTGACACCCTGCACGTGCGCTACTTCTACGACGGGGAGTATCCCCGCCAGGATGTGGAGGGCGAGTACCGCCGCTGGCGTGACGAGGTGAGTCACTTCATCGAGGCCCTGGCCACAGATTGATTTTCGATTGCCGATTTCAATCGCAAATCGCAAATCGCAACTGGAAGGGTACGTGAAATGAAAGATACAGATACAATTTGCTCTCCAACGCCGTGAAGTTCACGCCGGAGGGGGGCACGATCACCGTGCACGCCAGGACGACGGAGGGCGGCAGTGGGAGGGACAATCGCTGGGTTGAAGTGTCCGTCGCAGACACGGGGATCGGCATCGCGCCGGAGGATATGGAGCGCATCTGGCGGGAGTTTGAGCAGGTAGACAGCTCCTACGCCCGAAAGTACGAGGGGACAGGACTGGGGTTGTCGCTCACGCGGCGGCTGGTGGAGCTACACGGTGGGCGCATTTGGGCCGAGAGCGAAGGACTCGGGAAGGGGAGCACGTTCACGTTTATGCTACCGCTGTGATTTTCGATTGCCGATTGCCGATTTGCGATTGCTGACTACCCAATCGCAAATCACAAATCGAAAGTCACAGCAGGCGGAGGTGGGTGACCCGGGGGTCTATGATCACCTCGTCGGCCTCGAAGTCCAATTTCATGCGCCATCCCTGCAGGGTCTTGGCGCCAATGATCACCGCTTCGGAAAGGCCGGGGATAAGCATGAACTCATCCGAGAAGCGGTAGCCATCCAGGTAGAAGTTGAGGCTGACCCTCTCGGTGGCGACCAGGGTCTCTCCCTCCTTCGCCGTGCCGAAATCCATCGGCTCAGGGAGAGGTTCCACACTTGCCAATTCCTTGGCCAGCTCAGGCTGGATACAGGAATAAGTAGAGCCGCTATCGAAGATAGCCACCTCCTCCCGGCTCCCTTTCGAACCAACCAGGCGGATGAGTTTCTGAATGACAGCCATAGGTTCACCTCCAATCAAATCCTATCACAAACGCACGGCAAAGTCAAGGGGTTATTCAAACTCACGAGAAGAGGAGGCTCATAGTGCCGGCAAAGATCCTGGCGGTTGAGGACAATCCATTGAATCTGATGCTGGTGTGTGATCTGTTAGGATTAGAGGGTTACATTATGATCACGGCCAGTACGGGTGAGGAGGCCTTAGAGAAGGCCAGGGCAGAACAGCCCGACCTTATCCTCATGGACATTCAGATTCCAGACATGGATGGTCTGGAGGTCATGAGGCGCCTGAAAACGGATACAGCCACCGCGATGATCCCGGTGGTCGCTCTGACCGCTTATGCGATGGAAGGCGATGCAGAGAAGTTCCTGGCGGCCGGCGGCGCGGGCTACATCGCAAAGCCGATAGATACCCGGGCCTTCCCGGGACAGATAGCGAAATTCTTGAAAGGAGCATGAACGTGGAACAGGCAGTTGCGGCCAAGATTCTGGTGGTGGACGACAACCCCATGAACGTGGAGCTGTTGGAGGGCCTGCTGAGTGTGGCCGGATACCACGTCCTGGTGGCCCATGACGGCGAGGAGGCCCTACGCCAGGTCGAGCTGGGGAAACCTGATCTGGTGCTTTTGGACGTGATGATGCCTGGACTGAACGGCTATGAGGTGTGCCGCCGGCTGAAAAATTCTCCTGATACGCAGTTCCTGCCCATCGTGATGGTGACGGCGCTCCACGAACGGGAGGATCGCATCCGGGGCATCGAAGTAGGGACTGACGATTTCCTGACCAAACCAGTGGACAGGGAGGAGTTGCTGGTCCGCGTTCGTTCTCTCCTGCGGATAAAAGGGCTGCATGACCAGGTGGTAGCCTACTCTCAGCACCTGGAGGAGATGGTGGCCCAGCGCACCGCAGAGCTGCAAGAGAAGAACATCCAGCTTGAAAAAGCCCTGCGCGCTAAGGACCAGATGATCCAAAACGTCTCTCATGAGTTGCGCACCCCGCTAACGCTCATCCAGGGGTATATTCAAGTGCTCGAAGAGGGGATTTTGGGGCCACTGACAACCGAACAGCAGCAGGCGCTGCAGAGCATACGGCGAGGGGGAGACTGGCTCCATTACATGGTGGAGCGGCTTCTGATGCTGCAAACGCTTAACGACAGCGTGATTCGAAAGATCGAACTGGATCCGCAACCGTTGCTCCGGCAGGCAGTAAAGGCACGGCAGGCCCAAGCTACCCGGGCCGGAGTTCAGCTCCACCTGGAGACACCCCCTGATCTGCCCCCCATCATGGCGGACCCAGACCTCCTGGGCCATGTCATGGAGAATTTGCTGGACAACGCGATCAAATTTAGTCCCAATGGTGGCACGGTGAGAATTCGCGCCTGGACAGAGCAACCCGAGGGCCACAATGGGGGTCAGATCATGATCGCGGTCTCGGACGAGGGGGTGGGCGTTCCACCAGACCAGCAGGAGCGGATGTTTGAGCTTTTCCACCAGGTAGATGGGAGCACGACCCGTCGTTTCGGGGGTATGGGGATCGGGCTGGCGTTGTGCAAGGCCATCGTGGAAGCGCACGGGGGGCGGATCTGGCTCGAAAGTGAAGGGGAAGGGCGGGGGAGCACGTTCACGTTTACGCTACCGCTGTGATTTTCGATTGCCGATTGCCGATTTGCGATTGCTGACTACCCAATCATAAATCACAAATTGTCAAGTCTCATTAAGTCGTACCTTAGTTACCCCTGGAATTTAAGGATAGGCTGTCCTGCGGGCGGCCCTGTCCCCTACCCTTCCTGCTACTGCGATGCCTCGTTCAGCCGCGCGATTTGCTCGGGGGAGAGTGTCAGATCCGGGGCGGCCAGGCTGTCCCGCAACTGCTCCACCGAGTTGGCCCCGATGATCGGCGCGGTGATGACCGGCTGGGCCAACAGCCAGGCAAGAGAAACAGCGGTGGGCGTGCTACCAACCTCTGCGGCGACACTCCGCACGGCATCCAAAGTGCGCCACCCTGCCTCGTTAAAGTAGCGGTTCTTGATGCCTTCGGCGCGGGCGCTGTCAGGCACCTTATCGCGATCGTACTTGCCCGTCAGGAAGCCGCCCGCCAGCGGCGAGTACGGGATCACGCCGATGCCATACGTCTGGCACACCTCTCGTAACTCACGCTCGAACTCGGCACGGTGGGCCAGGTTGTAATGGGGCTGCAACGAATCGTAGCGGACCAGCCCCAGCCGGTCGCTGGTCCACAGCGCCTCCATCAGCCGCCAGGCTGGATAGTTCGAGCACCCCACGTAGCGCACCTTTCCCTGCCGCACCAGGTCGTCCAGTGCCCGCAACGTCTCGTCAATCGGCGTCTCGGCATCGAACCAATGGGTCTGGTAGAGGTCAATGTAGTCTGTTTGCAACCGCCGCAGGGAATCCTCCGCCGCCTTCATGATGTGCGCCCGGCTCAGCCCCTCGCCATTGGGACCGTCCCACATGCGGCCGCGCGCCTTGGTCGCCACGATGATCTGGTAGCGGTTGCCGCGCTCCTTCATCCAGCGGCCGATGATCATCTCCGACACGCCGCCAGGGTTGCCTTCCGCCCAGCGGGAGTAGACATCAGCCGTGTCGAGGAAGTTACCCTCGGCCTCTATGAACGCGTCCATCACCTGGAACGATTGCTCCTGTGTGGCCGTCCAGCCCCACTGCATCGTGCCCAGGCACAGTTCCGAAACCTTCAGCCCGGTCCGTCCCAGCCGTCGGTATTTCATGTTCTACTCCTTTCTATGCCAATCAATACAGCCATGGGGCGGCCTCGTCGCTCCAAGACGAATCGTTGCCCTCCGTATGCTACTTGCCCAATCAGATCAACCAGCTTGCTTTTGGCCTCAGCCATACCAATCGGTCTATCCGTCATCCACCTCCGGCAGGTCAAGATGACCTGAACATATCACCTATTGGTCCATTTTGCAATTGTTGCGCTCTCCGTCTGTTTTTCGCAGGACCTTCCCGAAGTAGCCCGGTGGGTGAGTTCGGCCGGCGTTTTGTCATTGCAGAGAGCGTTTCATACCGCTACATGCCAAAAGCTGACGGCTGACCGCTACCTACGTGCGATAATGCCCGTTGATGTTGACATATTCGTGGCTGAGGTCACACGTCCACACGGTGGCGCGGCCTCCCCCCAGGCCGAGTTCTACCCGAATCTCGATCTCCGGTTGGGCGAAGCGTGCAGTTGCTTCCGCCTCCGCGTACTCCAAGGGTTGCCCCTGGGCCACGACCTGCAGCCAACCCAGCCCGGCCACCGGCGACGCAAAGAAGAGGCTGGCTCGCATGGGGTCCACCTCGGCACCGGAGTTGCCGACCGCGCACAGGATACGCCCCCAGTTAGCATCGCCGCCGTAGAGGGCGGTCTTCACCAACGGCGAGTTAGCGATGGCCTTGGCCGCTCGCCGGGCGTCATCATCGTTAGCTGCCCCGGTCACCGTGATGGTCACGAACTTGGTCGCACCCTCCCCATCGCGAGCGATTTGCTGAGCCAGGTCTACGCACACGGCTGTCAACGCCTCAACAAAGGTGGCGAAGGCGGGCACAGTGGTGTCGTTGATCAGCTTGTTGCCGGCCAGTCCGTTAGCCAGGATCGCCAGCGTGTCGTTGGTGCTGGTATCGCCGTCTATCGTCACCGCGTTGAAACTGACGGCGGCCGCGCGGCGCAGGGCGAGGTCCAGTGCCTCAGGCGTGATAGCAGCGTCGGTACACACCAGCGCCAGCATCGTCGCCATGTTGGGGTGGATCATGCCTGCGCCCTTGCACATGCCGGCGATGGTGATGGTTGCCCCCTC
>DAOUAJ010000359.1:0-5331 GCA_034433615.1 Anaerolineae bacterium | reverse complement strand
GCCCTGTTAGGCAAAAGCCACCCGGTCGGAGTCGTCCTGGCAGCTCTTCTGTTCGGCACTCTGCGCAGCGGGGCCACCCGCATGCAATCTCTAGCCGGCATCCCGATTGACATTATCTCGATCATCCAGGGGCTGGTCATCGTGTTCGTGGCCGCGCCAGCGATCATCCGTTGGCTCTATCACATTCGGGCTGCGCGCGCGGAGAAAATCGTCCTGACGCGAGGGTGGGGGGGATGACAGGTCACAGGTCACAGGTCACAAGTTGCAAAAGGGGGAGAGAGATGGCTATGGCAAAGGAGGACGGTGGGAAAAAGAAGCCGCAGAGCTATAAGGATCTGGAGATCTACCGGCTGGCTTACGAGAGGGCGGTACGGATTCATCGGATGACTCTGAGACCAAAGAGCACCTGAACTTGCTTCGCGACACCGGTTCTCTGACTGATGAGGCCTACCACCAGACAGAACTGGCTTTTTATGAGACCCTTGGCCGCAAGATCTATTCCTTCCGCGAGGCAATCATCGCTAACGAGCCTTACCAGCCCGAGACCTGAGACTTGAGACCTGAGACCAATAGAGAGGCTATCATGACGACAATTGTCCCATCAATCACCAGGCCAGTGACCGCTAGCCACAGCCATATCATGGGCCTGTTGTTCCTGGCGATGGGTCTGATGATGCTTCTCCTGTTTGGTATGGGCCTGGAACCGGGGCTGCAGGCCAAGTTCGGGCTCAACCCTGGTTACGCTTCTCAGGCCATCCGTATCCCGGATCTGGTCCTGCCTGTCCAGACCTCTGTGTACATTCTGGTCCTGATCACCTGGTTCCTAGGAGGCTGGCAACTGGTCCGAGGTTTCCGCTCCACAGGTGTGGTCGCCGGGATTGTAGCCTTCTGCTTCGTGGGTACGTTTCTCATCTGGGCCACCCGTGGCAAATCATTCAACCTGGTGGGCATGCTGGGCAGCTCCCTGGTCCGGGCCACCCCGATCGCCCTGGCCGCCCTGTGTGGCGTTATCAGCGAGCGTTGCGCCGTGATCAATATCGCTATCGAGGGCATCATGCTGATGGCGGCCCAGACCGCCGTGGTCGTGGCTACTCTGACCCATAATCTTTATCTGGGTTTGCTGGCGGCCATTCTCACCGGGGCGGTCCTGGCCGCTCTCCATGCTGTGTTGGCCATTCAGTTCAAGGTAGACCAGATCGTCAGCGGTGTGGCCATTAACATCTTCTCCGTAGGAGCTACCAGCTTCATTTCCGCCCGCTTTCTGGAGAGGAACATTGACCGGTTAAACAACTCTGGCACTTTCTCCCTCATCCCTATCCCGCTTTTGTCGAAAATTCCCCTCCTGGGCCCCATCTTCTTCGAGAATGGTCTCATCGTTTACCTCATGTTTATCCTGGTCGTAGTCCTTCACGTTCTTCTGTTCTACACCCCCTGGGGGTTGCGCACCCGGGCAGTAGGCGAGCATCCGCGAGCAGCCGACACCTTGGGCATCAATGTTTATCTGGTACGTTACGTCAATGTGATCCTGGGTGGGATGATCGCCGGTATCGGTGGCGCTTACTTCAGCATCGGCTCAGTGGGCCGCTTTGACGAGATCATGACCGCCGGCAAGGGGTTCATTGGCCTGGCGGCTATGATCTTTGGCAAGTGGACCCCCTTTGGGGCCTTCGCTTCTTCCCTCATCTTCGGCTTTGCCGACTCGCTGCAGATCAAGCTGCAGATCCTGCGCGTGCCCATCCCTTCCGAGTTCCTACTCATGGCCCCTTACGTTGTAACGATGGTGGTCCTGGCCGGCGTCGTGGGTCGGGCCATTCCCCCCGCGGCAGATGGGCAGCCGTATGAGAAGGGGTAAGCGGACAACCGTCGCTAACAGAATGGTTATGCAATCAGACGTGATTCGGTGAAAAACGGCATCAAACTGCAAGATTCTTCCCTTGTCGTGCACGCAGAAAAACAGATTGCAAATCTATTATACGAGGAGGTGAGAGTATGGAGGCATTGTTGGGTTTACTGTCAACCTTTGGGGTATTCATCATCATCTTACTGGCAATCCTCAGCTCGGCCATTAAGATCGTGCAGGAGTACGAGCGCGGGGTGATCTTCCGCCTGGGGCGGCTAATGGGTGCCAAAGGCCCTGGCCTATTCTTTATCATCCCGATCATTGATCGCATGATCAAGATAGACCTGCGCGTGGTCACCCTGGATGTGCCCGCGCAGGAGGCCATCACTCGCGATAACGTGACCGTCAAGGTCAACGCAGTGGTCTATTTCCGCGTCGTTGACCCCTCAGCAGCGGTCGTGAATGTGGAGGACTACCGTCGGGCTACCTGGAACATCGCCCAGACGACCCTGCGCAACGTCCTGGGGCAATCGGAGTTGGACGAGCTGCTGGCCCACCGGGAGCGCATCAACCAGAAGTTGCAGCAAATCATTGATGAGGCTACAGAGCCATGGGGGGTCAAAGTCGGCATCGTCGAAGTGAAGGACGTGGAGTTGCCGCAGACGATGCAGCGCGCCATGGCCCGCCAGGCGGAGGCCGAGCGCGAGAAGCGGGCCAAGATCATCCACGCCGAGGGTGAATACCAGGCCTCGCAGCAGTTGGCTGAGGCAGCCGAGGTCATCGCCAAAGAGCCCGCCGCGATCCAGTTGCGCTACTTGCAAACGTTAACGGAGATCGCCACAGAAAAGAACTCCACCATTATCTTCCCGGTGCCTATTGAGCTCTTCCGGGCTTTCCAATCTATACTCATTCAGCCGGATGGGAGAGGTGCTGAGGTAAACGAAGAGGTCAAACACGGATGAACCGCCACCTGATCCCTCTGCTTTTGGCTCTAGCATTGGTCCTGGCCGGCTGCCGCCTGGCGCTCCCTACTCCCACGCCCGCCCCCACGGCTACGCCAACGTTAGCGCCTACATCCACCCCCACCCTGATCCCTACCGCTACCGCCACGCCGACAGCGACGCCATCTGTTCCCACCTACGAACTATTCATCGAACCCGAAGATGGACATGCCCCTATCCTGGCGGCCATTGCCGACGCCCGAGACACGTTGCGCGTGGTTATGTACCTGATCACGGATTCAGGCATCATCCGGGCTCTGAAAGATGCAGCCGCCCGCGGGGTGAACGTGCGCGTCCTGCTGGAGATGAACCCCTATGGCGGCAGTTCGCAGAACGCGACGGTCGCAGCCGATCTGAAAGCAGCCGGCGTGAGCGTGCAGTGGGACCCGCGCACCATTCGCTATCTCCACCAGAAGACGATCATCGTGGATGAGGTGTACGCTCTGGTGATGACGGCTAATTTCACGAGCTCCTCCTTCACGGCCAACCGGGAATACATGATCCGCACAACGCGCCCTGAGGACGTGGCCGAGATCATCGCGACCTTCGAGGCGGATTGGGCGCGCCAGGCGGTGCAACACACCAACCCGCGATTGGCGTGGTCGCCGGATAATGCTCGCGATTTTCTGGTGCGGCTGATTGACGAGGCTCAGACCACTCTGGACATTGAGCACCAGAACATGCAAGACGAAGAGGTTCTCGATCATCTGGTGGCTGCGGCTGGCCGTGGCGTGCGCATCCGTTACCTCAGCTCGCCTCATTATCCGTTGAGTGAGGACAATGACGAGTCGGGGCGTGAACGGCTGCGCCAGGCGGGCGCTCAGGTGCGCTACCTGGACGATCCCTATATGCACACCAAGGTCATCATCGTTGATGGGCGGCAGGTTCTCGTGGGATCTATCAACCTCACCAGCAGCTCGCTGGATTTCAACCGGGAGCTGAGCATCCTGGTGGACGAACCCTACGTCGTGCAGGCACTCCTCCAGCAGTTCCAGGCTGACTGGGAGATGGGCCGCGAAGAGGCCATCCGTCAGGTGCCCACTCCAGAAACCGGCTATGTGGATCACACCCAGGCCGCCCAGTACTTCTACCAGGAAGTGACGGTCAGGCTGACGGTGCAGTCCACCTACAACAGTGGGCGCGTCATCTGGCTGATGGGCGACAAAAACCGGGATAGCAACTTCAAGGTGGTGATCTTCCCCAACGTCTGGGACAAGTGGCCGGATCGGCCTGATCGCTACTACAAAGGCAAGACGATCCACGTCACCGGACTGGTGGAGAAGTATCGCGACTGGCCGGAGATCATCGTAGAAGACCCATCGCAGATCCAGATTGTGCAGTAAAGGCTTCCGAAGTCCCGTGAAGATTTCGGAAGCCTACTCTCTTACAGGAGGCAGACATCGTGGATCTGAGCGCGATGGCCCAACTGCTTCGGGAAGCAGGATGGGAAGTAACGGAAGATGAAGGGGAAGTCGTCGCCAGCAAGGAGGATCAGGGCGCCTGGACGCTGGCTGTGGATGGATCTGGCCGGTTGTTGTTCACAGCGACCCAACCTCTGCGGCCGGCCAGAGCTTGTCGCATTATCCGGGCCGGGCGAGCATACCGCACATCGTGGGAGGAACACGGCATCTTCACCCTGGCCACAACGATCACCTCAACCGAGGACCTGCAACAGGTGATCGGTCACCTGCCTGCGCTGGTGAGCCAGGCGCGTCGGCAACAGGATTGCTGCCAGTGAGCGGGCGGTGAGCGAACTTCGCCACAATGGAGTCGCCATCTTGCTGAGGAGAACGCGATGCAGGATCGGTGGCTTCAATATCGTGGTTACATCTTTCTTTCGCTGGCCTGGGCGCTGCTCAGCGGGCTGTTCATGTTCACCATGCGCCGCCCGCTGGGCACCCCTATCGAACTTATCCCGCCGCCTACCCCCACCGCTACCCCTACACCATCACCGATCCGCGTCTACGTGAGCGGCGCAGTGCACTCCCCTGATGTATATGAACTTCCTGCGGGCGCTATCGTACGTGATGCGATTCAGGCCGCGGGCGGCGCGACGGGTGAAGCTGATCTGAGCGCCATTAACCTGGCGCTGCCGTTGGCGGACGGCATGCACATCCACATGCCGCGCGCTGGCGAAGTCACTCAGGTAGCTCCCATCTCCGGGGCTCCCAGTTCACCGTCGGGAAGTGAAACAGGCGGAGCTCGCGTCAATATCAACACGGCGACGCTGGCGGAGTTAGACACCCTGCCGGGGATCGGGCCAGCGATGGCTCAGCGTATCATCAATGGCCGCCCGTACAATAAACCGGAAGACATCCTGCGCGTGCCAGGGATTGGCGAAGCTACCTTTGCCAGGTTGAAAGATCTCATCACCGTCCAGTAGTGCCACATGGTAAGCCAGGTCACTATAATTTCGGTGAATATCGTCTACAATATAACCAGATAAGTTCTTCCTCCTCCTTTGCTCGCGAACGGCGGGATCCCTTAGGA
>DAOUAJ010000358.1:0-46670 GCA_034433615.1 Anaerolineae bacterium | reverse complement strand
CCGGCACCCCCAGGGTCCTGATGGAGATGGAGTTCCCCGACGACTACACCGTCAAGTGCAAATTTGCCCATCCCAAGCCGCTCTTCGTCAACACGGTCACCCGCTCTCAACCTTTCAACGCCGGCCATTACATGAGCCAGTTCCACATTGACCTGGTCGAGGACAAGGCGGCACTGGAACAGAAGGTGAAGGAGGCGGGCTTCGAGACGTGGGATCAGTACTTCACGGATCGGAACTGGTGGTACATGAACCCCGAGAAGCCCAACATCGGACCGTGGCTGGCCAAGAACCCCCTCTCGGAAGAGCTGTTCGTGATGGAGCGCAATCCCTACTTCTGGCAGGTGGACCCTGACGGCAACCAGCTCCCCTACGTGGACAAGATCACCCACCGCCTGTTCACTACGCCCGACGTGTTCAACCTCTGGATCATCAACGGCGAGATAGACTTCCAGGCCCGCCACGTCGGCCTCGGTGACTACACCCTCTTCAAGGAGAACGAGGCAAAGGGCGGCTACAGGGTCTTCCGAGGGGTCTGGGCCAACCATGTCGCCTTGCAGCCCAATCACACCACTAAAAACCCGCGACTGCGGGAGTTCTTCCAGAATCGGGACGTGCGCATCGCCCTCTCCGTGGCGGTCAATCGTGATGAGATCAACGAGCTGGTCTACAACGGGCTGGCGGTCCCCCGCCAGTACAGCCCGCTCAGCAAGTCGCCGCAGTACTACCCCAAGCTGTCGGAAGCTTATATCCAGTACGATCCCGACCTGGCCAACGAGCTGCTGGACAAGGCTGGCTACACCGAACGAGACAGCGAAGGGTTCCGGCTATGGAAGGACGGCAGCGGCGAGAGGCTGAGCTTCATCATCGAGGGGACCGCGGAGCCGGGCACGCCCGACGAGGACGCCGTGCAAATGATCGTCAAGTACTTCGCCGACGTGGGCGTCAAGGCCACCTACAAGTACGTGGAGCGTTCGCTCTACGAGGAGCACTGGGGGGCCAACGAGATCGAGGCGGCCTTCTGGGGAGGCGATCGTACGGTCTTGCCTATCGTGGCGCCGTGGATCTTCCTGGGCACCATGGTGGACCGCCCCTGGGCCGATGCCTGGGGCTTGTGGCGGAATGACCCCACTAACCCTAACGGCGAAGAGCCGCCTGAGGGTCATTGGATCTGGGACATCTGGAAGATCATGGAGCAGGTGGATGTGGAGCCGGATGAGCAGAAGCGCACCGAGCTGTTCAAGGGGATCCTCGACATCTGGGCCGAGGAGTTGCCCATGATCGGTTACCTGGGCGAGCTGCCGCAACTGGTCATCGTCAAGAACGGGTTCCGCAACTACCTCGAGGGCTTCCCGGTTGACGACACGACCGAGGATGAGCATCTGCTCAACACCCAGACTTACTTCTGGGAGGAACCGGAGAAGCACGTCTGAGCCTATGACCGTGGAGAGCGGAACTCCGCTCCGCTCTCCTAATGCCCGTTGACCCGCTCCACAAGATGGTGGCGAGCAGGCGTTTCAACACAAGAGGAGACGCGGAGTCCGCTGCCGCCTTGTGTGAACCAGCCCCAGGATGGGGCTGTCTGGCGTCAATATGTAGCGAGTCGAGACAGCGACCCCATCGCCGCCCGCCGGCTGGATGCCTACCTGAGACAGGCGCGCCCGATGTCGGCGGCCTTACGTGCTCTCAGCGTGGACGAGTTGGTAACCCTCTTGGACACCTCCGACATGGCGGATGGAGCTGAGGTCACCTGCCGGGAGTTAGCGGTCTTATGGCTGAACGCGATGAGCGGGCGACTGAATCGGGCGACGGAGGTGGACTTCCCGGCTCTGCCTGAAGTGTACACTGTCGGTGACTTGATTGCAAAGCGGAGCAAGCCCTAGCTGAAAATGGATTTATTCCGACTGTCATTCGAGGCCTCGAATGATTTCTCTTATCCGACGAATTTCTGGATTGATAACGTTAGCTTGTATGCATGGCAATGATTCCAGGAGGGATGGATGCTTTCGTACATCCTGCGACGCGTCTTGCTGATGATCCCCACGCTGTTACTGATCTCGATCATCGCGTTCGTGATCATCCAACTTCCGCCAGGAGATTTCCTCACCTCTTATGTGGCCCAATTGCGTACGCAAGGTGAGCGGATCCAGGAAGATGAGATCATGGCGTTACAGCAGCGCTATGGGCTGGGCCAGCCCATCTACGTGCAGTATTTCAAGTGGATCACGGGCATCCTGCTCCGCGGCGACTGGGGCCAGTCCATGGAATGGCAAAAGCCCGTGAAGGAGCTGATCTGGGAACGCATCGGGCTGACGATGTTGTTGTCGTCCATGACCATCGTGTTCAGTTGGCTGGTCTCCATCCCGGTGGGGGTGTATTCTGCCACGCACCAGTACTCATTGCTCGATTATTTAATGACCTTTATCAGTTTCGTCGGCTTGGGCACGCCCGGCTTTCTCGTCGCGCTGGTGGTCATGTGGCTGGCGATGTCCCTGTTCGGCCTGAACGTGGGCGGCCTGTTCTCTGAAGAGTACATCCTGGCGCCGTGGAGCTGGGCCAAATTCGTGGACATGCTGAAGCACATCTGGATCCCCCTTCTGATCCTGGCTCTGGGCAGCACGGCTGGCGGCATCCGCACCACGCGCGCCAACCTGCTCGATGAGCTGAATAAGCCTTACGTCGAGACGGCGCGCGCCAAGGGCCTTGTGGAACGGAAGGTGATCTGGAAATATCCGGTACGAGTGGCGCTGAACCCCTTCTTCAGCACCGTCGGCTGGTCACTGGCCACTTTGATCTCCGGCGAGACGCTGGTGTCCCTGGTGCTCAGCCTGCAGACCACCGGGCCGTTGCTGTTGCGCGCTCTAATGTCTCAGGACATGTATCTGGCGGGCAGCTTCATCATGCTCCTGAGCACCATGACTGTCATCGGCACGTTGATCTCGGATATTCTGCTGGCATGGGCAGACCCGCGCATCCGGCTGGAGGGGTGACTCTGTGGAAACCGCTGAGAAGACATGGGGCGAAGAGATCGAAGTCGAGGTAGGGGCAGAGCTGGAGGCAGAGGAAGCGGCAGAGGAGAAGATCTACGTCGCCCCTCAGTGGAAACTGATGTGGTGGAAGTTCCGCAAGCACAGGATGGCGCTGGCTAGCGGCGTTGTGATCGCGATCCTCTATTTTGTTGCCCTTTTTGCCGAGTTCGTAGCGCCCTATAACCCGGAGAGGTTCTTCACCCAATATAAATTGTCGCCCCCGACCAGAATCCATATTCGCGATGCCGAGGGCAGGTTTCAGAGGCCGTTCGTCTACAAGATGATCCGGGAGCGAGATCCAGAGACGCTGCGGATCATCTACACCGAGGACACCACTACCCGATACCCGATCCGCCTTTTCGTGCGCGGCAACCCGTATAAGCTCTGGGGCCTCTGGGAGACGGACCTTCACCTCTTCGGCCTGGATGCCCCGCGCGAGGAGCAGGGGATCTTTCTGGTGGGGGCGGACCGGCTGGGACGAGACCTCTTCTCCCGCCTCTGCTACGGCGCGCGCATCTCGCTCTCGATCGGGCTGGTGGGCGTCTTCCTCAGCTTGATCCTGGGCATTATCCTGGGAGGGATCTCCGGCTATTATGGTGGCACGGCTGACACTGTCATTCAGCGCACCATCGAGTTCATCCGCTCCATACCGAGCATCCCGCTGTGGATGGCGCTCAGTGCCGCCCTGCCGCCCGACTGGCCCATCATCCGCATCTACTTTGGCATCACGGTGATCCTTTCGCTCATCGGCTGGACGGGGTTGGCCCGGGTCGTCCGGGGGCGTTTTCTGGCGCTGCGGGAGGAGGACTTCATCATGGCCGCCCGCCTGGCCGGCTCCGGCGAGCTGCGCATCATTTTGCGGCACATGGTGCCCTCCTTCCTCAGCTACATCATCGCTTCCCTCACCCTTTCCATTCCGGGCATGATCCTGGCTGAGACCGGCCTCAGCTTCATCGGCCTGGGGTTGCGGGCGCCCGCTATCAGTTGGGGAGTGCTGCTACAAGAAAGCCAGAACCTGCGCTCGGTGGTGCTGGCACCGTGGGTCCTCTCGCCGGGGCTGGCTGTGGTGATCGCGGTTCTTGCCTTTAACTTTTTGGGGGACGGCTTGCGCGATGCGGCTGATCCGTATGCCAGATAGGAAAATCATGTGGCTATCTGATGCCCTTGCACATGCAATCATAGGAGAAGAACGATGAGAGCGCGATGGTTCATCACGATGATGCTGGTGGTCTGCCTGGCGCTTCCTGCACGAGTGGTGAGCACCGCAGCGCCGGTAGAGGAGTCGGCTGAAGAGGGGAGCAGGGATGGTGTTTCGGCCATGGGCATGTCCCAGCAAAGGATGTGGCCGAAGTTGTTAGCAGGCCAGTTGGGAGGGGCCGCCAGTGCGGTCGCAGTGGAAGGGGAGCGCGTTTACATCGGGGTGGGTCCGCGGCTGATTGTTCTGGACGGTAGTGATCCTGCGGATCTCGAGGTGCTTGGCCAGACGAGGGTGTTGCCCAGTGCAGGTTATTACCACTAAAATGTCACGGGATGAGAGCTGTCGGGGAGCCGGATGAGGGAAAACCTCACATCCGGATAGTATTAGCTAATGGATGGTGAAAATGGACGATAGGCCTCTCCTACTGGAAGTCCGCAATCTAAAGACTTATTTCTTCCTCGACGAGGGAACGGTCCGCGCGGTGGACGGCGCCGATTTTACGATCCGGCGCGGCCAGACGCTGGGGGTGGTAGGCGAGAGCGGGTGCGGCAAGTCGGTCACGGCCCGCTCCATCCTCCGCATCGTGCCCCCGCCCGGCCGCATCGTGGAAGGGGAGATCCTCTTCCATCGCGCGGTGTCAGGGAACGGCGGCGGCCAGGTGACCCAGGTGGTGGATCTGACCGCTCTGAACCCCATGGGACAGGAGGTCCGCAACATCCGTGGCGCCGAAATCTCGATGGTGTTCCAGGAGCCCATGACCTCCCTCAGCCCGGTGCACACCATCGGCAACCAGATCGTGGAAGCCATCATGCTTCACCAGCAAGTTTCCAAGGCTGAAGCGCGGGAAAAGGCCATCGAGATGTTGGAACGGGTCGGCATGCCCCAGCCCAGTCGCACCATAGACCGCTACCCCCACCAACTCAGCGGTGGTATGCGCCAGAGGGCCATGATCGCCATGGCCCTGTCGTGCCATCCCAGCCTTCTTATTGCCGACGAGCCCACCACCGCCCTGGACGTGACCACCGAAGCCCAAATCCTGCAGCTCATGCGCAGCCTCCAGCGCGAGCTGGGCATGGCCATCATGTACATCACCCATAACCTGGGGGTCATCGCTCAGATGACCGAGGACGTGATCGTCATGTATCTGGGCAAAGTGGTCGAGGTGGCGGATGTAGACGCACTCTTTTACGATCCCAAGCATCCCTACACCCGCGCCTTGTTGCGGTCCATCCCCCGCGTCGGCCGTAAGTCCCGGCAGCGCCTGGAGTCTATCCGCGGCACGGTGCCCGACCCGTATTCGATCCCACAGGGCTGCCCGTTTCACCCCCGCTGTAATGAAGTCATCCGCGGGGTGTGCAACCGACAAGACCCGCCCCTGGTGGAGACCGGGCCGGGTCACCAGGTTCGTTGTCATCTGTATGTATAAGGGTACTGTCCTGAAAATAGCAGTTAGCGATCAGCTATTAGCTATTAGCTATCAGCTATCAGCTATTAGCAGCCTGTGGTCTTCGCAGCCTGCCCTGGACGTCGTGCAGCCTGTCCTCGTAGAGGGGCCAGGGTCCAGGGAAGACCGTCAATCACCTGTCGTCATTGGCTGATGGCCGATAGCTGACGGCTGACCGCTTTTCATCTGCCGTGGCGCCGCCCTCGGCATGGGCAACTGTCCTGGAATCTTCAAGCTCGATGCAAGGATCGCCAGAGCTCTCTCGGAAAGTGCTCGGAGCCCCGTCCCCGAGGCGACTTTTCCAGCCTGTCTGCTGCCAGGCAGGCTCTACTTCGCCAGAGATGCCCCTGGGGACGGGGGCTGAGAGCGTTTCAAAGACCTTCCGAGAGATCTCGCCGGAGAAAGGAGGGAGTCTCGAAGATGATTGTGATTGTCGGTTGGGTATCGGATCGTGAGCCACTGGTTTTCTGATCCTATAGGAGAGCATTGTACATCTCTCAGGAGGGCGAACGATGAATCAGCAAAAGATCAACCGCCGAGATTTTCTACGTTTGTCGGCCATTGTGACGGCAGGCGCCGTCTCTGTTGCATGTGCTCCGGCACCCATCCCCACCGTAGCTCCAACGCCTGCGCCGGCAGCGACGCCAACTCCTGCACCGGCGGCGCCTCCAGCAAAATACAAAGAAGCCCCTATGCTCAAGGAGTTGGTGGAGAAAGGCGAGTTGCCGCCGGTGGACGAGCGGCTCCCGGAGAACCCACTGGTGGTCCAGCCGGTCGAGTCGGTCGGCAAGTACGGCGGCACCTGGCGCCGGGCCTTCCTCGGCATCAAGGACTTCCATGCCTTTGGGCGCATCGTCTATGAGCCGGTCCTGCGCTGGCCGCGTGATCCCAAAGATCCGGTCCAACCGGGGCTGGCCGAGTCCTGGGAGTGGTCAGACGAGGGCAAGGCGTTGACCCTCCACCTGCGCAAGGGCCTCAAATGGTCCGATGGCGCGCCGTTCACCGTAGATGACATCATCTTCTGGTGGGAGGACATCGAGCTCAACACCGATATCACAGCCGCTCCCCACGGTGAATGGGTGGTCAGGGGCAAGCCGATGGAGCTTGAGAAGGTGGATGATCAGACGATCAAGCTCAAGTTTGAAGGGCCCAACGGCCTGGCCGAGACCGTGGGACTGGCCTTCCACGGCAACCAATGGCCCCTGGGCTTCGAGCGCTTCGGCTTCTTCGCCCCCAAGCACTACCTGATGCAATATCACCCCAAGTACAACTCGGAGATCAAGGATTACACCCTCTTCGAGGAGAAGGCCTTCGACTTTAACACCGAGCGCCCGGTGATGACCTCCTGGAAGATCACGGAGTGGGGCCCGGGTGCTACAGAGATGGTGGCGGTACGGAACCCGTACTACTGGAAAGTGGACATCGAGAACAACCAACTCCCCTACATTGATCGAGTCCACTTCTCCCTGGTCGAGAACAGTGAGGCGGTCAACCTGATGGCTATCGCCGGCAAGATAGACATGCAGGCGCGGCACATGGATCTGGCCAAGTACACGGTGTTTCAGGAGAACGCTGAGAAGGGGGGGTATCACCTGCTTTTGTGGAAAACCGCCAGCGCATCTGAAGTGACCTTCTTCCCCAATCAGAGCTATTCCGATCTCAAGTATCGAGAACTGATGCAGAACCTGAAGTTCCGCCAGGCATTGTCTCTGGCCATTGACCGGGATCTGATCAATAAGGTCTCCTTCCTGGGCCAGGCCACCCCTCGCACCATCACAGTCGTCCGTGATTCCGCCCTCTTCCAGCCGGAGATTGAGGGGTATTATGCCGAGCACGATCCCGACAAGGCCAAAGCACTGCTGGACGAGATCGGATTGCCGGTGGGAGCCGATGGCGTTCGGACTTTCCCGGATGGCTCGCCACTGGAGTTGCTGGTTGAGACGCACTTCCTGGCCGGTGCCCCACTGGACGCGGTGGAGTTGGTGGCGGAGGACTGGCGCAAGATCGGCCTCAACGTCGCCGTCAAAACCGCCTCGCGGGACGTGTACTGGCCGAGGGCCTGCGCGAACGAGGTCATGATCGCGGTTTGGGGGACGGACCGTGGCCTGGTGCCCATGGTGGATCCCATCTACCAGCTCCCCTTCGACGAGCGATCGTGGATGGCGCCGTCCTTCGGCATCTGGTACAAGACCGGCGGGAAGCAGGGCGAGGAGCCGATCGCTGAGATGAAGGAGTTGATGGACCTCTACGACCAGTACAAGGCCAGCGTAGATCCTGACGAGCAACTGAAGATCGCAAAGGAAATCGTCAGGCTCTCCACCATCCGCCTGTACACCATCGGCACGGTCGGGATGGCGCCCGCGCTGGTTGTGGTCAAGAACAACTTCAAGAACGTGATGAAGGAGTTCACCATGGACTGGCTCATCATGGCCCCTGGCACCCAGGACCCGGCCCACTATTGCTTCGAATCGTGAGACTGGACAGGGAGGGGCATCTCTGTGGAGGCCCCTCCCCATCCGTGTTGATGAGGTGTTACGGATGCTGGCTTACATCTTGAGACGTCTGGTCGCCATGATCCCTTTGCTTTTCCTGGTGTCCATCATCACCTTCGCTATCATTCAGTTGCCGCCCGGAGATTTCTTTACGACGCTACAGGCCGAGATCGCTGAGACCGGCGGCGGACAAGATGCCAGGACTGTGGAGGCGTTGCGCAAGCAATACGGGCTGGACCAGCCCTTGTACATTCAGTACCTCAAATGGATCGCTGGATTCCCGCGCGGCGACTTTGGCTGGTCGCTGGAGTGGTCTAGCCCGGTCTGGCCCCTGGTCCGCAGCCGCATGGCTTACACCATCTTGCTGGGGACTCTGTCACTGCTTTTCATGATCGGCGTTTCCATTCCGATCGGCGTTTACTCGGCCAGACACCAGTACGCCATCACCGATCATTTGCTGTCCCTGGTTGGATTTCTGGGATTGTCTTTGCCCGGTTTTCTGCTGGCGTTGACCTGGCTCTTCTTTGGGGCCCTGGTGCTGCGCGTGGATGTGGGAGGCACCCTCTCCCCCGAGTTTCGAGAGGCGCCCTGGAGCCTGGCCAAGTTCCTGGATTACCTCAATCACCTTTGGCCGCCGGCGATTATCCTGGGCCTGGCGAGCACGGCGCAGCTTCAGCGCATTATGCGCGGCAACCTGTTAGATGTTCTGGGGCAGCAGTACATCACCACCGCACGGGCAAAAGGGCTTGCTGAACGAAGGGTGGTGAACAAATACGCCGTTCGGATCGCGATCAACCCCTTGATCAGTGTAGTGGCCCTGGAGATCCCCAAGATCATCTCGGAATCGGCGATCGTAGGCGTGGTCATGTCACTGCCCACTACGGGCCCCCTGTTCCTGCGGGCTCTGCTCACCCAGGACATGTACCTGGCGGGGACTTTCCTGTTGTTCATGACCCTGCTTTTGATGTTATCCAACCTTCTGGCCGATATCGCGCTGGCGTGGGCTGACCCGAGGATTGTGTACACATGAGTGGTTTGGCAACGAAAGACACGGAAACTTTGGACATCTTCACGCGATCTGAGGAGCTGTTCAGGCTCTATCAGGAACTGGACAAGAGGCGAGAAGGAGTCGCGGTCCCCGAGGAGGCGAGGCCGATCGTGGACGAATCGCTCTATGCTGCCTCCCAATGGCGGTTGATGTGGCGGAAGTTTATCCGCCACCGGGCGGCCATGGCGGGCGGCACGGTGATCCTCCTCTTTTACCTTTCGGCCCTGTTCGCCGATTTTATCGCGCCCTACACCCTGTCCACGCGCTTTCGAGAGTACATCTACATGCCGCCGCAGCGCGTCCACTTCATCAACGATGGGAGGTTTCAACCGTTTGTTTACGGCGTCAAGTTGACCATTGATGCAAATCTACGCAAGGTTTACGAGCCCGACCCGAGCCAGAAAATCCCCATCCGGTTCTTCGCCCCTGGCGAACCGTACAAACTCTTGGGCTTGTTCGAGACGGACATCCATCTGTTCCAGGCGCCAGGCGGGGTGATCAGCCTACTGGGCACCGACCGTCAAGGACGGGACATGTTCTCCCGTATCGTGATCGGCAGTCAGATCTCGCTGACCATCGGCCTGGTGGGCGTGTTCTTAAGCCTGTTCTTCGGCTCGGTGTTAGGCGTCGTGTCGGGCTACTACGGTGGCAAGATTGACGATCTGCTTCAGCGATTGATCGAATTAGTGCGCTCCTTCCCTTCGATCCCACTCTGGATGGCGTTGTCAGCGGCTCTGCCCCCTAACTGGCCGCCGCTGCGCGTCTACTTTGCCATCACCATCATCCTCTCGTTGATCGGGTGGACCTGGCTGGCCCGGCAACTGCGGGGGAAGGTGTTGGCGTTGCGCAGCGAGGAATTCGTTCTGGCGGCGAAGCTGGCCGGGGCCAGCGACGCCCGAATCATCTTCAAGCATCTGATCCCGGCTACGCTGGGGCATATCATCGTCGTCTCGACGCTGGCCATGCCGGCCATGATCCTGGCCGAAACGGCTCTGAGCTTCCTGGGGTTGGGGCTGCGCCCTCCCATGACCAGTTGGGGCGTGCTCCTGCAAGAAGCTCAGAATATCCAGTCTATTGCGCTCTATCCGTGGGTGTTCACGCCGGCGGCCTTTATTGCCATTTGCATCCTGGCTTTCAACTTCCTGGGGGACGGCTTGCGTGACGCCTCCGATCCATATACACTCTGACTATGATGAGATCCGACGGACAGCCCTTTCTGATTCGCATCGAAGATCTGAAAACCTACTTTTACACCCTGGACGGCGTGGTCCGGGCGGTAGATGGCGTCTCTTTCGAGATACGGCCAGGTGAAAGCCTGGGCCTGGTGGGGGAGTCCGGGTGTGGGAAGAGCGTGACGGCTCTCTCTATCCTTCGCCTGACCCCGCCCCGGACCAGCCGCATCGTCCAGGGACAGATCCTGTACCATCGGGGCAACAATGCGCCACCCATTGATCTCGCCGCCCTGGACCCCAGCGGTGAAGTCATCCGGGAGATCCGGGGGAACGAGATCGCGATGATCTTTCAGGAGCCTTTGACCTCCCTCTCTCCGGTGCACACGGTGGGCGATCAGATCGCAGAGGCGGTGGAGATCCACATGGGGGTGAGCAAAGAAGAGGCTAAAGAACGAGCCATCCAGATGCTGGAACGGGTGGGGATCGCGATGCCGCGTCAGCGTTTTCATGAGTACCCACACCAGTTTTCCGGAGGCATGCGGCAGAGGGCAATGATCGCGATGGCGTTGTCCTGCAACCCATCGCTCCTGATCGCCGATGAGCCGACCACCGCCTTGGACGTGACCATCCAGGCCCAGATTCTGGAGCTGATGAAGGCCCTCCAGCAGGCGTACGGGATGGCCATCCTCATGATCACTCACAATCTGGGAGTGATCGCCGAGATGGCGAAGCGGGTCGCGGTGATGTACATGGGCAAGATCGTGGAGAGCGGCGACGTGCGCGCGATCTTTCGCCGCCCCCTTCACCCGTATACGGTCGGATTGTTGCGGTCGGTTCCGCAGGTGGGCAACCGGGTCAAGGAGCGGCTGACGCCCATCCCGGGCAGCGTTCCGGACCCGTTTTCGGTGCCGCGGGGGTGTGCCTTTTATCCTCGCTGTCCTGCACCCAAGCGGCCTGCCTGCTCGGAAGAGGTCCCTTTGATCGAGGCAGAGCCCGGGCACGAGGTGCGCTGCACGCTGTATCTTTGAACCATCATGGAACAAGAAAACTCCATCCTGTTGGAAGTTCGCAATCTGAAAAAGCACTTCCCCATTCAGAGGGGGTTCTTTCGTCGGGTGATCGGTCATGTCCGGGCTGTGGATGGGATCACCTTTTTCATTCGGGAGGGGGAGACCCTTGGCCTGGTGGGCGAATCGGGTTGTGGCAAGACGACGGTGGGCCGGCTCATCCTGCGGGCCATCGCACCGACGGAGGGAGAGGTGCTGTTCCGCAAAGACGGGGGCCTGGTGGACATCACCAAAGTTCCTCCAGGGGAGATGAAGCCGTTCCGGCGAGAGATGCAGATCATCTTCCAGGATCCTTTTTCTTCCCTCAACCCGCGCATGACGGTCATGGACATCGTCAGCGAGCCCCTGGTCATCCACGGCATTGCCAGGGGCGCGGAGCTCCGAGCGCAGGTACGGGAACTGTTGGAGGCTGTCGGCTTGAAACCTCAGCACATGAACCGGTACCCTTATGCTTTCAGCGGCGGGCAGCGGCAGCGCATCGGGATCGCCCGCGCGCTGGCACTGCGCCCCAGGCTGATCGTGGCGGACGAGCCGGTCTCGGCGTTGGATGTGTCCATCCAGGCGCAGGTGCTTAACCTCTTAAAAGACCTCCAACAGGAGTTCGGGTTGACCTACCTGCTCATCTCTCATGACCTTTCTGTGGTTGAACATTTCAGCGACCGGGTGGCAGTGATGTACCTGGGGAACCTCGTCGAGCTGGCCAGCGCGGAGGAACTCTACGCCAATCCCATGCACCCGTACACGGAAGCGTTGCTATCGGCAATCCCTCGCGTCGACCCGGACCAGGTGCGCAAGAGGATTATTCTTCCGGGGGATGTGCCCAATCCGGCCAATCCACCATCGGGCTGCAAGTTTCACCCTCGCTGTCGTTACACCCAGGACATCTGCCAGACGGAGATCCCCGTCTGGCGTGATCTGGGGAGTAACCATTGGGTTGCCTGCCACCTGGCAAGCGAACTGAGACTCACCGGCATGGAGCGGTAAGGGACCATGAAGGTGATGTTGCTCTTCCCGCCGAATTGGACACCAACGATGCCTCATCTGGCCCTGCCGACACTGACGGCGTACCTGCGCTCCCATAGTGTCGAAGTCATCCAGCGTGACCTGAACCAGGAAGTGTTGGATGAAGTCCTGACGCGCCGGTACCTGGAACAGGCCATCGTTCATCTGCGTGAGGACTACGGGCCGAATGCCAGCCGGCACCCTGCCGGGTCTACGATGCCGCCGCGCGAGGCGATTCGGTGGGCGTTGACCGATGGGCCACAACTGGCCAATCAGGTTGAGCGAGCCAAAGCTGTCATCCGCAGCGATGTCTTCTTCGACGGCCCTATCGGGCTGAGTGCGCTCCAGGTTATGGCCCAGAGCCTGGAACTTGCGTCGCTGCCTTTCTACCCGGCATCCCTTCAGTTGGGGACTTACGTTCCGGCGTCACCGGCCGACAGCAGCCGCAGCCTGCTCCAGGCGGTGCGCGACCCAAGGCATAACATGTTCCTGGACATCTACCGGCGCGGCGTGATTGCTGACATCGAGCGCGGGCAGCCCGACATCGTCGGCATCTCGATCCCGACGATGGCCCAGATGCTGCCTGGGATGACGCTGGGCTATCTGATCAAGCAGCGGGGATTGCCATGCCACGTTACCGTCGGCGGGCCGCACATCACTATGCTGCGGGAGCAGCTTCCCAAAGCGCCATCGCTCTTTCAGTGGTTCGACAGCGCGGTGGTCTTCGATGGCGAAGTACCACTCCTACGCCTGGCGGAAGCCCTCGACGATGACGGCGATCTGTCACGCGTTCCCAATCTGATCTACAAAGACAGCTACCGCATCCGAGTGACAGAGCGCCAATCGTCGGAGAAGATCTCCGATCTTCCCCCACCTGACTTCGATGGTCTGCACCTGGACGCTTACCTGGCCCCCCGCCTGGTGCTGCCGCTGTTAACCACCCGTGGCTGTTACTTTGGCAAGTGCGCCTTCTGCAATGTCGGCTATGGGGAGCCGATCTCGTTCAGCCAACTGCGTGCGGAGCAACTGGCGGAGCAGATGCTGGAACTCCACAGGCGATACAGGGTTCATCACATCTTTTTCGCAGATGAGGCGGTGACGCCCCGTACGCTGAAAGCGCTGTCGGCCATCCTGGAAGAGCGAGATAACCCTGTCCACTGGGGCGGCTGCGTGCGCTTCGAAAAGGCGATCTCGGACGAGCTTCTGCAGAGTATGTATTGGGGCGGCTGTCGCATGTTGCTGTTCGGCCTGGAGAGCGCCTCTGAGCCGATCATCAGGCGCATCAGGAAGGGCACGGAGCTGGAACACGTAAGCCGTATCCTGCGCCAAAGCGCGGAGGCCGGGATCTGGAACCATCTTTTCTTCTTCTTCGGCTTCCCTGGCGAGACCCTGGACAATGCCCAGGAGACCGTGAATTTCCTGTATGAGCACAGGCCTTACATCCACTCCGCCGCCTTCGGCACGTTTTTGCTGGAGCGGTATGCCCCGGCTCATCGTTCGCCAGAGGCGCATGGGATCAAACGGGTCATTGAAGACCCGGACAGGGACCTGGCGATCTATTTTGACTATGAAGTGGCAGCGGGGATGAACGAGGAGATGGCCGAGCTGGTGGCTTCACGCTTTCTGGAGGCGCTTCCCAACAAGCGCTTCGCCCATTTTTACGTGCACGATGTCTATCGCTTCCTCTATGCCAGCCGGTTGAGCGATCAGGGGGTGCCGTATCCTCCGTGGCTGGTTGAAGAAGCGATTGCATAGTGCAACGATTTGCCGCGGCCGCGTGGGGGAGGTTTGTGAGGGGTTTCCCCTCCCAAGAACCTTTTTTCAGCTTTTTACCTGCTTTTGCTCCGCCTGGGGATACCCCCAGGGGCAGAGAAAGGGCAGGTAGAGGGCTAAAAGGAATGTTTTTGTGGAGGGGGAGCCCTCCACGCCACTCCGTGGTCCCTCTTCGGGAAAAATCCTCTCTTTGATAGAGGCACCTCATGTGGGGCCCGATCCAGGAAAGGGGGTGGTGAGCAGAGGAGAACCAAAGGAGTGAACGAGTTAACGAGGCAACGAAGGGCAAAAAGCTCGCTGCCCGAGTGCCCCTGGCCCCTGGCCTGCACGACGTCCAAGGCAGGCTCATTGCCTCGTTACTCGGATGATGAGCAGCCGGTTTTTTGACCCTTTCGAGGGTCGCCATGCATCTTTTAGGGAGGAAGTAAGATGAGCAAGCGAGAGATCACCCGCCGAGAGTTCCTGCGCCTGTCTGCCATTATGACAGCAGGAGCTGTGTCCGCCGCGTGCGCGCCGGCAGCCCCGGCGCCCGCGCCCACGCCCACGGCGACGCCGGTCCCTGAAGTGCCCGCCACGCCGACGGCGCCTCCCTCGAAGTACCAGGAGGCCCCCATGCTGGCCGAACTGGTGAAGCAGGGGAAGTTGCCGCCGGTGGACGAGCGGCTGCCGGAGGACCCGATGATTGTGCCGCCCGTCGAGGAGATTGGCCAGTACGGCGGCTCCTGGCGCCGGGTGGCGGTTGGCTCCGGCGACGTGGGCATCTTCGAGTATCGCCTCATGTACGGCAACCTGATCCGCTGGAATAAGGAGGGGACGGACTTCGTGGCCAATGTGGCCAAGAGCTGGGATGCCTCCGAGGATGGCACGACCTACACCTTCCACCTGCGCAAGGGGATGAGGTGGTCGGACGGAGAGCCGTTCACGGCGGATGACATCCTGTTCTGGTACGAGGATGTCATCCTGAACACAGAGCTGACACCGACGTTCCCGGACTGGCTAACAGTGGGTGGCACGAAGGGGGAGGTGAAAAAGATAGACGACTATACTATCCAATTCGTCTTCCCTGTCCCGCACGGCCTGTTCCTGACCTACTGCGCCTCGGCCTACGGCACGATGCTCACGGGCTACCCGAAGCACTACCTGAAGCAGTTCCATGTCAACTACGCTGAGAAGGACCAACTGGAGAAGGCGACCAAAGAGGCGGGCTTTGAGTTCTGGTACCAGTTGTTCAACAACAAGCGAGAGGAGACGGCCAATGTGGAACTGCCGACCATCTTCGCCTGGAACTTCAAGCAGATCCTGCCGACCGTGCCCGTGGTCCTGGAGCGCAACCCCTACTACTGGAAGGTGGACCCTGAGGGCAACCAGCTCCCTTACATTGACAAAGTCGTCGTGGACCTCGTCGAGAACTCGGAGATGGCGAACATGAAGGCGGTAGCTGGAGAGATAGACATGCAACTCCGGCATATGCTCTTCAAGAACTATCCGCTCTTCATAGAGAACCGGGAGAAAGGTGGCTACCGGGTGCTGAAGTGGACCCGCGGTTATATCACCGACAGTGTCATCGCTCCCAATGTGGCTCACGCCGATCCGGTGCTACGGCAGATCATCGGCGACAAGCGGTTCCGCTACGCCCTCTCCTACGCCATCAACCGCGATGAGGTCATCCAGTTGGTCTACCTGGGCATGGCCGAGCCCAACCAGGTCTCGCCCCTGGCGACCTCACCTTTCTACTGGGAGGAGCAGGCCAAGAACGCCATCGAGTACGACCCCGACAAGGCCAATGCCCTCCTGGATGAGATGGGGCTGGCGTGGGACGCGAACCACGAGTACCGGCTGCGACCGGACGGCCAGACGCTGGCTTTAACCTACGAGTACGCGCCGGTCTTCGGAGCCTGGGGTGACATCGGCGAGCTGCTGGTCGAGTACTGGAAGCCCATCGGCATCAAGCTCACCGTCAAGGAGGAAGAGCGCACCCTCTTCTACGAGCGCAAGGCGGCTAACCAGCACGACATCGGCGTGTGGACGGGGAGCGCCGAGTTCAACCCGCTGATTGACCCGCGCTGGTTCCTGCCGTTCACCGAGGAGTCTATCCACGCTATCCCCTATGCTCAGTGGTACCAGTCGGGAGGCAAGACAGGGGAGGAGCCGCCGGGCGACCTGCGCAAGGTGCAGGAGCTGTTCGACCAGATCAAGTCCACGCCCAACCCGGATAAGCAGAAGGAGCTTTTCCGCGAGATCCTGCGCCTGAACAAGGAGAACCTGTGGGTCATCGGCATCGCCACCGCGCCGCCGGAGGTCGTCATCGTCAAGAACAACTTCCGCAACGTGCCGGAGCAGGCGGTGAGCGACTGGCACCTGTTGACGCCTGGCGCGACGGCTCCGGAGCAGTATTTCTTTAAGCAAGCATAAGAGGCAGAGAAGGCAAGCCCCCGGCCCCGCCCTTGTAGGAAGTGGGGCCGGGGGGAAATCCGCCCGTAACACCCGTATTACCGTTGACGCTTCCCGGCCATGCCACTAAAATGACAAGGTGATGCGTGTGAGAAAGCAGTGATGGCGAAGACGGTTGACATCGGCAGCAAGCGGCTGATCCCTGGCCTGTCGGCCAGGACAGGCAGCCTGGCGCCGACCGCCTGGGTGCGCTGGCTGACGGATAACCCTACGGTCGAGGCTGTGCCAGCTTCGTGCTAAAGACAGAGATCATCAGACAGATCATGAGGTGGGATATGGCAATCTTACGCGAGTCACCATGGTACAATGAGCTGGTCAGGGAAGGGCTTGAACAAGGGCTGCAGCAAGGACCGCAACAAGGGCGCCAAGAGGGGCGGCGGGAAGAGCGAATCGAGATGTTGTTGCTCATCCTCACCCGTCGTTTTGGCGACCTGCCGCCCGACCTTGTATTTCGCATTCGCGCATTGGGGGCCGAGCAGTTACGTCAACTGGTGGAGGTCGCATTGGGGGCGCCTTCGTTGGACATGGTCGTCACGTCTTTGGCGAATCTGCCTACCGAACCAGGGAACGGGCACGAGTGATGACCGATTCGTTATCCCCGGCAGACCGCCGCCAGGAGAAGCGCAGGCGACTTCTACGCCTGCTGCAAGACATCCACTTCGAGCTGGATGAGCCGATGCGCCGGAAGTTGGAGGACAACCGACGGCTGCTCCAGCAGGCCTGGGATCTCCAGCCCGTAGATCGGACGCCAGTCACAGCATGGAGTCAGGTCAATGGAACGGCGGACCGGCTGATACGCAGGTATGACCTGGTGGAGAATGTCAAGCCCCAGCTCCTCGGCATCCTGGAGGACCTGAGAAATGGATACGACCGGCTGGCCGGGGTGGTGAGGAACTTCAACACCACGCTCCTGGCTTCCGCTTTCGGTTGCACCGTTCGACTGATGGAGGATGGGCAGGACTGGGCTGAGCCGATCATCCACAGCATCGAAGAGGTGGCATCTCTTGATGTTCCGAACTTCGCTCAGGCAGGCCTTGTGCCGGAGTATCTGGAAGATATTGCCATCCTGCGTGAAGTGCTACCTGAGGAAGTCACTGTCGGTCATCGCATCCTGCTAGGCCCCACCGATCACCTTTATTGGATGCGAGGGGCGAACCGGCTATTCGTAGATCTCTTTGATCACCCGGAAGCTGTGCATCGGATGTACTCCGTGGTCACAGAGGCGCACATCAGGCTCTTGAAAGAATCCCACCGGCTGGCAGGCTGGCGTTTCTCTCCGAACGAAGTCCATTTCGACACGCTGGTTCATGCAGAGTGCAAGGGGCTGATCATGTTCAGCGACGACGGATCTGTAAATCTTTCCCCTGAGCTATTCAGCGAGTTCGTCGCCCCGTACAACCGGAGGCTGCTGGAAGAGTTCAGCGGCGGGCTGATCCACACCTGCGGAGCCTGTGAACACCTTCTGCCGGAGTATGCTAAACTCCCGGCCACAGGAGTGGAACTGAACCTGAAACTGGTGAATTACGACAGAGCCAGAGAGATCTTAGAGGACAAGGTGATCGTTACTTACGGTGGATTGATTCCCGCTGATGGTTACGAGAAGTCCCTGAAGAGAACCATAGAGGAAGCTCGCAAAGGGGGGCTGATCCTCACCGGTATCCCCCCCGAAGTGCTCCGCGACATCCGCGAGCGGGAGAGGATTGTGATGGTTTGATCTGGCAGCCTGGCGTTTCATCGTCAGACATAAACTGTGAGGAGATGGCATATGCTCCAATATATTGGACAGCGGACCTTGTTATTGATCCCGACCCTTTTCGTCATCACTATCGTTTGTTTCCTGATCATCGAACTGCCACCTGGCGATTTCTTGACTGCCTATACGGCCACTTTGGCCGCCAGTGGCGATACCATTGATCAGGATGTCCTGAACGCCCTCAAGAGACAGTACGGTCTGGACAGGCCCATCCACATCCGCTACTTCAAGTGGGTATGGGGGATTCTCCATGGCGATTTCGGTCAATCGTTCGGGTGGAACAAGCCGGTTAAGGATCTGATCTGGGAGCGGCTGGGGTTGACCGTAGTGATCACCTTCACTACCCTCATCTTCACCTGGATCGTGGGCTTTGCCATAGGCATTTATTCCGCCACTCATCAATACTCCATAGGTGACTACCTCTTTACCTTCCTGGGATTCGTCGGCCTGGGGATCCCCGATTTCCTGATCGCTCTGGTCCTGATGTGGATCGCCTGGTCCTATTTCGACTTCAACATCGGTGGGCTCTTTTCGGCCAGGTTCGCCGAGCAACCTTGGAGCTGGGCGAAGTTCCTGGACATGCTGAAGCATCTGTGGGTGCCGGTGATCGTCCTGGGCACGGGCGGCACGGCGGGGCTGGTGCGCACCATGCGGGCCAACCTGCTCGATGAGTTGGGCAAGCCATATGTGGAGACGGCCAGAGCCAAGGGCCTGAAGGAGACCCAAGTCATATTCAAGTATCCGGTGAGAGTGGCGTTAAACCCCTTCGTCAGCACCGTCGGCTGGTATCTGCCCACCCTCATCTCTGGGGCTACCATCATCTCGGTGGTGCTAAGCCTGCCCACCACTGGCCCCCTGCTGCTAAACGCCCTGATGAGCCAGGACATGTATCTGGCCGCCAGCTTTATCCTGCTGCTGAGCGTGCTGACTATCCTTGGCACCTTCATCTCAGACCTGCTGTTAGCCTGGTTGGATCCTCGCATTCGATACACGGGATAGGGGGAAAAGAATGACGGTGCACGATGAGCTTGAGCACCCTGCTTTGGAAAGAGCCCGAGAGGTCGTAACGGCGATCCCTGAAAGGGAAGCGGAAGAGCCGATTGAAGAGGAACGGATCTACGTCGCGTCGCCGTGGCAACTGATGTGGTGGCGGTTTCGCAAGCACAAGATGGCGTTGGCAAGCAGTGTGGTGGTCATATCTCTCTACCTGATCGCTCTCTTCGCCGAGTTTCTGGCCCCCTATTCCCCACACAACTACGACGCCAGGTACACATTCGCGCCACCTCAACTGCCCCACTTTGTGGATGAAGAGGGCTTTCACCTTCGCCCTTTCGTCTACGGCTATAAACCCCGACGTGATCCGGAAACGCTGCGGATGTTGTTCGACGTTGACAAGACAAAGAAATACCCCATCTACTTCCTGGTCGAGGGTGACCCATATAAGCTTTGGGGCGTGTTCGAGACCAACGTACACTTGCTCGGCATCAAGGACGAGAAGGGCACTATGTTCCTGCTGGGAACGGACAGGCTGGGCCGGGACATGCTATCCAGGCTGCTCTACGGCACTCGCGTTTCCCTCAGCCTGGGCTTGATCGGCGTGTTTTTAAGCTTCATACTGGGAATTGTCATCGGAGGCATCTCCGGTTACTATGGGGGCACATGGGACATCGTCATCCAGCGCGTGATCGAGTTCATCCGATCAGTGCCCACCATCCCCCTCTGGATGGGGCTCAGTGCCACCTTGCCCAAAGACTGGTCGCCGATCAAGGTTTACTTCGCCATCACCGTGATCATCTCGTTGATCGGCTGGACCTGGCTGGCCCGGGTGGTACGGGGGCGGTTCCTGAGCCTGCGAGAGGAGGATTTCGTCATGGCCGCCCGGCTCTCTGGCTCGTCTGAGATGCGCATCATCCTGCGGCACATGGTCCCCTCCTTCCTCAGTTACATCATCGCCGCCCTCACACTGGCCATCCCTCAGATGATCTTGAGTGAGACCGCGCTCAGCTTTCTGGGGCTGGGGCTGCGACCGCCGGTGATCAGTTGGGGGGTCTTGCTGCAAGAGGCCCAACAACTCCAGGTTGTTGCTCTCTCTCCCTGGCTGCTCAGCCCGGGCGCGTTGGTCGTCCTGGCCGTGCTGGCCTTTAACTTCGTGGGGGATGGCCTGCGGGACGCAGCCGATCCTTATGCCAGGTAGGATGGTCTCCAATTCTCAGTGGGTATCAACAACCTGCCGCAGGATCAGGGGGATGAAATGGCGCCGGTCGCGCCGGACAACCGTAACGTGATCCAGAAGGATCTGGTCGGCAGGAAGACGCTCGCCGTCCAGCCCATACGCGACCACCCGCTGGCCCCTCGCGTCATACAGGCCGGTGACGAGGGCATATTCTCCGGCGGGCATCTCCGGCGGCAAGCGCACGACGTGTCGGTCCACGATCCGCTCGCCACGGTCCCAGAGGCCGGTCGGGTAGGCCCCTCCGGCGGGGGGGCCGTCACCGTAGGCCGCCGGGCCGGTAGGCCCCTCCAGGTGCAGAAACACAGTGTAGTCGGCTGGCGGGCGGCCCAACACGTCCCATGTTAACGTGACCGTGAAGGCATCACCGGCTACCAGCAGCGCCTCCTCACCTGGCCAGGTGGCCTCGCTCAGCCGGATGGTCTCGCCCAGCAACGCCAGGCTGGACGCCGATGCGGGTTCTGCCGTCGGGGCCGTTGGTGCCAGCTTGAACCGGCCAAATACCACGGCCTCACCCAGAGGATTGCCCTGAGCATCGGTCACGGGCAGGTGCGCCTGGGTGTGGTCATCCAGGAAAAAGGCTACCTTGACGCGTCCCATGACTGGCCGAGTGATAGGCTCCCGCACCGTCACCCAGTACGTCTCCCGAAGCAGATCACCGGCCCGCCACAAACTCGTGGCATAGTTGCCCCGGCCCGGGTACACGTTCGTCTCCCCGACCTTGGTCTGTCCCTCGCCCAGCAGATGCACCCCGAGCGTGTAGTTTCGATCCAGCGGCCTCAACACTCGCCAGAGCAGTGTCACCCCCAATGCCTCTCCTGGGCGCACACTCTCCGGCCACGTTTCGTAGGCCACCAGCTCTGCCGCATCGCCGAAGTGGGCCCTCAGGGGCTGTTCACCTGGCAACAGGCTGTCGTCCGACAACATCGGCGGCAGTGCGTACGCAGGGGCGATCACGCCCAAGGGCAGCAGCACGTTTGTGATCACCAGCAGGCCGCCGAGCGCCAGAGGGAAGACCTTCCGCCGATCCGTTGGGATCAAACTTAAGAGCGTCTCCAGTCCCAACGCGATCAAAACGGCTACGGCCGCCAAAGCAGGCAGCAGATAGCGACCCCTCACCAGCCGAGCGCCATAGTCGAACTCCCGATAAGTAGCCATAAAGAGCAGGGAGGCCACCAGCAACAGCAGTAATCCCGCCGCCACCTTACGATCCCAGGGCACCTTTCGCCTAGCCGCCCACCAGATCAGGCCTGCCAGTCCGGCCAGGCTGAGCACGGTGAAGAGGGTGTAAACCCATGGATAGGCCTCCAGGTTGCCCCATCCAAAGGAGGCCCAAAAGGTGCGGAAGCCGTAGTACAACGCTGAGGGCAGAGCTTCCATCGGTATAGGCAAGGCGTTCTCAGCGCGACCGAGCCAGCGATCTATAAACCGGCCGACAAACCACGGATCGCGAGGCAAGTACTTGCCGGTCAGCCAAAAATTGCGGAGCAACCAGAGTCCACCCAGAATCAAGCCACCACTCAGAGGCACTGTCATCGTCAGCCAGACGGCCAACCGGTTCTGCCCAGAGCGCAGGGAGCGAGCCGCGCCTGTGATAAAGGCCAGGAGCACAAAGGGCAACAGTGCCAGCGCCGAGAGTTTGCTCACCAACGCCAGTCCGGTGGCCAGCGCCAGCGCCAACGCCGCCTCAGGGCGTAGCCCCTCCAAAACGAGCTTCACCCCCAACCACGCTACCACGCCCCCCAGGGCAGCGATCAACACATCGTTAGTGACCACGCTACCGATGAACAGGTACTGGGGTGAGAATGCGGTGATCATCAACGCCAGCAAGGCGACGGTGGGATGTTCAGGGGTCAACAATCGGCCCAGCCGGTACGCTGCCACCAGGCCGGCCAGGCTGATGACCAGCGAGACCCAGCGGGCCAGATGGAGGGCCAGCAACGTGCCACGCCAGGGGAATCGTTCCTGCTCAGGATGATGCACGGCCGCGTTGATGCCGCCAGCGCCGGTGCTGATGTCAAAGTAGGGGTTCACGTCTGGCTTCACTTTGTCACGCGTGTCCACCAGCATCACCGGCAGCGCGGCGATCAGGTAATAGAGCGGTGGCTGGGTGGCTTCATCGTAAAGGTACTCGCGCGTCAGCCGCCGGTCGGGAGGCGGTAAAGATCGCCGCCGGGCTACGTATTCCACAAACTTATAATGAGCCCACTCGTCGTGCGCCTCCCAGGGCGGCACTGTGACGCTATAGAGCACCCCGAGCGCCAGGTGCAACGCCACAAGCAGCACCGCCCAGCGCCCGACTTGCGTCACTCTCATAAGCCAACCTCTGCTCGGGTCTCCTCTTGCTCGTAATTAGCCGTTAGCTTTTAGCCATCAGCCGCTAGCTGTCGGCAGTTACCCACCTACCCTGGGCTGGTGGCTAACCGCTAATTGCTAACCGCTTCGTAAGCACCCTCGATGAGCCTCGCGGCCTCAGCCCAGGTGTAGAGCCGTGCCGCGCGCTCCCGTAGCGCTCTACCGCGCGCAGCCGCCGATCCCGGGTCGGCTAACAGATAGGTGAGCGCTCCCGCCAGAGCCTCTGCATCGTGGGGTGGGGCGTAGACACCAAGATCGCCCAGATACTCGCGATGCACAGGGGTATCAAACGCCGCCACGGGTAACCCGGTCGCCATGTAGGTCAGGAGTTTGCCACTGCCCTCCGTCGCCGAAAGCTTGGGAGCTACGGCCACCGTGCCTAGCCGCAAGTGGGCAGGCGCATCTGTAAACGGGATCGCTCCGGTAAAGGTGACGTGATCGCTGATGCCCAATGCCTGGGCCTGGCGACGGTAATAATCTACGCGGGGAAATCCCATGATCAGGAAATGCGGCTGGGGTGCAAGGCGAGGGGCATTCTGCTGGCAAAGGATGCGCGCGGTTCCCAGCAGCAGATCAATCCCCTGATAGGGAGCCAGTAATCCCAGATAAACCACCAGCGGCCGGTCGGGCGGCAACTGCCAACGCGAACGCAGGGCGACCAACTGAGGCCCATCCGCCGGCACAGCAGGTCGGAATTGGTTCACATCCACACTGTCGGGCACAGCACGCACGCGCTCTTCTGGCACACCAAACTGCGTGACCAACATCGCCGCCGCGTGCTGGGAGCTGGCCAGGATGACGTCGGGTTGCTGATCAATCCAGTGTTCCAACCGACGCCACGCTGCCAGCGAACGGGACCGTTCGGACAGGAATCCGTGGTCCATCATCTCCCCGGTCAGACTGCCCTGGAAATCGAAAACCAGCGGGATACGTCCCAGGCGGGCAGGCAAAACACCCAACAAGGCCCCCTCGTGTAGAAAGGCGTGAATCACCTGAGGACGGAAGCGCAAAGACGCTGCCCAAACCACGGGAGCCAGCACAGCGTCCAGGAAGATCTTGCGTCGGGATGAGCCTACAGGCATCTGCCGATGACGGCTGAGTAATGGTGGACGGATGATCTTCAGGTCGGGCAGATCACGCCCGGCCGGGTAGGTGACGATCTGGATCGTATGGCCGCGCCGTTGCAAAGCCTCAGCCTGACCGTAGATGCGTACATGGCAGCCATAGTCTGCGAAGAATCCCGTGGGAGCAATCACCAGGATACGCATTAGTAAATGAGGCAACGAGTACCGGGTACCGAGGCGATGAGGTAACGAGCAGGCAAGAGGCTCCTCCTTCTTCGTATTCTTTCCTTGTTGCCCCTGGACTGCTCCGCAGTCCAGGGCAGGCTCATCGCCCCATTCCTCGTTGCCTTACCTCTCTCGCCAGAGTTGGAGCCGAAACTGCCATAGTTCACGGAAGGCCCGGGTGATGACGTCCAGCCGGGCTCCGGTGGGAGAGCCGGCCCGCCTGGGCAGATGGCTGACCGGCACCTCGAAGATGCGGTAGCCGGCTCGTTTGGCGCGCACCAGCCACTCCGCGCTGAAAGTGGCACCCCGTGACCGGATGGTCGGCCCAACGGCCTCAAATACCTCACGCCGGAACAGCTTGAAAGCGCAGTCAATGTCTCGGGCTGTGTAGCCAAAGAGCAAGGTTACCAGGGCGCTCCAACCGTACCCGAACAACACACGCAGGAAAGGATCACGCCGGGGGGCCCGATAGCCTATAACTAAGTCCGCCTCAGCCAGATGCGGTAGCAGGCGATCAATCTCCTCCAGCACGAATTGGCGATCCGAATCGGTGAAAAAGACGACCTCCTTCGTCGCGTGGCTAAGTGCCGTGTATACCGCCGCGCCATAACCTTGATTAACTGCGTGATGAACGGGCCTCAACTCAGGGTATTGACGGGCCAGCTCTTCTAGAACCTCACCTGTGCGATCTTTACTGCCATCGTTGGTCACCACGATCTCGAAGTCCGGACAGCGCGTCCGCATGACTGCCACCACGTCGGCGATCATGCTGGGGAGGTTAGCTTCTTCGTTGTAAGCAGGCATGCAGACGGAGATGCTATAGGGAATAAACCTAGGTTGCATGACTTTCTATCCATTCGCGGTGCTCTGGGGGAGCGGCCGCGATCAACAGGAGCTTATGGTCACGAGACATCCGTTTGATGGCCGCCTCACGCTGCATCGCCTGGGCCGGAGTATCCCACGCTTCCCAGTAAACCAGTGCCACGGGCTGGCGGGCGCGAGTGTAGCGACCGCCGCGTCCGGCATTGTGATCAGCCAGACGGCGGGCCAGATCTGTGGTCCAGCCGGTGTATAGGGTGTCGTCCGCGCACCGCACGATGTAACAATAGCAGGCTGACAGATGCATGAGCCATTATATTTCACCCTGCCCCCTCGTCAAACTTCCGCTCATATACACATTTCCGTCTTCGGGCCCCTTTGACCTGGATCCCTGGGAAGTGTTAAAATATCGCCATGACTCACAAGATCTCGGATGAGCTTTCAGCCAAACTGGACACACTCCCCAGCCGCACGGGCGTCTACTTGATGAAGGACATCAAGGGGAGCGTGATCTATGTGGGCAAGGCGGTCCACTTGCGTAGCCGCGTCCGCTCTTACTTCCAGATGTCCGCCGACCACGGCCCGCGCACGCGCCACCTGGTCGAGGACGTCGCCGACCTGGAGTGGATCGTCACCGACACGGAGCTGGAAGCGCTTATCCTGGAGAACGAGCTGATCAAGCGCCACCGGCCGCGCTACAACGTCCGCCTGAAGGACGACAAGAATTATCCCTTCATCAAGGTCCACTGGCAGGATGACTTCCCCAAGGTCTCCATTGTGCGCCGCATGGCGCGGGATGGCGCTCGCTACTATGGTCCATTTACCTCGGCAATGGCCGTGCGCCAGACGCTGGACGCGCTCCGGCGCGTCTTCCCGTACCTCGACTGCGACCGCGAGATCACAGGGCGGGACGAGCGGCCTTGTCTCTATTTCCACATCAAACGCTGCGTCGGCCCCTGCATCGGCGCAGTGAACCGCGAAGAGTACCGGTCGGTCATCCAGGGGTTGTGCGATTTCCTGGAAGGGAAGACCGAACGGGTGCTAGCCGAGCTTCAGACTAAGATGCAGCAGGCGGCTGAGGAGTGGCAGTTCGAGCGGGCTGCCCTCTACCGCGACCAAATCCGGGCGGCCGAGCAGATCGTCGAGCGGCAAAAAGTGGTCTCCGATCAACAAGAGGACGAGGACGTCATCGCCTTCGCCCACGACCCGCGCCAGGACGAGGCATGTGTGCAGGTCTTCCTGGTCCGGCATGGGCGGCTGATCGGACGGGAGACGTTCGTCCTGGACGGCGTGACCGCCGAAGAGAACGGCGAGCTGCTGTCGGCGTTCCTCAAGCAGTTCTACGATGAAGCGGCCTACGTGCCTCCGCGCATCCTGCTGCCCCAGGAGTTGGACGAGCGGCAGATCATCGAGCAGTGGTTGCGCTCTAAGCGTGGCGCCCGGGTGATGCTGAAAGTGCCCCAGCGCGGCACCAAGCGCCAGCTTGTGGAGATGGCGCTGGAGAACGCTAAAGAGACGCTGCAAGCGTTGCAGGCTCAGTGGCAAGCCGACACTCACCGCCAGACCGAGGCCCTGAGCGAGTTGCAGGAATATCTGAACCTGCCGTCGCCGCCGTCGCGCATCGAATGCTTCGACATCTCCACACTGCAGGGCACGAACACCGTAGGGAGCATGGTGGTGTTCGCCAAGGGCGTGCCCCTCAAGTCGGATTACCGGCGGTTCAACGTGCGCTCGGTGGGACAGGCCGGGCAGCCAGACGATTACGCGTCCATGCGAGAGGTGCTGCGCCGCCGTTTCCGTCGGGCCGTGGAGGCGGCCGAGAACCCCGATCCGGGCCAGAAGGCGCGCAAGCAAGATGCGATGTGGTCACTCCTGCCCGACCTGGTGATCGTGGACGGCGGCAAGGGGCAGCTCAATGTGGCACTGGAAGTTTTAGAGGAGTACGGGCTGCGCGAGGTAGTACCGGTAGTGGGGCTGGCCAAGCAGTTCGAGGACATCTTTCTGCCTGACCGCCCGGATCCAGTGATCTTGCCGCACGGTTCGGAGGCCCTTCACCTGGTGCAACGCATCCGGGACGAGGCGCATCGCTTTGCCATCACCCATCAACGCACTCGTCGCCAGAAATCCACTCTTACCTCGGTTCTGGAAGAAATCCCCGGCATCGGCCCGCGCCGGCGGCAGGCTTTGCTCAAGCACTTCGGCTCGCTAGAGGCCATCCGCCAGGCATCTGTGGAGGAGCTGGCCGCCGTGCCTGGTATGACCCGCGCTGCCGCCGAGCAGGTGAAAACGAATTTGTAGCAAGAGGAACCCGGCGATTGAGATTGCTCAGCGGGCCCCTTTCAGCGCTTCTTCGAGGAACAAAACGGCGCCGTCTTGCAACACAACCACACCAGCGGCCTCGGCCTGGGTTCTGGCGTCCTCGGTCAGCTCTTTTCCGGCTGCGACCGGGAGAGCATACAAGCCAGCGCGGCGCAGCAAGGCCGTCCGCCGTCGAGCGCGCTCTACATCGTGACTATCCACTACCCTCGATACTTCCACTCCCAGCCAGGTCTCTGGCACAGTCACCGGCGGATAGCTCCGACCGCGGATCACGATGTCCAGATTCAGCGCATCGTCCAACTCCGCATCCGAGAGCTTGTCTACGAGCAAATCCCACGTCTCCTGCTGTGAGAGCGGTTGCGGCCGCCGCACCAACTTGCCAAAGTAGGAGACTGCTTTTTGGCGGTATTCATATTCCAGAACAAACTTCTCGGTGGTGGAGAATTTATCCCACAGACGCTGCTGGCTTCTCACCAATTCTCGCACTTGTTGATCAGTGTGCCTCTGGACCTCGACCAGCTCTCTGATTTGCTGCTCAGTGCGCTTTTGGGCCTCAACCAGTTCCTGCACCACGACCTCGATCCGGTCCAGCCGTTGCTCAGTGCGCTTCTGAGCTTCGGCTAGCTCCCGCACCACGACCTCGATCCGGTCCAGCCGTTGCTCAGTGCGCTTCTGAGCTTCGGCTAACTCTCTGACTTGCTGCTGGGTGAGCCTCTGGGCCTCAGCTAACTCTCTGACTTGCTGCTGGGTGAGCCTCTGGGCCTCGGCCAGCTCCGCCACGATTTGCCTTAAGTCATCAAGATCCTCGCGCCGGGCCACCCGGTCAATGATCTGCGTCGCCACTTTATTCAATACTCGCAGCACCGTCCGCGAGGTGTCCAAATCAAATGCCCGCTGCAATTCCTCCAGCAGAGCATCCTGGTCAATCAGGATCAGATTGTCGCTCATGCCATCCCCCTTTACCGGCACCAGGACGGTTGCTCTTTTGCCCCTCTAAAACCAGGTTCCTCTGGCGATACGCCCGTACCGAGCACCATATTAACACAAACTCTGCGAATAAGCAATGCTTGGGTATTTCGAATAAGTGCCTGGTACCTTGCTTTACTTTGGGAGAGCCCTGGACGAGCTAATTCCCGATTCTCATCCGGCCGCGTTCTATGCTAAAATAAGATCAGTCGGTCAACAACATTCAGAGGGGAGACTACCACCCGTCGAGCATGAACAATAGGGAGGCCGCTATGGAACTCAAAACCGTTCGCATCGAGAAGCCGGATGACATTAACTTCATCCTGGGACAAAGTCACTTCATCAAGACGGTGGAAGACCTCTACGAGGCCATCGTCGGCACTGTGCCTGGCGCCAAATTCGGCCTGGCCTTCTGCGAATCGTCTGGACCGGCGCTGGTGCGCTCCGCCGGCACCGACGAGGAAATGATCGAATTGGCCCAGAAAAACGCCCTGGCCCTGTCAGCCGGCCATAGCTTCATCGTCTTCCTGCGTAACCTCTATCCCGTTAACATCCTCAATGCCGTCAAGATGGTACCCGAGGTGTGCCGCATCTTCTGCGCCACCGCCAACCCGGTGGAGGTGATCATTGCCGAGAGCGAGCAAGGGCGCGGCATCCTGGGCGTGATTGACGGTGTGAAGACCAAGGGAATCGAGACAGAAGAGGACATCGCCTGGCGCAAGGGGTTCCTGCGCAAGATCGGGTACAAAATCTAGAGACGAAAGACGACCGACGATGGACGAAGGATGTGATCGCCGATAGCGAGAGCATGGCGGTCAGTGATCCGTCGTCAGCGGTCCGAGGTCAAGGGGAGGAAGACATGGACGTCTTTGACTGTATACGACAACGTCGTTCGATTCGGGCCTACCAGGATCGGCCGGTGCCGGAAGACACGCTGAGACGAATCCTGGAAGCCATCAACGCGGCCCCTTCGGCGGGCAACTTGCAAGCTTATCAGGTCTTCGTCGTGCGGGACGCGGCGCAGCGCCAGGCGTTGGTTCAGGCCAGCGGCGGCCAGGAGTTCGTAGCGCAGGCGCCCGTGGTTCTGGTTTTCTGCACCGATGCCGCCCGTTCTGCCCGCAGGTATGGCCAGCGTGGCGAACGGCTCTACTCCCTGCAGGATGCCACCATCGCCTGCGCCTACGCACAACTGGCTGCCGTCGCGCTGGGCCTGGGCACGGTCTGGGTGGGTGCCTTTCGCGATGAGGCGGTGATCCGGGCGTTGAACCTGCCGCGCGGGCTGCATCCTGTCGCCATTCTGCCCATCGGTTATCCGGCCGAGTCGCCCGCACCTACACCCCGTCGGGCCTTGGATGACCTGGTGCGGCCCGTGTGAGCCGTTGGTGGGGAGGGATTGCCTATGTCTGCCACGCGAGCCCATGTCTTTATCTCCGGCCACGTTCAAGGCGTGTACTTTCGGGCCGAGACGCGCAATTTGGCGCGCCGGCTAGGGCTGACCGGGTGGGTGCGCAACCTGTGGGACGGCCGGGTGGAGGCCGTATTTGAGGGCGAGCCCCAGACGGTCGAGCGTATGATCCAGTGGTGCTGGCGTGGCCCCGAGGGCGCAGCCGTCGAGAACGTGGAGGTTCGTTACGAACCGGCCACCGGTGAATTCAATAGCTTCCGAGTTGTGGGGTGACGATGGACCCACGGACGTCGTCTATTGTCCATCGTCCATCGTCAGCTCGTCGCAGGAGACCCTCGTGAGTGTACGTCTGACTGATCTGCTGGAGCCCGGCGGGCACATCACCTCTGGCCTGATCCTGGAGCATGATGGCCTCTACCTCTTCGCTGTGGAGCCGCGCTTCCAGTGGACCCAACAGAACGGCCATTGGACCTTGCGTTATATCGGCATCGGGGGCCACCAGGATCCGGGCGAGACCTGGGCAGAAACGGTCACGCGCGAGGCGCTGGAGGAGGCCGGCTGTCGGATCGAGCTGAGGGACGCCGGGCCGACGCAGGAATGTCTGCTTGATGGCCGGCTACAACCGTTGGCTTTGGTCTGGGACGAACCCGTGCGCCCCTGGTTCGTGTGGCGGGATTGCTTCGATCTGCCCAACCGCCGTGGCTCTGGCACTGTGTCCGTCCCCTTTTTAGGCCTAGCCTTCCGAGCTCGCGCCATCCCACCCCTCTCACCGGGCGCTGAGATCCCCGCGCTGCTGGGGCTACAGCCAGCCCAGATTGCCCGTTCCTTGACCCATTCTGCCACGTTGGACCAACTGCTGGCCGAAGGCGCGCGCCTCTGGGAGGCAGAGTTGATCCCGCGTGAGGCCACGCTGCGCCCTACCGGCACAGCGCGCTTTTTTGCCGCGCTGCTGGCCCGCTCTGGCCTACTAGGCACCGGTTTCCCTGGCCTGCCCGGCCAGGGCAGGCAAACCGGTGCCTGGTGAGCCATAAAGAAAGGCTACCCTCTCATGGGCAGGCAAGATCAGGGTGTAGACAAGAGCCAGGGCCGATACCATGTGGTTCCTCGCACCCTGTGCTTTGTCACCTACGGAACTGACGTGCTTTTGCTCAAAGGCGCGCCCACGAAGCCCATTTGGCCCAACCGCTACAACGGCGTAGGGGGCCACGTCGAGCGGGATGAGGACATCTTCAGCGCGGCCGTGCGCGAGGTGACCGAAGAGACAGGGCTGACAGTGGAGGATGTCCGGCTGCGTGCCGTCATTAACGTGGATACGGACGACCCGCAGGCGGGCATTCTGCTGTTTGTTTTCACCGCTCGCGCCCGAAGCCAGGACGTGCGGCCGTCGCAGGAAGGGGTGCTGGAATGGGTGCCGCAGGCGCGCATCCTGGAGTATGACCTGGTCGAGGATCTGGCAGAGTTGCTCCCCAAAATTCTGGCTCTGGGCCTAGACGATCAACCGCTGTTCGGACGATACCATTACGACGAGGAAGATCGCTTAATGATCAAATGGACGAGCATGGTAGGAAGTTTATGAGCCTATCCCGTGACTCCCGCATACGGTTGGGTATTGCGTTAGGCGTTGTATGCATCACGCTGCTCTTAGGAGCAATTGGGATTTGGCACGCACAACGGCAGCAGATAGAAAGTACACCGATACCCGCTACCCCCGCCTCTCAGGCAACCGTCGTGCCTACATCCACGCCGCTTCCGACGGCGACGCCATCCCCGCTAACCCCGCCTACACCGACCCCGAGCAGCCCGCAGCCTACGCCCTCCCCCACGCCTGACAGCCCGCCCGTCCGCCTGATCATCCCGGCCCTGAACCTCGACGTGCCGGTCGTCGAGATCGGCTGGCGTATCGTAGGTAAGGGCACGGAGCGGCACAGCGAGTGGCAGATGCCCGATTACGCGGCCGGGCACCACATCAACAGTGCCAACCCCGGTCAGGCTGGCAACGTCGTAATCTCTGGCCACCATAACGTCAAAGGCAAGGTCTTCGAGCCAATCAGTCAAGATGTTGATCGCGAGGAGCCGCGTCTTAAACCTGGCTCTGAGATCCAGCTTTATGCGGCCGATGGTCGCAGCTACACTTATCAGGTGGAACAGGTTCTCCTGCTACAGGAGGTGGGGGCTACGGAGGAGGAACGCAGACAGAATGCCCGGTGGATGGCTCCCACCCAGGAGCCCATTTTGACACTGATCACCCGCTGGCCTCTCTGGGCCAATACCCATCACGTCGTCGTGGTTGCCCGGCTGAAAAGGTAGTTGCGCTTTCGGCGAAATGCAGCGCGATACGCTCCATCCGGCTGGGGCGATTCCCCAGCCCCAGCGCTTCCAGCACCTCATCGGGGCGGCCGGTAGCCCCCGGCTCTGCGCGCAGCCGCATCCGGAGCACCGGCCGGCCGTCCGCGTCCTGGCCCTCTAACCACAGCGACTCGATCAACGGACGAAGGTCGTAGATATGAACAGGCTGACCTTCCCGGCGGCGCCGTTCCCGCATCAACTCCTCCGCAGTCATAAGGTCAGCTACGCGCTGCGCCAATTCTTCTTGAGAGATATCTGTGGCACCTACGGCTACCCGCCAGTCGGCGGATCGCAACAGAGATTGGAGAGATGGCAGATACAGATCCACTTCCTGCACGTCGAGCAGCTTAATGCCGGGGGGCAACTCGGCCCGCACCAGGAGCGTGAACTCCTCCGGCGGCACAGCCTGCTCCATCCACAGGTCAGCCATCTCAGCGCGGCCAAAGCAGCCGGTCGGTAACGCTGAAGCGAATTGAATGCGTAGTTGCGGGTTGTAACCGCGAGTGTAGGCAACCGGCACCCCGGCACGGCGTAGTACCCGCTCCCACAGCCGGACAACATCCAGATGCGAGATCCAGCGGATTGCTTCGCCATGGGCAAACGTCAGGCGCAGACGCTGTACGGGGGATGGGGGAGGCATCGTCATACCCAGCTTTAACCGCTTAGCTTGCTTGATCAAATTCTCTATCAGCATTGAGGAGGGGGGATGGAGGGCACCTCTTGTCCGTCCGAGTCGAAAGTATCCACAGCACTAATGAATTGTAATCAGCAACTGCCCCTGCTCTACCCGCTGGCCGGCCTCCACCGCCACGCGGCTGACGGTGCCTTCCCGGGGAGCACGCAGCTCATTTTCCATCTTCATGGCCTCCAGCAGGGCCAGCGTTTGTCCGGCGGACACAGCCTGCCCTGGTTCTACCAGGATGCGCGTGACCAGGCCGGGAATGGGGGCTTTAATCTGAACCTCGCCAGCAGGTGGAGGCAATTGATGGCCGGCTCTGGCCAGCCGGCGCATGCGTTCGTCCTCCACCCGTACCTCAAACAGCTCGCCGTTCAATATCACGCGGAAGACATGCCCCGCCTCCTCCACCACCACTTCATGAGAAACGTGATCCACCAGCAAAGAGTAAAGTTGTGAGGACTCGATGCGTTGCATGTCCACATTCAGCACCTGTCCATCAACCACGATATGGTGCTCGTCGTCCAGGTCAATGGCGAACTCGCGTCCGCTGATGGTGGCTATGTACCTCAAGATCGTCTTTGCCTCGCAAAGGCTATCGTCGCAGGGCCTCTAACCGGGCTATCTGTTTCCAGGACGAAGCCGAGCCATTAGAAGTGTGGCTCAGGATCACGGCGCGCCGGCCGCGCTCATGAGCCACCAGCGTCGCTGCGATGGCAGCCACCCGTTCCCACTCTTCAAGCTTCGAGCGCTGGGTCAAGCTGCCTCCCATCCGTCGTTCCAGGAACTCCGTGTCGAAAGTGCCCCAGATGAACTCTGTGTGGTCCATGATCTGCTGATGGAAAGGGATGGAGGTACGGATGCCACCGATCCGGTATTCACGCAAGGCCCGCCGCATGCGCAGGATCGCTTCTGCGCGCGTCTCTCCCCATACGACCAGCTTGGCGATCATCGGGTCGTAGTAGAAACTGACCTCGAACCCTTCATAGATGCCGCTCTCCACGCGCACCCCTGGCCCCGTCGGCTCCTGGAGCATGACGACCCGGCCGCTCGATGGCAGGAAGCCGTTATAGGGGTCTTCAGCCGTGATGCGGCATTCAATCGCCCAACCCTTGGGCACGATATCTTCTTGGCGGTAGCGCATACGTCGCCCGGAGGCGATAGCTAGCTGCTCCTTCACGATGTCTACGCCAGTGACCATCTCCGTTACCGGATGCTCGACCTGGAGGCGGGTGTTCATCTCCAGGAAATAGAAATTGCCGTCCCGATCCAGCAGGAACTCGATGGTCCCAGCGCTCACGTATCCTACCGCTCGCGCCGCCTGCACAGCTACCTCTCCCATACGCTGACGCAGGTCGGGATCCACGGCCACCGAGGGCGCCTCTTCAATCAACTTCTGATGCCGGCGTTGAATCGAGCACTCTCGCTCGCCCAGGTGGACCACATTGCCATGGGTATCGGCCAAGATCTGGACCTCCACATGGCGGGCGTTTTCGATCACCTTTTCCAGGTAGATGCGATCATCGCCAAAGGATGCCATCGCCTCCCGTCGGGCGGCTCTCATGGCTGCGGGCAGTTCCTCTGCCTGACGCACCAGCCGCATCCCCTTGCCCCCGCCCCCGGCTGCCGGCTTGACCATCACCGGGTACCCTAGCTCCTGAGCTGCAGCGATGGCTTCCTGATCAGACAGCCCTTCTTCTGTCCCCGGCACAACGGGCACGCCCGCCGCCTTCATGCGCCGACGGGCAGCCACTTTATCGCCCATGGCGGCGATAGCCGCGGCCGGCGGGCCGACGAAAACTACCCCCGCATCCGCGCAGGCCTGGGCAAATTCCGGGTTCTCGGCCAGGAAGCCGTAGCCAGGGTGAATGGCTTCGGCACCCGAGCGGCGGGCCACGTCCAGAATGCGGTCAATGCGGAGGTAACTTTCAGGCGCCGGGGCCGGGCCGATGTAATAAGCTTCATTAGCACGGCGCACGTGCAACGCCTGGCGGTCGGCATCGGAATAGACGGCGACGGTGTGCAAGCCGCGCTCCTCACAGGCACGCATAATGCGCACAGCAATCTCACCACGATTAGCAATCAATACCTTACGAAACATGCTCTCAGCTCTCAGCAGTCAGCAATTAGCCCTCAGCAGTCAGCGCTCAATCCTTCTTTGCTGAAAGCTGATGGCTATAGCGGAATATTCCCATGCTTCTTCGGCGGGTTGGTATCCCGCTTGTTGCGCAGCATCTCCAAAGCATTGATGAGCCGCGGCCGCGTTTCCTTCGGCTCGATGACGTCGTCCAGGTAGCCGCGGGCGGCGGCGACGTAAGGGTTGGCAAACTTGGCACGGTACTCGGCCACTAACCGCGCCCGTTCGGCCTCTGGATCGGCCGCGGCCGCGATCTCCCGTTTGAAGATGATGCTAACGGCCCCCTCTGGTCCCATGACGGCGATCTCAGCCGTGGGCCAGGCCAGGTTCACATCGCCCCGCAGCGCCTTGGGAGACATCACGCAGTACGCGCCCCCGTACGACTTGCGGGTGATCACCGTGAGCTTAGGCACTGTCGCCTCCGCGTAGGCGAACAGCAACTTGGCGCCGTGACGGATGATGCCGCCATGCTCCTGGGCGATCCCCGGCATGAAGCCCGGCACATCCTCAAAGGTCACGATTGGGATGTTGAAGCAATCGCAGAAGCGCACGAAGCGGGCAGCCTTGACGCTGGCGTCAATGTCCAGGACGCCGGCCAACACGGTCGGCTGCTGTGCCACGATCCCCACCGGGTGGCCGCCCAGCCGGGCGAAGCCGACGATGATGTTCTGAGCGAAATGCTCGTGCACCTCCAGTAGATAACCATCGTCCACAACGCGGTGAATGATCTCTTTCATGTCATAGGCGCGGTTGGGCTCGTCCGGAATAATGTGGTCTAACGCCTCGTCCATGCGTAACGGATCATCGGTGGGCGGCATGTAAGGTGGATCTTCCAGGTTGTTTTGCGGTAGAAAACTGAGAAGCCTCTGTAGCAGGAAAAGGGCGTCCTCCTCGCTATCGGCGATAAAGTGAGCCACACCGCTGGTACTGGCATGGATTGCCGCGCCGCCCAATTCCTCGAATGAGACCTCTTCGTGGGTGACAGTCCTCACGACTTCCGGCCCGGTGACGAACATATAGCTGGTGCCCTTGACCATGATGATGAAGTCGGTGAGAGCCGGAGAGTAGACGGCCCCGCCAGCGCATGGCCCCATGATGACACTGATCTGCGGGATGACACCTGAGGCCAACGTGTTGCGCAGGAAGATCGCAGCGTAGCCGGCCAGGGAGACCACCCCCTCCTGGATGCGAGCGCCACCGGAATCATTCAGTCCAATGACCGGCGCGCCGTTCTTCACAGCCAGGTCCATGATCTTGCAAACTTTCTCCGCGTGCGCTTCTGAAAGAGAGCCACCGAAGACGGTGAAATCGTCCGCGTAAACGAAAACCAAACGTCCATCCACCGTACCGTAACCGGTGACTACGCCATCACCCAGGATGCGCTGCTGATCCAGCCCAAAGTCATGACAGCGATGGGTGACGAAGGGGTCTATCTCCCGAAAGCTCCCCTTGTCCAGTAAAAGATCCAGGCGCTCTCGGGCGGTCAGTTTCCCTTTCGCGTGTTGTTGTTCGATCCGCTGTGTACCGCCGCCCAGTTTGGCCTGGGCCTTCATCTCACGCAAGTGCCGAAGTTTAGGGTCAATGCTCAAGCTGTGGGCTCCTCGATAGTGAATAGCCGTCAGCGGTCAGCCGTCAGCGGTCGGCCGCGACGGTCAGCCGTCAATCGTCGGCGGTCAACGGTCGGCATGAGACGTCCAGACAGCCACCAGAAAGCGCCGGTCAGGACGAAAGTGACCAGGATCGTCTGCCATTGCATGATGATCACGGGCACCTGTTTGGGCAATCGCGGGTAGTGCCCTAATCCATAATCAACGAAATCGCTGAGCAAAAACCAACCGCTGGCCAACAGCGTACCACGACGAGACGGCTGGTAGTAAGTGAACAGCATCAGCCCCTGGGCGATCATGGCGAGGTGGGTCACGGTCATGAAAATGCTCTCGAAGGTGAAGAGGCCGCGAGTGTTCCACCAGAACACCAGCCAGGCGAAGACGGTCCACGTCCCGTATTTGAGCTGGCCCATGGCGGCTATGCTCAATAACCCGTTGGGGGGACGGTTCCACGCGGCCGCGGTGATCAGGCAGAGCATCGCCAGCAACCCCCACATGCTGTTGTAGGTAGCCAGCCAGCGCACCCATACCAGAGGCGAGGCCCGGCCGCCCATCATACTGGCCACACCCAACAGCAACAGCGACGCTACTCCCACGGCTGCCAGCACCACGCGTCCCCACCGCCGCGCCGTGGGCGACCACTCCCGGGCTATCATCAGGAGCAGAGCCAACCCGCCCACCAGGCCGAACAACGGACAATCCGGAACAAAGGGCCAGGCCCAGACCGGCGTGCCGGGTAGTTGTCGCCCGTACCAGTAAATAAGCCCCCATACAAAGCCAAGCGTGTCCGCAGTGAGCACCGCGGCTAGGATTAGAGGGTGGCAAAGTAATCTCTGCAAGAACCGGATCAACAGTCCGACTCGATCTTCTTCTCCCATCTCTCCTCCCCTTCAAACGGCGACGCGGATGCCTGGCCTAGCGGCCGGATAGGCACACCACCCACCCGCGCCCCCGGCGGCACATCACGGTTGACCAGGCTCATGGCCGAGACCACCGCGCCATCACCGATGACCACGCCGGGCAAGATTGTGCAGTTGGCCCCGATGGTGACGTTATCTCCGATGACCACCGGGCCGCGCCGCCATTCATTGAGCAGGTACTCGTGACCCAGGATGGTCGTGTTATAGCCGACAATCGTGTTTGAGCCTACGGAAATCTCCTCCGGGAAGAATACGTCCACCATGGCCATCAAAGCGAAAGAGGTGTGATCGCCCACCCGCATACCTGTCAGCCGATAGAGCCGATTCTTCAGCTCCAGCCAGGGTAAGAACCGGCAGCCATAGATGATCAGAAAGTTGACGACCACACGCAACGGGTTAACGTGCCGCCAGATGTACTGCAACGAGTTCCAGGGGCCATCGCTGGGATGCGTTTGCAGCCGGTCATGGCGATGGGTGGGCTGAATCGTATTTTTGGGATTTTTGGGATGCTCTATGCTCATATAACCAACGGGCTCATAGAGAGTTACGGCGAATCGCAACCTGTAATGCATAATTGCGTAAATTCACAGATCGCGCATTACGATTCATATGGGCGGCAGGCGGCCCTCGGCTACCAGCGTGCGTTGTGCCTCAGCCAGGCGATCGTAGGTCTCGTCTATCCACTCCGGGATCACGCGCGTCTCGGCGACGATGGACATGAAGTTCGTGTCAGCTTCCCAGCGTGGCACCACGTGGATGTGGACGTGGTCATCCACCCCCGCGCCCGCAACCTTGCCCAGATTCGCGCCTAGGTTGAAGCCGTGAGGCTGAATGGCGAAGCGCAGGATCACCAGGCTGCGGTTGACCAGTAACATCAGATCGGTCAGCGCATCGAGCGGCAAATCTTCCAGGCTGGGCACGTGCGCGTAGGGAGCTACGAGCAGATGTCCGTTGTTGTAGGGATAAAGGTTGAGGGTGACGAAGCCATGCCGGCCGCGTATGAGCACATGGGCAGCCCGGTCATCTGCAGCTTGCACCTTCTGGCAGAAAATGCACCCGTCCGGCCTAGCACTTTTCAAGTACGGCATGCGCCAGGGCGTCCACAGTTGGTCCATAATCTATTCACCTTCGCATAGGGTATGGAACTGATCATAGGTCATTCTACCACTACTTCCAGGCAGGGGCAATCGTGTGTGAATAGACGATCGGGTACACGTCACGATTTTATTTGTCATAACGTTAAAATTGCCACTTGACTTCTTCCTGCTAGCGTGGTAAACTGCTTATGGTTATCAAGCCTCCCCGTGATCCCGGGTGGTGGATCATTTCTCTTTTCTCCAGAACCCTCTATCGTCTAGCTTCACTTCTCAATGGGGCAGGGCACCATCCTGTAAGGGATCATCCTAACGGGCGTTATTTTTTGATGGAAGATGTGAGTCTATACTCCTTATGCGATACATCGCTGCCACGATAGACCCACGAACGCTGAGCTGGGTGTCATAAGTAGTGATTGCTCAGCTTGAACTGGCTGGTGAAAAATAGGGAGGTGAGTGAAGCTCAACAAAGGAGGTGAGGCACTGGGATAACGGGAGTAACCCAATCTTCAGAGGTTGTACCGCCAGTCTGTACCGGTAACGCCACATGATTACTCCAACGTTTCTGAAGCGAGGTTTGTAGTGTTCGCTCGTGGCGGAGGACACTCCGCCATCACACCGGGGACTATCGTCCCCTCTGAGTAAATTATGAGGAGGGATCACCATGTCTGAGCTCATCAGGAAGAAGCTTTCACGCCGCGAGTTCTTGAGGGCAAGCGCCACTGTTGCGGGCGCTTCCTTGCTGGCCGCCTGCGCGCCCGTAACGCCAGCGCCAGCGGCACCGCCAGCCGTTGAAGTGAAGCTGACTGAAGCCAAGCCAACCATCTCCCCGGAAGAGGCAGAACGCCGCAAGACCCTCATCTTCGACATTGACGGCGGCCGCGTAGTGTCTCCAGACCTGTGGAATTTCTACGTGCCGGGCAGCCGCCGCGATCACGGCTATCACCAGGCCATCCTGGAGCCCCTCTTCATCCTCAACTACGAGACGGGCGAGATCGAGCCGTGGTTGGGCGAGAGCATGACCTCCAACGAGACGCTGGACGTCTGGACGCTCAAGCTGCGCCAGGGCGTTGCCTGGAGCGATGGCCATCCCTTCACCGCCGATGACGTGGTCTTCACCATCCAGATGTTGCTGGACCATGCGCCCGAGCTGACCTATTCCGCTGGATTAAAGGATTGGGTCGCCAGCGTTGAGAAGGTGGACGATCTGACGGTCAAGTTCACCCTGACCAGGCCCAACCCGCGTTTCCAATTGGACAACTTCTCGGTGCGCATCTGGGGCGGTCCCTGCATCGTGCCCAAGCACATCTGGGAAGGGCAGGACCCTCTCACCTTCAAGTTTTACGACCCAGAGAAGGGGTGGCCGGTGGGCACAGGCCCCTACAAGCTGGCCAGCATCAGCGAGACTGAGTTCGTCTACGTGCGGGACGACAACTGGTGGGGGGCCAAGACCGGCTGGAAGCCGCTGCCCAAGCCGGAGAAGTTGATTTGGACCTGGGCCGGCCCTGAGGAGAAGCGCGCGGCCCTCATGGCTGACAAGCAATTGGACAGCCTGATGGACGTCACCCTGGGCGCTCTGCAGGCCCTCAAAGCGCGTAACCCCAACGTCATCACCTGGTTTGACGAGCTGCCCTACGCCTGGGTGCCCGACCCCTGCTCCCGCACCTTCGAGTTCAACTGCGCCGTGGAGCCGTGGAACGATCCGGAGATGCGCTGGGCCATCAACTACGCCATTGACCGGGATCAGATTGTGAAGATCGCCTACGAGGGCACGACGTTCAAGTCCAAGCACTTCTTCCCAGCCTACGCGCCTCTCAACCGCTATGTGGAGCTGCTGGAGAAGGCCGGGCTTTACGAGAAGTACCCGCTGTGGACGGTTGATCCCGCCAAGGCCAAGCAGATCATCGAGTCCAAGGGGTGGAAGCTGGGCAGCGACGGCTACTACTACAAGGACGGCAAGCAGTTGGCCATGCTCATCACCACCCACGAGGCCTTCATTGAGAAGCAGCGCATCGCTCAGGTGTTGGTTGAGCAGTTCCAGGCCATCGGCATCAACGCCACCAACCGCAACGAGGCCGGCGCCACCTGGGGTGACAACTTCGCCTTCGGCAACTTCGAGACCCGCATGGGGTGGCAGACCTGTGGCTCCGTCAACGAGCCGTGGGCCTCGATGGATACGTTCAACGTCAAGTGGCTTACGCCCATCGGGGAGCGCAGCAGCTACAACAACTGGCGCTGGTCCGGTCCGGCGGCTGAGGAGTACAGCAAGATCGTGGACGAAATCGGCTCGCTGCCGCTGGGTGATCCCAAGATTGACGAGCTGTTCGTCAAGGCGATGGACCTCTGGTTCAAGGAGCTGCCCGTCATCCCGATCACCCAGGCGCGCAAGATCATCCCCTTCGACACTACGTACTGGACCAACTGGCCGACTAGCAAGAACAACTACATGCATCCGCCCACGTGGTGGCAGAGCACCCACAAGATCATCCACAGCCTGAAGCCGGCAGGCTAATAGTGGGTTGATGATCTAAGCTTGACCGCTGGTGGCTAATGTCGCCAGCGGTCTCTAATGCTGAAAAAGGGGCGGCGCGAAGGGGAATCCCCTCCGCAGAAAACTCTCTTGGAGCTAGTCTGAAAATTCGCTCTGAGGCCCGTCCCTTCGGGCTGCCTGTCCTGGCGGTCAGGCCAGGGAGCCCCTCAGGGTGAAGCCTCGGGCCGATTTCCGCACCCGAGGACGGGTGCGGGAGCAATTTTCAGACATCCTCTTAGGCCCCCTGCCTGTTCCTTCCTGGTTGCAGAGCGGACCTACAGGCCGGAACAAGGCAGGCTAAAAGGGAAAAGAAGGGATTGTCTGGAGGGGACAACCCCCTCCAGACCTCTTCGGGTACCGTAGTTGTAATTGATCTTAACTTGAAAGGTGTCTCATGCGTGGCTTAACCAAAGAATACGTAATTCGACGTTTGGGCATGTTCTTTCTGACCGTGTGGCTGGGTTCCACATTGATTTTTACCATTCCTCGCCTGGCACCGGGCGACCCAGTAGCAGCCATGGTGACCCGCTTGATGGCCCAGTCCGGCTATGTTGAGAACAGCGCGGAGATCATTGAGGCCTGGCGGGCACGCTTTGGCCTGGATGCGCCCCTTTTGATTCAATACCTCCGCTTCTTGCGTAACTCGATCGCTTTCGATCTTGGCTATTCACTGTCCCAATTCCCAATTGAGGTGGAGGAGATGGTGGCCCGGGCCCTTCCCTGGACTGTTGGGCTGCTCGCCATCGCGACGATCATCTCTTTTATTGCTGGCAACACCATCGGGGCCCTGCTGGCCTGGCGCCGCACACCGGCTCTGGTGAAAAACCTCCTGCCCCTGACTCTGACCTTTACCTCGATACCTTTCTTCATGTTAGCCATCTTGCTCATTTACGTCTTCGGCTTTGGCTTGAAGTGGTTCCCGATCGGGGGCGGTTATGATACGCGCACGGTGACACTGGGGCTCAACTGGGCATTTATCAAGAGCGTAATCTATCACGGCACGCTGCCGGCGTTCGCCATTGTGGTCGCTTCCATGGGCTTCTGGGCCCTGGGCATGCGAGGTATGATGATCACCAACGAGGGCGAGGATTACATGATCCTGGCCCAGGCCAAGGGGCTGCGCCCCGGCCGCATCTTCTGGCGTTATGGGATACGTAACGCCGTCTTGCCCCAGGTGACGGCCCTGGCCTTGAGCCTGGGCGGCATCGTTGGCGGCTCCGTGCTGGTAGAATATCTGTTTTCCTATCCAGGTATGGGTTATCTTCTCTACCAGGGCATCGTTAACAACGATTTCACCGTCATCCAGGGGATCGTGTTCATCCTGATCCTGACCACTGCTACTGCCGTTTTGATCATTGATCTGATTTATCCGATGATTGATCCACGGATTACATATCAGAAGAAGTGATGCGTAGTCCGTAATGCGTAATGCGTAAGGCGTGGTGCGTGAGTAGTGGAGGAGCAAGTGTGGACTACCAGGAGTGGGAGCAAACGGTACCGGCGACGATTACGGGCGATGCGTTGTGGACAGTACGGGTGTACCGCCTGGCCCTGTTTGCCGCAGACATCGGATGGCATGATGTGACAAATCTGTCCCAGGACAAGCGAGTTGTTGGATTGGCGGATCAGCTCTATCGGGCACTTGGCTCGATCAGCGCCAACATTGCTGAAGGATACAGTCGAGGATCGGTCAAAGACCAGGCACGGTTCTACGAATATGCGCTTGGCTCCGCCAGGGAGAGCCGGGACTGGTACTACAAGGGCCGACACATGCTCAATGATAAAGTCACAGAGCATCGTCTAGACCTATTAACAAATATCATCCGCCTTTTGTTGAAGATGATCCCCGCTCAGCGCGCACGCTCTATCAGAGATAAGTCGGTTGTCTATCTTCCCGATGGCAGCATGCCACTGGAATGACTCACAAACACGCATTACGAATTACGAATTTATCATCCAAAGAAGGACTTATGACCACACTCGCAACTGTTCGACCGACGGCACGAAAAGCTGCTCGAATTAATCGTTGGGATTCACCCTGGCTCAACCCGAAGCTGGTCACCGGCTTCGTGATGGTGATGGCGGTGGTCCTCATGGGCTTGCTTGGCCCTTTGTTTTGGGATGTGAAGCTGGCGCGGGTGGGCTCGTCCCCACTGAATCTGCCACCGATTTGGGCGCCCACTCCTACGTTCCCCCCACCTGATCCGGCTCACCCTCTGGGCACGGAGAGCAACGGCCGCGATATGCTGGCCGTGGTGATCACGGGTGCCCCCCGCTCTTTGCAGGTCGGCTTCATCGCGGCGGGCATGGGCATGCTGATCGGCGTTTTATTGGGGTTCACAGCCGGTTTTATGGGAGGCTGGGTGGACAATGTGATCCGTACTATAGCCGATTCTGTAATCACCATCCCTTCTCTGGCCATATTGATCGTGATCTCCTCCTACGTGCGCCAGATTGACATCAGCAGCATGGCTTTGATCCTGGCGCTCTTCGCCTGGGCCGGACCGACCCGCCTGATTCGCGCTCAGGCCCTTTCTCTGCGAGAGCGGGGCTACGTGCGCATGGCGCGCCTCTCTGGCGTCTCGACCTTCGACATCATGTTCAAGGAGATGATGCCGAACATGTTGCCCTACCTGGCTTCCAGTTTGGCGGGCAACGTCTCCGGCGCCATCCTGGCTGCTACCAGCCTGGAGGCCTTGGGCCTGGGCCCCACCCGCATTCCCACGTTGGGCATGACCATCTTCTACTCCATCCGCGCTGCAGCGATCATTCGCGGCATGTGGTGGTGGTGGGGCTTCCCCATCCTGGTGCTCATCGTCATCTTCTCCGGCCTCTTCCTGATCGCTATCGGCCTGGACGAGATCGCTAATCCCCGCCTGAGAGGAGCAAGGGCAGCGTAATGGTAGCGCAAAACGTGACGTGGAACGTGGCGGAAACGCAAAGCACCTGGGGTGATTCCAACGTCGTTTTGGACGTCAAGAACCTGCGGGTGCACTACGAGACCCCTCTGGGCGATGTCATCGCCGCCAATGGGGTCTACTTCAATGTTTATCGAGGCGAGACCCTGGGTCTGGTCGGCGAGTCAGGCTGCGGCAAAACCACTGTAGCCATGGCTATCCTGCGCCTGGTGCCGCCGCCAGGGCGCATCGTGGAGGGCCAGGTGCTGATCAACGGGACCGACATGGTCGCCCTGAACGAGCGGGAACTGCGCCAGATGCGCTGGCGTCAGGCGGCCCTGATCCCTCAGGGAGCCATGAATTCCCTGAACCCCGTCATGCGAGTCAAAGACCAGATCGCCGACGGCATCGAGGCGCACGAGGGGAAGCAGCCGCCCAGGGTGCTGAAGGAGCGCATTTTGGAACTGCTCGCGCTGGTGGGGCTGCCCAGTCGGGTTTACGACATGTATCCCCATGAACTGAGTGGGGGCATGAAACAGCGCGTCTGCATCGCCATGGCGATCGCGTTGAACCCACCGCTGATTATCGCCGACGAACCCACCAGCGCGTTGGACGTGGTGGTACAACGATTGGTGGCGCAAACTCTGCTGGACGTGAAGGCGCGCCTCAACGTCTCGATGATCCTGATCGGCCACGACATGGGGTTGCAGGCCCAGTTGGTGGACCGTATCGCCGTCATGTACGCCGGCAACATTGTGGAGATCGCTCCAGTCTACGAGGCCTTCAAAGAATCACTACACCCATACACTCAACTTCTCATCTCCTCCATTCCATCTATTAAGGAGCGCAAGCCCCTCCAAGTCACGGAGGGCCTGACGCATGACCTGCGCAACCCGCCGCCCGGCTGCATCTTCCATCTCCGTTGCCCGCATGTCATGGAGCGGTGTCGCTTGGAGGTGCCGCCTCTGCGGGAGATAAGACCGAAGCATCACGTAGCGTGTCACCTGTACGAGGCGTAAAACGTGAAGCGTGAAACGTGATATATCTCTTTACGTTTCACCCGACGCATGCAATGCTAGCTTTACTGAGAGTAATTGCGTAACGAGGATCTAACCCATGTCTCAATCTCTCCTCGAAATCCGTAACGCTACCAAGATTTACGGCGGTGGCTTTTTACAGTCTGGTGAACAAGTTGTCGCGTTGCAAAACTTCAACCTGACCATTGCCGAAAGGCCGGCGACGATTACGACCATCGCTGGCGAGAGCGGCAGTGGCAAGACCACTTTGGCTAATGTGATCCTGGGGTTCATCGGCCTGACTTCCGGACAGATCCTCTATAAAGGCCATGACATCGCCACCATGAACAGACAGCAACAACTGGAGTACCGCCGAGAGGTGCAGGCTGTTTTCCAGGACCCCTATGAAGTGTATAACCCCTTTTATCGGGTGAAGCATGTCTTTGATCTGGTGATTAACCGATTCAAGCTGGCCAGTAACAAGCAAGAGGCCCGCCAATTGATCGAAGAAGCTTTGAAGGTCGTGGGCATGCGAGGCGAGGAGGTGTTGGAGAAGTATCCTCACCAGCTCAGCGGTGGTCAGCGTCAACGTATGATGGTGGCCCGAGCCTTCCTGCTCAAGCCTCGATTGATTGTGGCTGACGAGCCAGTGTCAATGGTGGATGCGTCCCTGCGCGCCATGATCCTGGATATCATGCTGCGCATGCGCGATGAGTACAACATCTCGTTCCTTTACATCACCCACGACCTCAGCACCGCCTACCAGATCGGCGATCAGATTTATATCCTTTACCAGGGCTCGATCGCCGAGAGAGGCGAGACCACGCAAGTGATCGAGAACCCTAAGCACCCTTATGTTCAGTTGCTAATTGATTCGATCCCCGTGCCTGACCCCACCCAAAAGTGGAATACCAATCTGGTCCTGCCCTCGGAAGAAGAACTACGTAGCCATGCTAACAGTGGCTGCCGCTTCTATCCACGCTGCCCTCATCGCGCGGAGCGCTGCCTGCTGGCACAGCCGCCTCTTTACCCGGTGGATGGTGCCAATCACGAGACCGCCTGCTACCTCTACGAATGATGGACGAAGGACCAGAGATGAACGACGAAGGATCGAAGAGAGACATCTTTGGTCCTTTGTCCTTCCTCCATCACTCCTCGCCTGACATAGCCTCCAACGGGTGATGCTGTGCGTGAATTTCTCCGTCTGATCGCCCTCCTGGTCGTTCCTCTTGCAGTCATCGCCACGATGGTTGGGCTTGCATTGTACGGCCGCAGCGTGTTTCTCTCTTGCCCTCCTCACTGTAAAGGGGCCGATCTGCGGACGGCTAACCTGCGCCAGGTGAACCTGGCCGGAGCCGACCTGCGCGAGGCGAACCTGAGCGGTCTCAACCTGGAAGGGTTCAACCTGCATGGGGCCGACCTCTTTTTCGCCGAACTGAAGAGGACTAACTTGCGAGGGGCCAACTTAAGCGAAGCCTATCTGCGCGGCGCCTGGTTGCTGGGAGCCGATCTGAGCCGGGCCGACTTGCGCCAAGCTGACTTGCGCGGCGCTCGGCTGCGCGAAGCTACTCTGTTTGAAGCGGATTTACGTGGGGCAGACTTAGCCCACGCTGAGTTGGCAAGGGTCAATCTGCGCGG
>DAOUAJ010000357.1:0-3528 GCA_034433615.1 Anaerolineae bacterium | reverse complement strand
CAGGCTGGGCACTTCTGTGGCCAGCACCGGCACGTAGCTGGTGGGGTCGGTTTTGTTGAAGAAGATCAGCCCCTCCATCACGTTCATGATCAAGGCAGCGCTGGCGGTATCGTAGGCCAGGTTCGGGTCCATGGTATCAATGTCACCGAAGGTCACGAAGGTGTAGGTGTCAGGGCGAGGCGCCACGAACGTGACGGGGGCAGGTGTCGGCGTCACGACGACCTCTTTGACGACCTCCTTCTCGACGACGACGGTCTCCTTCACCACCTCCTTGACGACCTGAGGGGTCGCCGGGGGGCAGGCCGTCAGGATCAGGCTCGAGATGACGAGCACAGCAGCCACAATAGTCCACTTCTTGTGCAGCATGGTCTCCTCCTCAATTTGATTTGTACATCTGATCCGGGAGTATACCGATCAAACATCATCGAGCTCAGCCAGCGAAGCTGAGAAAGTCACGAGATTACGGAGACAATCGTGAGAAAGTGGATGGTGCGACGACTTGTCACCCGCGCAAACGCGGATCCAACGCATCACGAAGGCCATCGCCGAGGAAGTTAAAGGCGAACATGGTGATTGCCAGAGCCAGGGCAGGGAAGATGGCCTGGTTGGGGTAAGTGCGCACCATCTGCGAGCCGTCAGCAATCATCGCTCCCCAGGAAGGGGTCGGCGGGTTGACTCCCAGCCCGATAAAGGACAAAAAGGCTTCCCAGGTGATGTAGGTGGGGATGGCCAATGTCTCAGCCACTACTAACGGGCCTATGATATTGGGCAACAAGTGACGGAACATGATGCGCGGATGACCGGCTCCAATCATACGTGCCGCTTCGATAAACTCCTTTTCACGTAGGGAGAGCACCTGTCCGCGCGTCAGGCGGGCCATATTCTCCCATGCCGTTAATCCAATCCCTACGAAGATGAACAGCATTCCCCCCAGGCGGGTGTCCAACTGGCTGACCGCATAGGTGAAAGTGCCAGGTTCCGGCTTGGCAAAAGTTGAGCGGAAAAACGCCATCAGCAAGATGATGAACAGCAGGCTGGGGAAGCCATAAAGCACATCCACAATACGCATCATGATGTTATCCACGCGGCCGCCAAAGTACCCTGAGATGCAGCCATAAGTTACTCCGATCAACAAGCTGATGAGAGGGCCTATCAAGGCTACAGTGAGCGAAACTCGCGTGCCATAGACTATACGGCTGAACAGATCACGACCCACGTAATCTGCTCCCAGGAGGTAATCATTGCTGGTTTTGGCGTAACTTTGCATATTGGGAAAGACTTTCAGCATCCAGGCGGGGACTTTATTATTATCAGTCAATACCTGGACCTCGTAAGTACGCGGGGCAATTCGGTGGGCAAAGAGTGCTGTCAATATCAACAGTACGATAATGGTCCCACCGAGCATCGCTGCCCGGTTGCGTAGCAAACGGCGAAAAGCATCGGTCCACAGGCTTTGACTTTTGCGTGCCAAAGCCATGCTTTTAGCTTCTATTGGAAGGGTTTTAGCTTGTACACTCATATCTTTTTACTCAGCTCTATGTGTATCGGATCCGTGGATCCAGAAAAGCATACAAGATATCCACGACAAGGTTCGCGATCACGAGAAAGACGACATACAATAAAATAGTGCCCATAATAACCGGATAGTCCCGGTTAGTTATGCTGACTACGAAGTATTTCCCCATGCCAGGGATGCCGAAGATAAGCTCTGTGACGAAAGTACCTGTTACCAGAGCGGCAAACATAGGCCCCAGGACGGTCACCACCGGGATAAGGGAGTTTTTGAGCGCATGGCGAAAGATCACTGCCCCCTCTGCCAGGCCCTTGGCGCGCGCCGTGCGGATGTAGTCCTCGCGTATCACCTGGAGGAGGCTGGCCCGGGTCAGGCGTGCGATAATCGCTGAACTCCCTAATCCCAGCGCTACTGAAGGCATGATGGCGTATTTGAAGAACTCCAGGCCGGGGTTAGAGGGCAAAATCCCCAAGAAATAGGGGGGTTTGGCGCCCCAGCCCGTGGGAGGAAACCATTTGAGGGTGACACCGAAGATCCATACTAAAACTGGCCCCAGCACGATCACCGGCACCGAGACTCCGAAGATCGCCACACTCATCCCCAGGTAATCCCAAATCGTGTTCTGCTTGAGCGCAGCCAGAATGCCGAGAGGGACACCGATCAGAAGGGCAACCAGCAGGGCCATGATTCCCAATTGAGCCGAGATGGGCAACTGCTGGCGAAAGATATCGTTCACTGTCCGACTACGAGAGCTATAGGACGGACCAAAATTCATCCACTTCAGCCACACCACACCAAGCTTAATATTGATGAGATAATCATCCTGCAACGAGGTACCAGGAGGTGTCGTGGAAATCCTAGGGATCATCACATCATATACATACCGGGCATATTGCTTGGGCAAGGGTTCATCAAGGTGATAACGCGCGTTCAGATTAGCCATAATCTCTTCCGGCAACGATTTCTCTCGATCAAATGGCCCGCCCGGAACGGCATGCATCAACACAAAGGTGATGATTGAAACGACAAATAGCACTAGCAGCATCCACAGAAAGCGACGCGCAATATATCGGCTCATGAGCACCCCATGATCACAATTTGAGCTCGCAGCAGGCAATTTCCATGCTCAGCATGTGAAATGGCCTATTGCAAATTACAAGGGATTCCCTTGCAGAGCAGTTGGGGGGAAGGAGCCCCTCTTCCCCCCAACTGAAAGTGAAGATCACTTGCTGATGTCCCACTTCTCAAAATGCTCAAGACCGCCGAGCACTGAGAAGGTGCGGATCACATACGGCTTGGTCGTGGTGACGCGGGTGTACCAGTAGATGGGAGCCATCACCGCGTCCTCCCAGACCAGGATGTTTTCAGCCTGCGCGTAGAGCTCAACGCGCTTGGCCGGATCCATCTCCCGAGCGGCCTGCTTGACTAACTCCTCGAATTGAGCGTTCTCCCAATTCACGCCGCCGCCCTCAGTCGGATTGGATGACCCACCCTTGGAGAACACTTCGCGGACGAAGTTGTTCGCATCCGGGTAGTCTTGACACCAACCCAAGCGCCAGATCTGCGGAGTGGCCTCAGGATCCCTGATCGTCTTCAGGTAGACCTTCCACTCCTGGTTGGTCAGCTTGACGTTAATCCCCAGGTTGGTCTTCCACATCTGCTGGATGGCCTCGGCGATCTTCTGATGGCCCGAGGCAGTATTGAACATCAGAGTCAGATCCAGTTGATCAGCGGTCAGGCCCTTCTCCGCCAGGTACTCATCCAGAAGCTTCTTGGCTTCCTCAGGGTTGTACTTGACACCCAGGTCCGGATGATCGGCAATGGTGGGTGCACCAGCCACGCCCGGCCGCGAGAACCACTGAGCCGGCTCCTGTCCGCCCTTGGTCACATTGTCAATCAGGCTCTGGCGGTCAATCGCCATGGACAACGCACGACGGACGCGCACATCATCCACCACCGGCGCCTTGGTGTTGAAGCCGTAATAGTAGGTGCACAGGATCGGAGCGATCTTAAGT
>DAOUAJ010000356.1:0-6949 GCA_034433615.1 Anaerolineae bacterium | reverse complement strand
TTGAGGCATAGGCCTGAATGGCAGCATACAACGGCTCTGCAACACCAGCGACCTCCTGGGCCATGCCTTCTGCCGTATCGCCGTCACCATCATAATCGGTCGTACTCATGCGGATGGCCGTCAGATCCTCTTTGGACTTGACGTTCGTGTGACAGGCACTGCAGGCATCCACTTGAATGTCGAGAGCATGGGCGTCGTGGCAATTGAGGCAGGTATCAAAGCCCGATACATGGGCAAAGCGGCCCAGGTATTCTTGACCTTCATACTGGTAGGCTCCCTGGACGTCAGAGCCAAAGAGGGTAGCCCCGGCGGCAAAGTAGTGTGGGTTGCGGAAGCTCAGGCTGCTGGACACGATGTCATCTTCGACGCCCACCCTGGCAATGGCGGCCTGGACGCTGACTCCCGATTCACGACCCTGGTGGCAGTTGAGGCACAGGTTGGCATCCATGTTCTCAAACCCGGCGGTCTTGCCGCTGGGGAAGGTCACCTGCGCCGCCTCGTAGCGAGCGGGCCAGTTGGCCTCGTCGTGGCAGGTGGTGCAATGCAGGCTGCCCGATACCGGCATTTCGACAGTGGCCCCATTCTCCAGGTATTGCGGCAGGCCGCCGGCCTGGTGGCATCTGACACAACCGGCCTGGACCATGCCCTCTTCATCCCAATGACGGAAGGCCTCGGCGGCAGCGTCAAAGTGACCGGCATCCTCACGATGAGCCATCGAAAGATCGATGGGGGTCGAGAGCTTTTCATTCAGGCTGGCGATCGAGTCGTAGAGCAACTCGATCATGTACTTGCCACCGTGAGCAAAGGCCCCCGGATCCTTGATAGAGGTCTGGTAGTTGTAGGCAGCCTTGAGCAGGCGTGGCGTCCAACCGGCATAGGCATCTGTCTCCCCTTCGTCCACCTGGCCATTGGCGTTGGTGTCGCTGAAGAAGTAGGGATAGGATGCAGCGTTGTAAGCAATCGGACTCTGGGCCACTTCGGCGCCGTAGGCCTGGATGGCCCGCAGGAGCATCTCCTGCAGACCGGCAATCTCGTAATAGATGCCTTCGGTCACGTTACCGTTGCCGTTATAATCGCGCGTGGAGCCCTCCATACGGATGTCCTTCAGGTCCTCTGGGGTGGCAACACCCTCGTGGCACACGCTACATTTTTCCAGCTTGAGCTCCAGGCTGTGGGGGTTATGGCAACTGACACAGGTATCGTAGCCCTCGACATGGTCAAACCTGGCATCATAGGCCATGCCGTCATACTGATAGCCGCCCTGGACCCAGGTGCCGTACAGAGAGGCCGCCGCAGCAAAGTAGTGGATGTTAGTAAAGCGCAAGTTGGCGCTGACTGTATCCTCGTCAGCCACAGCCGCGCGCTCGATAGCGGCATTCACGTTCGGTGTCGAAGAGCGACCCTGGTGGCACACGACACAGCGTGCCGCCTCGGTTCCTACCGTGAGGGTGATCCCCGAGGGGAAGGGAATCGGTTCCATCGCCAGAGCCGACGCCGCCTCGTTGTGGCAGGTTGTGCAGTTGATCACAGTGCCAACCGGTACCGCCTGTTCCACGGACCACATCGCGCTGCCATCGGCACCGATGTAATCCTGATAGCCTGGCGAGCTATGGCACTGGGCGCAGTCCGCCGGAACCTCTTTGGGATCCTCCTCATCCCAGTGACGGAAGGCCTCCGCCTCCGCATTGGCGTGCCCGGAAGCGGCCCACATGTCCGCAAAGGGGACCTCGGTCAGGCCCGCTGGCAGACCAGGGCACTCAACTTCGGGGCACTTGGGACATTCAGTCGCTTCAGGGCATGGTGGGCAGGTGGGGCACTCGGCCGTCGGACACTCTGGGCATTCGGTCGCCGCAGGACATTCCGGACAGGTTGGGCACTCTGGACAGGGCTCCGGGGTCGCGCCACAACCAACCAAAATCAAGCCCACCAGCAGCAAGCCCCAAACCACGACCATTGCTTTCCACTTCATCGTATCATCTCCTCCCATGTTTCAACTTCAGTGTGCGGGTGTACAGAATATGTTACAAAAGGATAGAGAACGTTCTCTCCGTTCCAAAAGCCTCCTTTCCAGGTCTGACTTTTTCAGACCAATCGAAAAAAAGCCCACACTGCGCAGCACAGGCCGGCTCCCAAACAGGATAACACATTCGGCCGGCAAATGCATGTGACATCTGCCCTTAAATTTCCAGGACATTGCGGCAGGGTTGGCTGATACCTGCCCCTTTGTCCCAGGGACATTTGACAATTGTAGCCCGCTTCCTATGATGGTATAATGGGCTGGGGAGGGATTCTTGCTTACATCAGCCGACATTCTGGAAATCAACTGGATCATCCTCTATTTCATCTACGGCCAGGTCTTTTTCATCACCGGGCTGGTCACAGGCCTGCAGTGGCGCCGACAAAGCACACTGGAACTGGCCAGGCCTCTCCCCTGGCTGGCCGCTTTCGGTATTGCCCACGGCCTCAACGAATGGGGCTACATTTTCATCCCTTTGCAGGCGCAATATCTGCCGGACTCGACAGTGCGGCTGATGATCATCGCCCACTTGCTGCTGTTGGCCGTCTCCTTCTTTTTCCTGTTCCAATTCGGCGTGGAGTTGCTGCTGCTGGCCTTTCCCCAGCGGCACCGGTTGCGGTCCGTACCGGCGACGGTCCTCATCCTGTGGGGGGCGGCCGTGCTGCTGCGGGGGGTGCAGTCCCAGGACCAACTTAACGTGCTGTTTGCCATCGGCGACGGCTGGAGCCGCTATTTCCTGTGCCTACCCGGCTCGATCCTGGCCCACCTGGGCCTACTGCGCCAGGCGCATCGCGTGCGGGAGATGGGGCTGCCGCGCATCGCCCGCTGTCTGGTGGGGGCAGCGATAGCTTTTGCCGTCTATGCGGTGGCCGGTGGATTGATCGTGCCCGCCGCGCCACTCTTTCCCGCCAACCTGCTCAATTATGCGCTCCTGGACCGGACGATCCATGTTCCCGCCCCGGTCTTTCGTTCGATCTGCGGGCTGGCCATGTCCATCTGTGTCGTCCGCTTCCTGGAGGTGTTCGAATTGGAACGGGACCGGCGACTGGAAGAGATGGAACACATCCAACTGCTGGCCGCCGACCGGGAGCGGATCGGGCGTGAGTTGCACGATGGCATCATCCAGAACATCTATGCCGCCGGGCTGAACCTGGAGGAGGTCCTGAACCGGCTGGCGGACAGCCCCGATCACGCGCGAGCGCAGATCCAGATCGTGATGGGCACGCTGGACCAGACCATCCAAGACATCCGCAACTATATCTTTAACCTGCAGGACAATGAGGAAGCTCGTGACCTGGAAACCAGGCTTCAGGAGATGGTCCACGACCTGCGCCTGGACACACTGTTGGAGGTGGATCTCCAGATTCTCGGTCCCCGTTGCTGCTGTCCGCCTCAACAATTGACCGCCCAACTTACCCAGATCACCCGCGAGGCGCTGAGCAACATCGTCCAACACGCCCAGGCCAGCCAGGTACAGGTGACCCTGGCCTACGAAGGCCATCAGATTCGCCTGGTTGTGGCCGACAATGGGCTGGGCCTGGAGCCGGCGGCCCTCGAAACGACGGCGCTGAACGGGCACGGCATCCCCAATATGCAGGCTCGCGCTCGACTGCTGGGCGGCACCCTGGCGATCCGCAGCTCCCCAGGGCAAGGAACTGAGGTAGCGGTCACAGTGCCGTGCAGGCAGAGCTAGTACAGGTCTGTCAGATTTCCGCACAACGCCCAGGAGAAATGTACCCGTGGATAGAACGTTGCGAATCCTGTTGGTAGACGACCATGAAGTGGTGCGCGTGGGGTTGCGGACCCTCATCGAGCGCCAGCCGGGAATGGAGGTGGTGGGCGAAGCGGGCACCGTCCACGAGGCGATCCTGGAAGCAGAGCGCCTGCTGCCCAATGTCGTCGTCCTGGACATTCGCCTGCCGGGTGGCAACGGCGTGGAGGCCTGCCGCCAGATCAAAACACGCTATCCCCAAACACGAGTCATCATCCTGACCTCCTTCCCCGACAACGAAGTGTTGTTCGACGCCATCGCCGCCGGGGCCGACGGCTATGTGCTCAAAAAGGTCGGCTCCAACGACCTGCTCCAGGCGCTGCAACGGGTGGGCCGGGGAGAGAACCTGCTCGATCCGGCCCTCACGGCCCACGTCTTTGCCAAGATGCGCGAGGTGCGCCAGCAGGAACGCGCCCACGCCTTTGCTGACCTGAGCCCCCAGGAGATGCAGATCCTGGCTCTCATCGCCGAGGGGCAGACCAACCGCGAGATCGGCAAGGCGCTGCATCTGAGCGAAAAGACGGTGCGCAACTATGTCAGCCAGATCTTGAGCAAGTTGGGGCTCAGTTCACGGGCCCAGGCAGCGGCCTACGCGGCGCGGCACCGCGTCGAGGACTATTTGTAAACCCAGAGCAAGGGGAACTCTCGCGGCTGCCCCCTACTCCCAAAAGCCCAGACCCGGTTGAGCCTGGGCTTTTGGCTGGTGTGCCTGTAGCGGTCTATTCTTCCGGTTTATGGCAAAGCTGGCATTGCTCGTTGGCATAGTCCACGTGGTTCAACGGCGCAGGTTTGATCTTCCCTGCCGGATCGTGGCACACCAGGCAATTGTCCCTCCCTGTCAGCTTGTGGGAGATCCGAGGAGCCAGGTCCACAAGGGAGGCCGCCGACTCGATCCATCCTTCCGGCGTGTGGCAGGTGTCGCATTTTGCCCCCAGGTGATTATCCGGCGGCTTATGGCAGTTGCTGCAAATATATTCCGGCACCGGCCGGCCTGCGACGTGGCATACGTCGCAGGTGGCGCGCAGGTGATAGCCGATCAATGGCACCGGGTGCAGTTCCGGCGGCAGGGTTGCGTCCTGGAAGCTGGTCGGCGTGTGACAATCCTCGCAGTTCGGGCCAAAGTGAGCCTCCCTGGGCGGTTGATGGCAGATGGCACACTTGTAGGTCAACTTCTGGCCGGCCGTGTGGCAATCTGAGCAAGCCAGGCCGGCATGGGCCCCTTCCAGGGCAACCGGATGCTCAAAGCTGCCCAGATCCGCCTGCTCAAAGCCGGCTGGTGTATGACAATCCTCGCACACGGTGCCAAAGTGGGGCTCGGTAGGCGGCTCATGGCAGTTAGCGCACTTGTACTCAGGTTTACGCACACCCTCATGACATTCGTGGCACCACACTCCGGCATGTTTACCCTCCAGCGGAATGGGATGTGGAAACGCCGCATTCAGGTTGACTACAGGCCAGGCCTGCCCGTGACAGGCCGAGTTGGCACAAAAGCTGGAATCATCGCTCCCGAATTGGATCTCACCGTGGCATTGCACACATTCCCCATTGGCCTGGAAACGATGGTCGGCCATAAAGTTGGTTTCCAGGTGCGAGGGCGGTTCCTGAATGTAGGCCAGAGGCAATTGCGGAGGGCGATCGCCGGCCTCCACCGTCGCCGGAATGCTGTGGCAAAGGTTGCATTGCAAGCGGATCGATTCCCCCTCTGCGCTGACGTGCTGGCCATCATGGCAACGAAAGCAACCAGGAAAATCCTTGTGCCCTATATTGTCGGGGAAGGATTGCCAGGTCACACCGGGCTGTTCAAATACCACCCGCCCAACGAGTTCTCTGGCCAGATCGGCAGCTTGACGAATTTCCGTGGCATAGCCCTCGGCCATCTGGGAATAATCAGCCCGATAGCGTGCCTCCAGCGAATCTACAGCCGCCAGAGCCTCCTCCTGACCGGCATAATCGGTGACCAGCAAAGCCAGCATCTCTTTCTTGGCGTAGGGTAGCTTGATGCTCAACTGGTCGTCGGCCAGGGCCTGGTCCACCAGATTTTCGGGAGAGGGAAAGGGATGGCCCGTACGGTTGTGACAGTCCACACAATCCATAGTCTTTTTTTCGGCACCGGCGATCTCTTCCGGCGACAAGGGGGTGATCACACTGTTGTATTCTACCGTCCGGCCATCGGGCAAGGTAGTCCGTACCCACCGGATCTCTTGCTTGTGCTCATCGGTAGCAATATATTCCACCGGGTTGGTGATGTGCCAGTGGATGCCGTAGCCCAGCCCCTGTGTCCGTGTGCCAGCCCCGGTTTTGAGGACCAGATAGATACGCCTCTCGGTATTTTGCTCGTCCGGCGCGTAACGTTTGATCTCGCGTACAGTATCGCCATGAAAAGCCGGCGGCCAGTGACACCGCTCGCATGACTCATTGGCCGGGCGCATCGTCGCCGATTCCAAGGGGCGCTTATAGGTATTCAAGATCACCGCAGGCAGGTGACGGGCATGGCTGGCTTTGAGAAAAATGCTGCGGATGGTGCCGACGCGGCCCATATGGCACTCGACGCATTTGATACTGGCATGGTACGAATCTTCAAAGGCCTGAATCTCTTCAGGGTGAACGTCATGGCAAGCATTGGTACAAAAGGCTACGCTATTGGAATATTCCCAGACCTGGATGGCGATGACTCCCAGAATAATAAAGCCGACGATGAAAGCGATGCCAATCAGCAAGACCTGCCGGGCAGGGATTCGTCGGCGCTTCTTTTTGTTCTCTGGCGGCTCCATCACATTCACCTCTTTGTATCGATCGCTATCTCATGATACTGGCCGATAGCCCACTTTAACTGTTCTACCCATTCCGGGTACGATTCAAGCAGGTAAAATTCCCCTTCCCAGAGGGGTTTTAACAGCCCGATTATATCATATCTCTCCGCCTGGGGCACCTGATATCCGCCCCCCTTTTTCCGGGACATTGTGGCAAACAGAACAAAAAACGCCTTCAATGGGAGTTACCCATTCCCACCGGCCAGAGCACCTAGTGAATTGGGCAAACAAACCAACTGTGTGGTATAATACGTTGCGTACCAGACCAGGGGCACACCTGCACAACAGGCCCATCAAGACGACAACGAGGTGATCTATGAAAGCTCTCGAATATGCACGGACGAACCGGCA
>DAOUAJ010000355.1:0-6278 GCA_034433615.1 Anaerolineae bacterium | reverse complement strand
GTTCGGCCGGGTGTGGAGCACCTATCCGGCTGTGCGCACCGCCCTGGGTTGTCCCAGGGCCGCGGAATACACCATAGACGCCACGCAGCAGCGTTTCCAGCACGGCGTTGTCCTCTGGCGAGGGGATGTCAACCAGTTCTGGGTGCTATGGAACGACGGTTCCTGGGCGGAGTACAACGCTGCAGACTGGTACAATATCGCCTGGCGGCTGGGCTGGCCGGTGGATATGGGCGCGTTGGTGAAGGTGTCCGTCCAAGACTTTGACAACGGCCGCATGTTGTGGACGTCAACACTGGGCATCTACGTGCTTTACAGCAACAACACCTGGCAGCATTTTAATTAGCCTTCGGGTCGCCTGAAACGCAGGGCGGCAGGAGAGGGCTGGCTGCCGCCCTCTTTAGGATATCTGCGGTCTTGTGATGAACCGACGTCACTCGACAACGAGCTTCCCTTTCATGCCTGCCTCATAGTGGCCGGGCACGAAGCAGCCAATCTCCCACTCACCTTTGCGGTCAGCGGGCACAGTGAAAGTCAAGGTGGCCTTGCCGCCGCTCTCCAGCTCTACCTCCGTACCATGGCCATGCTCCTTCATGAGCTTACCCTCTTCCACGGTGTGGGCAATCTCGATCCCCTCGAAGAAATCTTTCTCGAAGGTCTCGGCCTTCCCCTCATGCATCTCCACTTCACGGCCGACCATGAATTCGTGCTCGACCTTCCCCTCATTGACGAGTTCAATCCGCACCTGCTGGCCCGCCTTGAGCTGGATGGTCTCCGGTTTGAAGTAGAACTCGCCCATCTTGACCTGGATAGCGCCTGCTCCGGGTGTGGCCTGAGGTGCGCAGGCGGCCAAGAGCAACATGAGAAGAACCGTTCCAATGGATACCAAGAGCTTTTGCTTCATGGCGTCTCCTCCTTGACATTCTGATCCGCATCTCAACATCGAAAGGGTCTTTGCTACGGTCGTTCCCATCGCCGGGCGCTTACTTGCCTAGTGTGCGCAGGAATCGAATCAGGGCCTCGATCTCCTCCGCTGTGAGGATCCTTCCCCAGGACGGCATCGGCGTATCCGGCCGCCCCTCCTCGATGACCCGGCGCAGATCAGCGTCGCTCATCTGGGGCACATGGCCACTGGCGTTGAGAGGCGGCCCGACGCCACCTTCGCCTCGCAGCCCGTGGCAGCCAACACAATAGGCCTTGTAGAGCGTCGCCCCCTGGTCAGCCATATCCGTGGGTAGAGCAGGTGCCGCGGCTTCCCCTCTCGGCTTGACGACGAGTTGGCCAACCATCATGCCGTGCCCAGGGCTGCATACCACCGTGCACATAAAAGGATACGTGCCGGCCCGGGAGGCGGTGAACTCCACCACGGTGAACTTGCCTGGTTCGACCCGAATCGGCCCAACGCCCAGGGACGGGATGGCGAAGCCGTGAGCGACGTCGTGACTGGTCAGGCGCAGCCGCACCGGCTGGCCCTCTTCGACGGTAATGGTTTGTGGAGCCCACCCCCCCGATTCAAAGATGCGGCCCGTCACGGTGATGGCACCGGCCGTCACGGCTGCGTGGTAAGCGAATACGCCGGCTGGAAGTCCAACCAGCACCGCGGAAACCAAAACCGCCGCTCCCCACTCCAGCCAACGGATCGTGCGCATCGTCGTCCTCCTAACCCAAATACAGACGGATGAATCCCCACGTCACAGCCATCAAGAAAGTGGCGACGGCGACGGTGGCCCAGCGCGCCTGAACCACAGACGGGAAATCCTGCCGCGCGATGCGATAGGCGAGCACAATCGAGAAAGCGAGGCCGATCAGCAACACGGGAATTTGTAACCACGGGAGCAACTCCGGAGCGTATGGCGTCCAGGGATACTTCGCAGTCCCGAACAAGTCCCAACCCCAGCCAAAGGGGTCAGAGAGCAGCGGGATGGCGTAGGAGATGTTCACCAGCACAAAGGACAGGCTGAAGGCGATCCACCCCATCAGGCCCATGGGCACCAGGGCGTACGCGAAATCCACAAACAGGCGACGCAGCGGGAGCTCACGCGCGCCTGCTAGCCAACGGGCCAGCCAACTGGTGGCTAGGAACGCTCCCGGCATGACGATCAGGTTCGCACTCAGGAAAAGGGCAGCGTACATCAGGAAATGGGGGACGTCCATCACGTTGGCCCACTCCTTGATAAATCCCCACGGCCCCACATAGACGGCCGAATAGATCAGGGCGCAGGTGAGCATGATCAGAGCTTTATACACCTCATCCAGGCTGCGGCCTTTGAAGCCTGGGGCCTTGTTGACCAGCAGATCCTGACCAAAGGGACGCAGGTACAGCGCGATGTTATCCTTGGGGCATGACTTCAGACATTCGGTGCACAGGCCACAATACGCATTGCGGGCCAGATTCCCCGGATACTCGAACCAGGGACAGGGGTAACCACGGGCGTTCTCGGTGATGCAGCTTTTCTCTTTGTGCGCCACACACACCTGCCGATCCTTTACCCGTAACTCCAGCGGCGCAAACATGGAATACAGGCCGATGAACCCGCCCACCGGACAGACGTATCGGCAGAAGACGCGTCGTTCAAACAGGAGGGACAAACCGATGGCCAGGGCAATGAACACGGTCAGGGCAATGGCAGTGGCCAAAGGGCGCGTCAGGATGATGGCGCTGAACAGCGCCACGATCAAGAAGGAGATGTTCTGCAACCAGATGTTCTTGAGGGCTTTGGGCCATTTCAGCCCTACGGTGAGAGGCCTGCCTGGCCGGCGCCGGATCAACGCCAGGCGCTGCAGCCATTCCCCCGGCGCCGGGATAGGGCACATGGTGCACCAGATGCGGGCCGCCAGAGGGATCAGCAGGGTGATCAGCAGTGCCCACCAGACGATCCAGACGAAGATAATGGAGAAGTTGCGGTTGCCGACCGGCGTGCCCAAGAAACCGGTGAGGAGGACCAGGAGGAAGATCGCAAAGTTCGGCAAGATCAAGAGGAATTGAAAGGCGCGATGTTGGAGTATCCGTTTTAACCAGGGCCAACGCGTCAATTCCCACTGAGGGTACGTGGGCGCGGCCCGTGACGCGATCACCTGTTGAGCCATTGGTTCTGCCCCCTTTACGCCGGGTCCTTGTGCCAAATGTATCCCAGGGCACCTGCGGTGGTGAGGAAGGCCAGCAAGACACCGATCCAATACGGGATATTGGGCCTCACCACCAGCTCCCCGATCATGAACGGATGCAAGGGGCCACACGTCTCCGAGCAGCGAAAACGGAATTTGCCGACCCTGTTCGCCGTGAGAGGGATCTCCACTTCCTCGCCTGGGTCGGCCCGCACATTCACCTGATAGCCATCAATGTACAGACCGTGGGCCAGATCGGCGGACTTCAAACGGATGATCAGGTGGTCCCCCTGGTTCACTTCGATGCGGCCCCATACGGCATGCCTCTGGTGAGCCGCGCCGCCAGCCAATGGATCGTAGTGAAACGCCTGAGCGAGCAGGATGATCTCCCTGGGCTGGCTATGGCGCGCCGCCACCGGCCACGCCGCCAGGAGCGAGATCGCCAGGAGCAAAAGGATGATCACCAACCAGCGAGCCATGTGTCCCCTCCTCATCTCCCTGTTCGCAGTCTAACAAAATCCCCCCGCCCAGGGTAGAGACATTTGTCCCGATTTGAACAAACAGCCCTGGTCTTCCTTGGGAAGACCAGGGCTGTTGGGCATTGAAAAACCGCATGGGGCATCTCGTCTAGTCCAGATCGCCACCTCCTTCCCCACGGATGGCATCGTCCACCTCACTCCAGGTCACGAGCCCTCCACGCAGAGCGTACAGGGCTGCCTGCGTGCGATTGTTGAGGTGCAGTTTCTCAAAGATGACCGTCAGGCGGTTGCGCACCGTCTTCTCGGTCAGATGCAACTGCTCAGCGATCTGCTGGTTGGAAGCGCCCACAGCCACCAGCCGTAGGATCTCCACCTCGCGCTCTGTCAGATCCAGAAACTCCCCACGGGCGCGCGCCCCCCGCAGGTGATCGAACTCGTCCAGCAGTCGCGATGCCATGTTGGCGTCAATCAGCGTCTCGCCCCGGGCTACCGCGCGGATAGCCTGTAACAGCTCGTCGGCATCAATGTCCTTCACCAAATAGCCGCGCGCGCCGGCCTTGATCGCCTCGAACACATATCGGTCCTGCCGGTACATGGTGAGGATGATGAGCCCGACCTCCGGCAGGCTCGCGGTGATGCGCCAGGTCGCCTCCACGCCGTCCAGGACAGGCATATGGATGTCCATCAGGACGACGTCTGGCTTCAATGCTAGCGCCTTCTGGACCGCTTCGCGGCCGTTAGCGGCCTGGCCGACCACGGCCATGTCGGGTTCGGCTGCGAAGATTTGGGCCAGGCCCTGGCGCAGGATCGCGTGATCATCCGCAATCAGGATACGGATCGGTCCCATCCCCTCCACTCCCTGAGCTCGGCAGAACAGCCCGCACCGTCGTCCCCGCGCCGGGGATGCTCTCGACCATGAAGTGACCACCGGCGGCTTTCACCCGCTCGCGCATCTGGATCAGCCCCAGGCCGGTGGAGCCTTCACCGCTGTCGCTGGCGACGCCCAATTCAAAGCCGCGCCCATCGTCGCGCACAGCCAATGATACGCAGTGAGGCTGGGTCAAGTCGAGCGTGATCCACACGTGTTGCGCAGCGGCGTGCTTGGCGACGTTGTTGAGCGACTCCTGGATGAGCCGGAACAACGTAGGCTCCAGACGCGAGGGCAAGGCCACCTCCTGGCCGCGCACGTCCAGGATCACCGCTACCTCGTTCTGCTCGCCGAATTCCTCAACGAACTTGCGCACAGCCGGGAAGAACCCCAACCGCTCCAGATCGAGGGGGCGCAGCGCGAAAATCGTCCGCCGCACATCGCGCAGGCTGCGTTGCAAAGCGGCCTTGATCGCCATGATCTCATCCGCCAGGCGCGCCGGATCACTCTCGAGCAGCTTGCGGCATAGGTCCATCTTCAAGCGCAGGAAGAAGAGATCCTGGGCCAGGCCGTCATGCAGCTCACGGGCGATGCGGGCGCGCTCCTCTTCCACGATGGCCTGCCGCTCTTTGCGCCAGGTCACATCGCGCAGGATGACGGAGCTGCCGGCCAGCTCGCCCTTCTCATCCAAAAGCCGGGTCCAGGTCAGGCTCACGCTCACGCGTCGGCCATCGGCGGTGACCATCGTGGTCTCATAGTCTTGTAGAAACCCCTTACGCTCCACTTCGGCGATGATGCGGTCCAGCTCGTCGCCCTCGTCCACGTCCGGTAGCAAGAGCTCGCCGAATGGCCGACCGATGGCGGACTCCGGCGGATAGCCAAAGATGGCCTGTGCGCCCCGATTCCAGGACCGGATGATGCCTTGGGGGTTCAAGCTGACAATGGCGTCGGCAGAGGCAGTGGTGATGCTGGCCAGGTATCGCTCTTGTTCCCGCACCTTGCGCTCCGCTTCCTCCTTCTCTGCCAGCCAACGGTTGATCCAGGTCAAGGTGACCCAGGTGACAGCGGGGCCGACCAGCCCGTAGAAGATGATCTCGATCCCGTAGTGGGCGACATGCCCCAAGTCATCATGAACCCACCGGGCTGGCCCCAGTTGATAGAAGACAGCGATAGCCATAATCGCCAGTGGCAACGACCAACGAAGGCGGGCTACGCGCTCCTGTACCGGCATCTCACGCCAGCGAATCATCTCCATCCCCTCCCTAACTGTCTCCCCGCCTGCGGCCTCCTGTGTGTCTACGTCCCACATTATAAATCCGCTCGCGCCCGCGCGCACAATGATCCACAGACACCGTGGGCCCATCTCACAAAGGCTCACGTTTGACAAAATGTGCCAGCGCATGGTATTTTCATTAAAAGGGCAGACAGGCTCATTGGTTAGCTGTGCTTGATCGGCCACCTTGGCTCAATCGGCAGAGCAGCCGCTTCGTAAGCGGCCGGTTATCGGTTCAAGTCCGATGGGTGGCTCCAGTGCATCGAGGCCCCGACCGCCGGTTGGGGCCTTTTCACTGTTATCCATCGTACCCTGTCCGTCCTGGCTCATGAGATGAGACTATGCGTGAAGACGTCGCACTATCCACTCATGTCTACACAGATGCCCTGACCCTGGCCTGGCAGTTTGCCTCTTCCCGTCGCGTTCTGGCCGGCATTCTATCCGCACTGACTGCTTTGGTATTGCTGTCCGCCCTGATCCCCCAGATGCCAGGCGAGATCGCGGCCGACCAGGCTGCCGCCGTCCGCTGGCTAGCCACGCGCGCCCAACAGGCCAA
>DAOUAJ010000354.1:0-12644 GCA_034433615.1 Anaerolineae bacterium | reverse complement strand
AGTGATAGATACGGCTATCCTCTCAGGCACCGTCATCGCCAACCGGACCGCTTTTACGGTCACCTTCTTCCTGGAGGGGTGGCTGTACACCTTAAGACCTTCGCGTTCCGTGGGGGTGAATCTGCCCCGCCCGGCGTCCATGTTGGCCCTTTCCAACTGCGAACCCGGCACCTCTCTTGCCCAGGGTCAGTCTGGCTGTCTCTGGGATCCTTATCTGGTGCGGCGGGACGGTTTCTACGAGATCGTCAACATCGCCGTGGCGAGGAAGCTGCCCGTCCTCTCATTGCAGGAAGCCAATCCCCCTGCCACCGATCAGGTGTGGGTCCATAACCGCACAGGCCGCAACGAGTTTGTCCTGCATGGCGATAGCACTTACGAGCTGCCACCCGGCGCCGTGCAGGAGATCGAGCTCCAGGGGGAGAAAGAGCCGGCCCTCTTCCTCCGCAGTTGTCTGACCCTTGCCGATGAGTCCGCCTGCGAGTGGCTGCCTCAGCCAGTGAGGGGGGGCATTTACTACGCCCTGGTCGAGACATCTGTGCCCGGTGGGCTGCCTGACAGCCAAATCAATGCCGTGGGGTTGCAGCCGATTCTGACCCAGGCGGGGGAAAATCTGACACTGGCCCTGCAGCCATCTGCTGTCACGGCCGCGTCAGAGGGATCTATCGCCACGCCTATATCCCAGGCGCCGGGACAGATTACCTGTCGCGCGCGCGTGGCGGGGCTCAACATCCGCAGCGGGCCGGGGACGCAATATCTGATCCTCTCCACCGTGCAACGCGCCACGGGGGGCAAAGGGGTGGTCGTCGTGCGGGGACGGGACCAGACTGGGGAATGGCTGGCCGTGGACGAGAGGGTGGTCGCCGGGGGCTGGATCGCCGGCCGCAGCAACTTTGTCACATGTGATGGCGACGTGATGACGCTGCCCATCGCCAAAGTGACCGATGGGCGGCTGGCCCCCACACCGGTCCCGCAGACGCCGGCCAGCAAACAAGGCCCACAGCCGACACCGGAGCCAACCCAACCGGCCGTTCCGCCGGATAAGGCATTGCTGATCGTGACCAACGCCTACGACCGTGAAATGGTCTTCACCCTGTCGCCGAATGCGTGGACCTTGAAACCGGGGGAAAGTATCACCATCGAGGTAGAGCCAGGGCGCATCACCTTCAGTGCCAGCACCCCCTTCCATTCTGGCAATGCTGAGTTCGTGCTGAAGGCGGGCGAGGTCCGGTCGCTCTGGCTCCATTTCGTGCCGGAATCGCCCGGATCGGAGAAGTTCGAGTTGAGGTATTAGCACGGAAGGCCATAAGGCAATGAGGCAACGAGGGACGAGGGGGCGTTTTCCCTGGCCTGTTGGCCAGACCGGGGAAAAAACCCTTCGGGTCTACGCTGCGCCTGCCGCCGCCTGCCTCAGGGCGAGCCGGCTGCAGTTATAGCACTCCGCTGGCAGCCGACCTTCAGCCTGGCGGCGTGCCAGCCAACACGGGATGTTAGGGCGCTTGGGGGCAGGACACCTGGCGCGCCTGGCTTCATCGCACCCCTTTTCAATCCAGCAAGGTTGCGCGGCCAGTCTTGTTAACGCGGGAGCAGGAACAGCCGGCCCTTGCGCCGGGGCAGCTCCCAGTTGCATCTGCGCCTCAGCCTGCCATTTGGCGTCCAGGCGGCGGAGCAGGTATCCGACCAGCAACGTGATCACCAGCGGCACGCCCAGCCGCAGTAGAAACATGCCCGCGATAACGACCGCCTCTAACAACCCGTCCATAGTATCCCCCTCGAACGCGATCTTTGCTTTCGATGTAAGCTTATCACGTTCGCAGGGGAAAATCCATTGGGCGATACCCCCATTTTGCCGATGGGGAATATGCCCTAAGCCGTAGTCAGCGATCAGCCGACGGTGATCAATCCCTTTTCGATGGCGTATTTGACCAGTTCCACCCGGTTGTGCAGGTTCAACTTGCGCATGATGTTCTCGCGATGCCGGTCCACCGTCTTCACGCTGATCACCAGTGCCTCGGCGATTTCTGGGCTGGTATACCCCTCGGCGATGTAGGTCAGCACTTCGCGCTCGCGTGGGGTCAGCTCTTCGCCGCCGGAGATCAGGCCCGATTCTGTCCGCTGCAAGAAGTCTTTGACCAACAGCTTGGCCAGGGTGGGATAAAGAAAGACATTTCCCTGGCTCACCACCCGAATGGCCGAAACCAGGTCGTCAGGCGCGGCCCGCTTGGGTATGTACCCTGACGCCCCGGCACTCAGCATCTCGAAGAAATATTGCTCATCCTCGTGCATCGTCAGGGCCAGTACCGCCGTATCCGGGCTGGCCTCTTTGATGCGGCGCGTCGCCTCGATCCCGCTCATGCCGGGCATCGCCACATCCATGACCACGACGTCTGGCTGGAGCTCACGGACGGCCTGCAGCGACTCTTCCCCGCTGTTGGCCTCGCCCACGATCTCCATATCTTCTTCGGCCAGAAAGAGCATTCGCAGCCCGGCCCGCACGATGGGGTGATCGTCAACCAGCAACAGCCGGATTTTCGACATCTCCTGTCTCCGCGATCAGGGGTACTCGAACTTGAATGCGCGTCCCTCGTCCAGGCGTTGAGTCAATCTCGCATTGCCCGCCCAGCAGGAAAGTCCTCTCCTGAATGCCCAGCAGCCCCCAGCCGGTGTGCCGCCTGTCTCCTCGCAAAACTTCTCTCGGGTCGAATCCCCGCCCGTCGTCCTCGACGGTCACACGCACTTGCGCTGGGCGAATGGCAAGCCTGACGGCGGCGTGCGTGGCATTGGCGTGTTTGGCGATGTTGGTCAATGCCTCTTGAACAACGCGGAACAGAACGGTCTCGTATTCCGACGGCAGCCGCAAGCGATCCCCCTCCACTACGAAATGGGTACGAATGGCGTAACGTTTCTCGAACTCCTGGATGTACCACTGTAAAGCCGCCACCAGCCCCAGGTCATCCAACTGCGAGGGGCGAAGATCGGAGATGATCTGCCGCAGCTCGCTCAGCGCGTTCGTCGTGAACGACTTCAGTTCCTTGATGTGCTCCGTTGCCACCGCGGGGTCATTAACTAGCATAGATTCAACCCCCCGCAGCCCCAGCGCGATGGCGGTCAGCGATTGTCCGGTGGCGTCATGCAGCTCGCGGGCGATACGCTGCCGCTCCGCTTCCTGCGCGCCGACCACCTGATGCAATAGCTCACCCAGCATCTTCTCGCGTTCCTGCGCCTCTTGATAGAGGCGGGCGTTCTCAATGGAAAGGCCCAACTGCTGCGCCATGCCCAGCATCAGCTTGAATTCGTCGAACGAGAGGCTCCTCTCTTCAGCTTTGGCCCGGCCCAGCACAATGCTGCCGATCACCTGAGATTGGACGGTCAGTGGCAAGGCGATCATCACGACGGGGCTTATGTAACGCTGACATTCCCGTCTCTCCAGCTCCAGTTCGGGATAAAACTCGATAATCTGGCCGTCCAGGTGCAGGCACATGGCCACCGCCTTCGCTACGCATTGCTCACCCAGCCTGAGGGCAGAAGTGTACCCCGCGTCTTTCCTGTCGGAGTCGGCTACGGGCGGAAAACCGGTCGCAGCTTGCACCTGTAACGCCCCGCTTTCTCGCCGGACCAGCAAGATCATGCCGGCATCGGGGAAGTCGAGGCTGTGGACGATCTTCTCCAGGACGCTGTGCAGCCGGTCGGGCAGGCTCATGGGCGAAGCCAGCAGGTTCGACAGGTCCAGCAGCAATGAGAGTTCATGGGCGGTCAGCCGCAACTCCTCGTTCAGGCGCTCCATCTCCTGGCTGATGCGGCGCTCGGCCGCGAGGGCCGCCGCTTGGGCCGCCAGTTTAGCCTGGTTGGCCTCCTCCAGCCGGCGCTGGCTCTCCATTTCAAAGGCATTCAACGCCCGTACCATGTAAAAGGCGACGAGGGACGCCATCACCCCCCGAAAAAGCTGCACTGGAATGCCGAACCACTGCAGAAAGAGCGTGTTATTCACGAGGGTCGAGAAGGGCAGAACCGTTTGCCGCACAAAGACCTGGCCGACTGCGCCGTAAAGGAGCAGGGCGGCCGCACACCAGACCAGGTCGCGTCCAAACTGGGGCATACCGTGCTCGCGGAAGGTGCGCTGCTGCACCATCAGCGCCCACGCCCCCAGCAAAGCGCCCGGAACCCCCAAGCTATAGCGGGCCAGTGTGTCCGCCAGCGCGATCATCTCGTCAGGTGAAGGTTTGAATGCCACGGTCGCTACCAGGAGCCCCAGCGCCCACAGGCTGGTCATCCCGAGAACAAAAAGGTACACTCGCCGGCGTCCGGTTCTCTCTGGGCTGAGCAGTAGCATGCCGAAGGCCGACAGCAGCAAAAACGATGCCCCCAGAATCGCCAGCCGGACGACCTCGTGCGCGATCACAGGTGTGTAACCACTGGCCAACGCGGCGATCTGCTGAAACATCTCGATCCATTCGTGGATGCCATGCAAGATGCCAAAGGCCGCCAACGGGCGAATCGCCTGCGCGAACCTGAATCCCGACGGCCGCCGGGTGGCCAGCGCCAGCGCCACCCCCATTGTGAAGAAGGCCAGCCCATAGAAAAAGAAGACGGTGATGATGTTGCGAGCAAAGAAGGCGGAAATCGGATTCATGGACCTCATCCCCCCACCTCCTTCTCCTGGGCAGGAGAAGGAGGAGTCAGGTCAGGCCGTTCAGCGCCCGCCGGATGCGCTCCAGCCCCCCGGCCACGTCCTGTCCCAGATGCAGGCGAATGACTCGCCGGCCGTGTGCCCGCAACGATTGCAAATCACCCAGCGCCTGCGCCGCGATCAATGTGCCGAAGCTGTACGACTGGCCAGGGATCGGCAGATCGGCCACAGGGTCGGACGTGATCTGCACGAACACGCCGTGGTTGGGGCCTCCCTTGTGCAGTTGGCCGGTGGAGTGCAAAAAGCGCGGGCCGTAGCCCGCCGTGGTCGCCACGTGCAGGGCATCCCGCACCCGGGCCTGGATGGCCTGAAGCGCCTCCTCATGCTGGCCGGTGGAATCCATATAGGCCATGAAGGCCACATACTCGCCCGGCCGCGCCTGCCGCAGGTGGGCGCGCAGCGCCTCCTCCCACGAGTCAGCCTCGATTCCTAAAGGATTTCGCAGCCTGTCCTGTGGCCAGGCACAGGGACTCAACCCCTCGCCGTAGAACGTCAGTCCGTCTGCCGTCCACGCTGGCCGTTCCTGGGGCAGCCGCCCCTCAGCCACGTACTGCTCCAACGCCCGCCGTGTGTTGTCCTTAGACTCTTTCACGTTGGGCTCGTCAAACGGGTTGATGCCCAGGATGGCGCCCGCTACAGCCGTCGCCATCTCCCACCGGTAGAATTCAGCCCCCAGCCACGAGACATCGGGGATGCGTAGCCGCACCACCGGATGACCGGCCCTCTCCAGGGCCGCCACGGCCGCGTCCAGGCGAGTCTCGCCCTCTAGCGTCAGATAGACGAACAGCCGGTCCTCCCCGTAAACTTCCGGCGCGCCCACCATCTCCCCAGCCACCGGCACGATCCCTTTGCCCTCCTTGCCGGTGCTCTCGGCGATCAGTTGCTCGGCCCACAGCCCGAAGCTGGCCAGGCGCGGCGGAACGATGAAGGTGACCTTGTCGCGGCCAGCCAGCGCTGCCTCCCCCATGATCGCTCCCAACCAGGCGCCCGGGTTCTCTCGCACGGGCACGCATGGCTCGCACGACCTGGCCATAGCATCGGCCTGGGCCAACAGCCGGGCGATGTCAATCCCGGCCAGCGCCGCCGGCACCTGCCCGAAGAAAGAGAGGCCGGAATAGCGGCCGCCGATGTCGGCCGGGTTAAGTACCACGCGCCGGAAACCGCGCTCTGCAGCCGAGGCGGCCAGCGGTGTGCCAGGATCGGTGATGGCGATGAACTGTTGCCCGGCCGCGTCTCCGCGCAGCGATTTGACCCGTTCGAAGAAGTACGCGTCGAACGAGGCGACCTCCGTCGTTGTGCCCGACTTACTGGCGACGAGGAAGAGGGTGCGTGTCAGGTCAATCGCTGCCTCCAACCGACGGATGGTGTCCGGGTGGGTGGTATCCAGCACCCACAGCGTGGGCGCGCCCGACTGAGAGCCATACGCCTGGCGGAACACCTCGACGCACAGGCTGCTGCCCCCCATGCCCAGGAGCACCGCGTGCTGGAACCCGTCGTCCCAGATCTCCTGCGCCAGCGCTTGCAGCTCGGCGACGTGCACTCGCATCTCTTCGGCGATGTTCAGCCACCCCAGGCGGTTGCGAATCACAGCCTGATGCGCCGGATCGCTCTTCCATAACGCCGCATCCTTCACCCAGAGCCGTGCTATGGTTCGGTCACGTGCCATCTGCTCCAGGCGAGCGTCCACCGCCCCCTGCCTTGCGGCCGCAGGCTGCAACGCCCCCAGCGAGGCGCTCCACGGCCGCGCCCGGCCGGCCAGCAACGCCTGCCGTTTAGCCTCGATGCACCCCATCAGTTCACGGTACGAGTCAGCGAAGGCTTTCACCCCCTCGTTCAGCAACCGCTGCATCACGAGGTCCAGGTCAATCCCCAGCCGCCCTAACGCCATCAAAATGGCCTCCGCCTCATCAACACCTTCCGTTACCGTCTGGCGCACTACACCGTGATCCTTGAAGGCCTGGATCGTGGCAGGCGGCATGGTGTTCACCGTGTCCGGGCCGATGAGATCCTCGACGTACATCACGTCCCGATAAGTCGGATTCTTGGTGCTGGTCGAGGCCCAGAGCGGGCGTTGCACCCGGGCGCCTTTCGCTCGCAGGGCCTGGAAGCGTGGCGAGCTGAAGATCTCATGGAAGTGACGATAGACGACCTTCGAGTTGGCGATGGCCACCTTGCCGAGCAAGGCCCTGATCTCTACCTGCTTGTCTGAGTCGTTCGTGTGTCGCAGCCGTTCTTCCAGCAAGGCGTCCACGGCCGTGTCAATGCGGCTGACGAAGACGCTGGCCACCGACGCGACGCTGTCCAACGGCAGCCCGACCTGAGCGCGGCGCTCCAGCCCGGCGATGTAGGCCCAGGCCGCCCGCTCGTACGCCTCCAGCGAGAAGATCAGCGTCACGTTGACGTTGATGCCGTCGGCGATCAGTTGCTCGATGGCGGGGATGCCGGCCGGGGTGGCAGGCACCTTGATCATCATATTGTCGCGGCCGATGGCCGCCCGCAGCCGCCGCGCCTCAGCCACGGTGCCTTCAGTATCGTGGGCCAGATCGGGCGACACTTCGATGCTGACGTAGCCATCGCGCCCGCCTGTACGCTCATAGATCGGGCGCAGGAGGTCAGCTACGGCGCGGATGTCGTCCACCACCAACGTTTCATAGATCTCGGTGGTCGAACGGCCGGCCAGCGCTAATTCCCGCAACGCTGCGTCGTAGTCAGTGCTGCCGGCGATGGCGCGCTGGAAGATGGTCGGGTTGGAGGTGACGCCCAGGACGCCGTCCTCATTGATCAATCGTTGCAGCTCGCCGGACGTGATCAGCCCGCGGCGGATGTTGTCGTACCACACGCTTTGCCCGAACGCCTGTAACTGATGCAATGGGTTAAGCACGCTTACCTCCCGCTTATAATGAGCTCTCTCGGAAAGCCTGTTCGTCTCCCATGATACTACAACGAATTAAGAAACTAACGAATTTCTCCGGCCCATGCGGGCTGTGCTACGACACCTTTGTAGTTTGCCTTTTCTGAACCCGCTCAGGGGGTCTCCTGTTGCCGCAGCACCTGGATAGCCCATTGGGCATCGGCGTCAGACAGCGGCGGGACAGGGGGTTGGGTATAATTCACCCGCAGGTCGTAGCTGGCTTCGTCATATAGTTCGTCAAGCAGTGGCTTTAAATCTATCACCGGCTCTACGTCCCCCTTTTGCAGAGGGAGGGGGAAAGAGGGGATCGGATCGCGCACGTTAAAGGCATACAGGTCAGCGCGCCCCCGCTGTTCGCCTCGGCGCACCAGAATCCGATAGTGACTATCCCGCCCATTGCCCCAAAAGGGCATCGGCTCCCAGGCGCGCAGCAAATCTACCTCGACCAGGTGCGTCCATGAGCGAAAAATCTCTAACCGTTTGGCTTCGTAGGCCTCACGGCCCTCTCCCGGCTGCTTATTCGTGGGCGAGAGGATTTCAATCACTGTGATCACCTTGCCGCTGGTCACCTCGCGTACTTCGAGATAGCCTTCTTCGACTTCTTCGGGGACCGGCACATTGACCATCACAGGTTCAGCCCGAGCTGTTACGGTTGGTGAAGTCAGTGGTCCGCCCTGAGAGGTATCCACGACCATCACGTCCGGATAGCGAATCTGAAGCGGTTCCAGTGGAGGCGTGATAATGTAAGCGTGAATGCCAACAGCTACATAGTAGCGCGGACGCAGCATAGGCCCCAACGTGCGACGCAACGCTTCAATCAGGCCGTGATGCACATCCGGCCACAGTGCAGGATGCTCAAGCCAGGGATCCATCCCGGGAAAAGGGGAAGGCATGACAGACCTCCTCAACCTATCGGCCACTTTGGCCAATCTGGCGCAGCCGCTCGACAGCGTCTGCCTGGACAGGCACATCGTTCGTCAGGTAGCGCAGGAACAGGTTGGTATCCACGAAGACTCGCTCAGGCATCGCCCTCACCCACCCTTCTCAGTATGACAAGCAATACGGGATTTGCCTGTCACTTGCGATTATGTATGCAACTGATCCCTCTGTCAAGCGACCGGAGAGCACATCATTCGGGATACCGCACCCCCAACCGTTCCCTTACCGCTTGCCCTCGCCTGAAAGACCGCTATAATGAGCCCGGTGGTGGGATTCCATCTGTCGCCGGTCGGCCCCGCATGACAGCGCTTGGGCTATTGTTCATCTCCGGTGGCGCGATTCCATCCGCCGCCGGCCGCGGGCTGTCTCCCAACAGAAGGTGTCCCTGTGGAGAAAGAAAACCCTTATGACCAGAGGTACGCCGGGTCGGAATACTACTGGGGCAAGAAGCCCTCGGCCATGTGCGACAAGGTCATCGAGATCATGCGGCCGTCCGCGGGCGCGCAGCCCAGGCTGCTTAATCTGGGCTGTGGTGAAGGGCGGAACGCGATCTACTTGGCGCAACACGGCTTCGCCGTCCTCGGCCTCGACGCCTCTTTGATCGCGCTGCAGAAGATGAGAAAGTACGCTTATGGAAAATCTCACTTTCTACATCAGTGGACGTGTTTGCCGAGGAGAAGTACGCCGGCAATCAACTCGCCGCCGTCACGGGTGCCGGGGCGCTCTCTGATGAGGAGATGCAGCGCATCGCCCAGGAGATGCACTTCTCCGAGACGAGCTTCGTGCTCTCGGATGCACCGCGCGATGGCGGATATGATGTTCGCATCTTCACACCGGCACAGGAGGTGCCCTTTGCCGGCCATCCGACCCTGGGCACAGCGTACGTAATCCAGAACGAGATCGTCAAGGCGCCTGTCGAGACCCTCATTGTATAAAATGGTCTCACGGCACAAGGTCAGTCTGATGCTGGGCCAGGTACTCCACCGGAGTCAACACGGTCAACGAACTCTTCTTCTGGAAGTGTCTGGCATTCCAGGTGACGAAGACCCGAGCATCCAATACGCGTTCGACAAGGTTCAGAATCAGGGCGTCCAGGAAGGCCATCCGCTGAGCTTGCATACGCGCAAGGGGCTGCTCGTAAATCTCTCGCTCAAAGAAGATGGCCGCCTCTGACTGATCTGGGTCTGGCCATAACACGGTCAGCCTATATGCCGTTTGTAACCAAAGCCGCCACTGTGCGAGGCGCTCTGCGCTCAAGTTGAACGACAATTGCCCCAGGATCTCCATCAAATTGTATACCGTGATGGCCGGTGAATGATCGCGCACAGATCTCAGGAAGTGAGCGTTCGCTTCATGACGTGGATCACGATGGAAGGCAAACTCCGGGAGGAAAACGTCCGTATCTATGAAGACCACGATCGCCCTCGTAGCGCCTGCATGGTTTCTTCGAGGGTTAGAGTCTGATCTGATGCCGCCAATTCAGCCTGGATAGCCTGGGCTAGCGCCTGGCCAGCGGCGATCACGACCAGATCGTCAGAAGGCGGCTCCGACCGCACGTCCAACACTCCACGTTGCCGCCCGTGCATCTGAGTCAGCAGCCGTTGCACTTCTGAAGAGGGCACGCGGCGATAACGACTCCCGGGCAGTCGGATCAACCGGATCAGGCCGCGTCGTTCCCAATGCCGGAGCGTGTTGGGATGGACGCCCAGTTGTTCTGAGGCTTCTTTTAAGGTAAGGGTAGCTTTTGAGTGTGACACGATTTTTCTCCCTTTAGGGATGTAGCATTTGTTAACATTGTAATACATTTGTGGGAATACGTCAAAGATGATTACTCTCTGAGTACAAGGAGAAGACTGGAATGAACAGCAAAGAGCTTCGACCGTATGGCCTGTGGCCCAGCCCCATCACCCCAGCCATGATGGCCCGCCGGCTGCGCCTGGACGACGTGCAATGGGATAGCGACGGCCGCACGCTGGTCTGGCTGGAGGGACGTTCAGATCAGGGCGTGTTAGTCTGCCGCCGGGACGATAGTGCCGCCCGCGATCTGACGGATGAACTCAACGTGCGCGCCGGCGTCGGCTACGGCGGCGGTGACTTCACCGTGGGCCACGGTTTGGTGATCTTCGCCGAGCGTAACGGGCGGCTTTACCGCCAGACGCTGGCACACGGGAACCCGCAACCCATCACGCCTGCTTTCGGCCACGCCGCATCCCCAGCCATCTCCCCCAACGGCCGGTGGGTGCTGTTCGTCCACAGCTACGAGCGCGTGGACGTGCTGGGGTTGGTGGATAGTGAAGGCGCGCGCTGGCCGGTCAAGCTGGTCAGCGGCTCCGACTTCTACATGCAGCCGGCCTGGCACCCGGCCGGCGATCGTATCACCTGGATCGAGTGGGACCATCCCAACATGCCGTGGGATGGCACGCGGCTGAAGATGGCGCGACTGGCCGGGGAGCCACCCCACATCGAAGAAGATACCTTGGTGGCCGGCGGGGCAGACGTCCCCATTTTCCAGCCCGCCTTCTCGCCCGATGGCCGCTGGCTCAGCTTCATCGCGACCGAGGGGGAGTGGGATCGGCTGTACGTGCTTGACCTGGCGAGTGGCGAACGGCGCGCCCTGGTCAAAGATGTGGTCCTGGCTCAGCCAGCCTGGGTACAGGGAATGCACACGTATGGCTGGAGCCACGACAGCCGTCGCATTTTTTACCACCGCAACGATCGCGGCTTTGGCTCGTTGTGGGCGGTGGATGTGAACAGTGGCACGTCCACGCGATTGGACACCGCGCCCTACACCTGGCTGATGCAGATTGCCCCTTCGCCCACGACCGAGCACATCGCCTTCATCGCCTCAGCGCCCACGGTGCCAACGCGGGTGGTCGTGTGGGGGACGGACGGGCTGACTGTGCAGCGCCACAGCACCTCGGAGACGGTCGCCCCAGCCGATCTGCCCACGCCTCGCGCCATCGAATGGGCTGCGTCGGACGGGACGACCGTGTACGGGTTGTACTATCCTCCCACCAGCAGCCGCTTTGAGGGGAGCGGATTGCCGCCAGCAGTTGTCGGTGTGCACGGCGGGCCGACGGCACAGCGAGTGGCGTCGTACTCAGCCGACGCAGCCTTCTTCACCAGCCGCGGCTATAGCTTCCTGGAGGTGAACTACCGGGGCAGCACAGGGTATGGGCGGTCGTACATGCTGGCGTTGCGGGAGCATTGGGGCGTGTACGACGTGGAGGACGCGGTGAGCGGCGCTCGCGCCCTGGGCGAGCAGGGGCTGGCTGATCCCAGGCGGCTGGTCATTATGGGCGGCAGCGCGGGGGGCTACACGGTGCTCAACGTGCTGATCCATCACCCCGGCGTGTTTAAGGCTGGCATCTGCCTCTTCGGCGTCAGCAACCTGTTCACCCTGGCCGCGGACACTCACAAGTTCGAGGAGCGTTACCTGGACTCGATGGTCGGCCCCTTGCCGGAGGCGGCCGATCGCTATCGGGACTGGTCACCCATCTTTCACGCCGATAAGATCCGAGATCCCATCGCTGTCTTCCAGGGGAAAGAGGACAAGGTCGTGCCGCCTGACCAGGCGGAGTCCATCGTCCAGGTGTTGCGCGAACGCGGCGTGCCGCACATTTATCGCCTGTACGAGGGTGAGGGGCACGGCTGGCGCAAGACAGAGACCATCGCCGCGTACTACACCGACGTAGAGCGCTTTCTGCGCCAATACATGCTGTTCGCGTAGGCCAAGGGGACGGCTATTCGCGGGCGCTGAACAACGCCTCAGCCTGGGCCTGGGCTTCGCTTAAGGCAGCTTCAACGTCCATGTCCCCTTTGATCACCTGGGCGATGGCCCCCAGGTACAGCTCGACGGTCTGCCCCAGAATGGGATCTGCCGCAGCGGGGAAGATGATGGCATCAGGAGGGAGCCGACGGGCCACCTCGGCTACGTCCTCTCCTACACGGGCTATATATTCCCTGGAGTGCGCCTGCGACTGCAGAGGCGGCAACATCAGCCCAGCCGCCTCCTGGTGATCGAGCAGGAAGCGAACCCACTCCCATGCTTCTTTGCGATGCTTCGATTGGGCAAGGATGTAATACCCGTCCACCTGGATCAGGCCGAAC
>DAOUAJ010000353.1:0-4312 GCA_034433615.1 Anaerolineae bacterium | reverse complement strand
CCGCACGCCATACGACTTAGCCAGCTTCGCCACGTCCAGCCGGGTGCTGCCCTCCTCGTAGCCGCAGATCTCGCTGAACTGACGCTGCCACTGCTGGAAGAGGGTACGGACCTTGGGGTTGTCGCTGGCGCGCAGGGCTTCGTAGAGGGTGGACACCGCCATGCGGCTGACCACGGTGTTCTCGCCAAAATCGCGCACCAGGTTTTCAGGGGTCAGGGCCAGTTCGGTAGCCAGGGAGAGCAGGTAGCGGAGGAAGGTCTCGGTGGAGTGAGCGGAGACGCGCACGGGGTCGTCCACCCGCCAGTGGCCCTCGCGGAAGCGGACGAAGATGAAGTAGTGGCCGTCCAGCACCGCGCCGGCCAGCCGCTCCTTGCGGTGGCGGTCCAGCCGCTCCAGCCCCTCCATGTAGCGCTTGACCTGCTCCACGGCGTGCTGGTTGGGACGGGCGCCCTTCTCCTTGCGCAGGCTGCCCGGCGGCTCATACTCGATTACGAAGCGGTTATAGACCGCATCGGCGCGGCCGTTGACCAGGGTGCGCTCCCGTTCCAGGCGCAGGCTGACGTCGAAGTTGCGTGCAAAGCGTTCGAGCACGCGCTCCACCTCGGCCACCAGGTCGGCCTCGTTCGAGGAGCGTTTAGCGGCAGCCTGGATGTCGCGAGCGATTTCCGGCGCCCGTTGGCGGACGAAGGCTTCGAGGTCGGTGGGGGTGTAGTCCATGTTATACCTACTCCTGCCTATACGCCGGCAGCGGAAAGATCACCTTCACCGGCTGCCGATAGACGGCGTGGCTAACCAACAGCTCACCCTTGATCAAGCGGGTCACGGCCATCTTGAGATCTTGCTCCAGAAAACGATAGTCAGGCTGCATCACCTCGGCCGAGCCGGTGCGCCCCAGGATCTTGGTGGCGCAGTTGCCGGTCACCCGGTCGTGGACGGCGCTCATGAACTGCTGGGCTGAGAGCAGGATCACCCCCAGGCTGCGACCTCGCTCGGCCACGTCCAGCACCTGCTGGGTGATGGGCGACGCTTTTGGGCCGCTGGGCGCATATTTGTTCAACTCGTCCACGAAGATGATCACCTTTTCCGGCACCGGGGCTTCCTCGGTGCGATCCTCAGCTTCCTCCGCTTTTACAGCATAAATGGTGCGCAGGATGTCGCCAAAGACCAGGGTCTGCTCCTCATCGGCCAGCTTGGCGATGTCCACCACGTAGGTCCAGCCACCTTTGATGTTCACCAGTTCATCGCCCAACAGTTTCTCGTGGCGGGCCCGGCTGTCCACGAAGATGCCCGTCTGCCGCGTCTGGACGATACGGCGCAGGTGGCGACGGAAAGCGCCGATGGACGAACCGGCGAACATCCCTCGCCAGCGCCCCTTCTCGCTTTGCTTCTGGCGCAAGAACTCCAGTAGCCCGTTCCAACTCTGGACATCCTTGAACTCGTAATCGCGCCCGGTGATGCCGGTCATGATTTCGCCGTAGATGCCCTCCATCGTGCCGCTGGGATCAGATACATTGCTGAACAGCATGTCCAGCTTGTCAGCCGTGCCCTCAAGGTCGTAAGCGTAGAGAGTGTGGATGGTCGGCACCGGCGGATAGGAGTTGGCTTGGCGGTTCATGCCTCGCGGCAAGAGATAGCGCACGTTTTGGAAAGGCCGAGGCTCCAGACCCAGGGCCTCCCACAGCGCCATCTGCTCCGGCGGCAACTGGTGATCAGGGCGAAGGTCAATCTGCAGCAGGTCAGCCTGCTTGACGTTGAGGATAATGACGGCGATCTTCTCTGGATCAGGCGCTCGCTGCAAGATGGACTGGATGAGGAACATGCCGTAGGACGTTTTGGTCGCCAGACCGCTGATGCCGGAGATGTTGACGTGCGCCGATTCCGGGCCCAGGACGTAACGGCGGTCCAGGTAGGCCACCGTCGAGGCGCCATTACTCATCTTGATCAGTCCGGCGGGAATGGCGTCGTGGGGCCGGTCTTTAATCAGCACATCGGTGCCCAAAGCCTGCTGGATGCCGTCCGGGTCGGCGAAGAACACCAGCCGTTCGCTGGGCACGGGCATGTAGATGTCGGCGGTATTACTCAGGACGTTGACGAAGGCTACCGTCGTGCCCTGGCGAGGGGTATTGGGCTCCTCGCCCAACTCACCGAAATTGCTAGAGATGAAGTTGGCCAGGTCATTGGGCGCGTCAGTGCGGTGCTCCAGCAGGGTCACGAGGCCATAGGTCGTGCTGGGCCGCTGATCGGGCTGGTTGACCTGTTCTACAGCCACGATGTCGAAGGGGTTGACGATCACCCGTGGCGGAAGCCAGAACCGGAACTTGTCTGAGGTGGTGGGGTCGCGTTCCGTAGCCGAGGTGCGGCCGATAGGCTGCCGCGCCGGCGCCTCATGCAGTTCGTCATTGGTCGTCTGTTCATCGTCCATCGTTTGCCTCCTTGCATCATCCCGTCACTGGCCTGGGCCAGCGGATGGCACCCAGCAACACTGGCTGCGAAAAGAACCGGTTCTTGATGGTCTGCTCAGCCAGGAAGATGGGGTACAGGTGACAATGCCAGCGCCGGTCCCGGCCGTAAGGGGTCACGTTGCGCTCAGCTACCAAGGCTCGTGACAGCAAATCAGCCAGCTCAGCCTCTACTGGCGAGCCATCTGGCCGGGGCAACTCCACTTTGACCACGCCCATCAGCGGGTAGTCCAGTTCTTCCTGTGGCCGCAGGCGCACGTACCAGAAAGCCACCTTACCGCTGTGGGCGCTGAAGGCCACCGTGCGGTGAGCAAAATCCAGTCCAGCCAAGATGGAAGTGATGTCACGACGCCCTGTAGCTCGCCCCCGTCCGAAGCGAAACTCTGGGTCTTTGCGGAAAGATTTGGCCACGCCGATCAGATACGGCGCTTTGATGAAATCGTCCAGCTTGACCGCTCCATCCAGGATGAGCCAGGCATCCTCATTCCGCTGAGCCTCAGTGGCCTCGATAAGTTCTATCTCCAACCGATGCATACGATGGCGGGCAATACCCCCGGCTCGGGTGCGCAAGTCCTCTCCTGTTGGCTCCCGTGGGGTTAACGCCGTTTTCTCAGTGATGTCAATGGGCTCGAAAAATCCATCCGATGTCCGAAGATGTTGTACCTGCTGCCACACGGTATCGGACAATCCATGCTCCCTGGTCGGTATTAGCAGCAACACCTTGTGTTGGCTCTTCAGGCAACTGAGGTGGCCTTCATCATCTCGCACCATAGCTGCTGCCCCGATCTGAGCGAGTTGGATCGGAAAGGACCGCCGCCCTTCTATGCCGGTAGCCAAGAAGTAAGTGCGCAGAGAGCCGTCAATGAAGAAACGATAGAGGTGTTTCTCGGAGCGAAAGAGAGGTGGCGTAGAACGATAGAGGTTGATAAGCGAGGGCGTGGGGGTTTCGGCGAAATCGGTGATCTCACCTACCTCGCGGTTCAGCAATGCATCCTCGATCTCATCCACGTCAGGATGTTGTAAGTCTTCTACCGCACCGCCAGTAGCTGGCAAAATGCGCAGATTGTTTCCGAGCAGATCAATCGCCGGAACAAGAAAACTCAAAGGGCTTGGCATGACCAACAACTCCACCAGCAGTTCGATGATTCCCCTGGCTCTGCCCTTGAAACGGGCCAGGAAGTCCTGGTTGCAGTTGAGGACGGCTTTGGCCCGCTCATCGCGGCTGACCAGGGGCGCGTTGAAGGCCAGGTGGGCCAGCAGGCTTCGCCGTGAGCGCCTGTCCTGAGCGTAGCGGAAGGAGAGCCTGCCCTTCTCCTCGCAGATGCGACTGTCCCGGCACCACTGGACATTGACCACATCCTCCATATCGCTAGAGCAAGACCGTCATCGGCCGGCCAATGCTGATCAACTGCGGCTGACCAGCCGCACAACAGTCACTCCGTCCCCCCCCTCGCCCTGGTCACCGGGACGCATCTCAGCCACCAGCGGCTGGTGCTCCAGTGCCTCTCGCACGGCACGGCGCAACGCGCCAGTCCCCTTGCCGTGGATGATACGCACCCAGGGCAACCCGGCCAGGTAGGCGGCATCCAGATACTTGTCCAGCCTGGGCAGCACCTCCTCTACCGTCTGGCCCCGCAGGTCCAGCTCCATGCCGGGCGATGCCGCCATTGGCCGCCCGGAGGTCGCGGTGCTCCTCACCGGCACTGGCGCGGTCGCCTGCTCTTGCAGTTCCAGCCGGGAGACGGGCAGCCGCGTGCGAAAGGCGCCGATCTGCACCTCTGCCGTCTCGCCGCCCGGGTCTAAGGCGGCGATCTGCCCCCTGGAGTGCAAAGAGGGGATCCACACGATGTCAC
>DAOUAJ010000352.1:0-13090 GCA_034433615.1 Anaerolineae bacterium | reverse complement strand
CCCCAACTGGAGCAACCCGGCCTTTTGGGGCGACGTGCTGAGACACGCCTTCCTCCCTGCGTTCTCCATCATCCTCGCGGCCATCGGGTTCTGGGCCCTGGGCATGCGAGCAATGATGATCACCACGGAAGGGGAGGATTACATGCTCTTTGCCGAGGCCAAGGGACTCAAGGGAAGCACCTTATTCCTGCGCTATGCCGTCAGGAACGCTTTGCTGCCCCAGGCCACTTCTCTGGCCCTGTCGTTGGGTCACATTCTCTCCGGCGCTATCCTGGTCGAGGTGGTGTTCGGCTACCCGGGCATCGGGACGACCCTCTACCATGCCATCCGGGAGACAGACTATTTTGTGATCCAGGGGATCGTTTTCGGCGTCATCGTTTCCATTGGATTGGCGACGTTTATACTGGATCTGACCTATCCGCTGCTAGATCCCCGCATCACCTACAGGAGGGCATGAGATGGCAAGGGCTTCCGTGGAACGGGCGCAAGTCCTGGAAGGGCGTTCGATAGGGAGTGACTTGGGAGAAAAAGTGCGCGGCGGGTTGAGGTACGCACGCCGTAACCCTAGTCTGGTCATTGGGATCATTTTACTTTTGAGCCTGTTCCTGTTCTCAGGCATTGGCGCCCTCGTCTGGGATACGGATCTGGCAAGGGCCCTTTCTGCCCCCTCTGGATTATCCCCTTCCAGGGAACACCCTTTCGGCACCGATAATCAGGGAAGGGACCTGTTCGCCGTCATGATCGCCGGCACACCTCTCACTCTGAGGATCGGGTTTCTGGCCGGGCTTCTTGGTGTATTCATCGGGACTGTTCTGGCCTTCATCTCCGCCTACTACGGCGGAGCGATTGACACCATCATCCGAGGGATCGTTGACATTGGGCTTACCGTGCCGGGTCTGTTGGTCCTGTTAATCATCGCTGTTCAGGTCAGGGCGAGTCTCTCGGTCAACCAGATGGCGCTGGTGGTGGCGATCCTGGCCTGGCTGTGGCCTACCCGTACCATCCGGGCTCAGGTCTTGAGCCTGCGTGAGAGACCTTACGTAGAGGTCGCCCGGCTTTCCGGTATGAGCGGACTTGAGATTATCTTCAAGGAGCTAATGCCCAACCTCCTCCCTTACCTGGCGGCCTCTTTGGTGGGGTCCACGGCCTCGGCTGTCCTCGCCTCCATCGGTCTCGAGGTTCTGGGCCTTGGCCCCATTGAATCGCCTACCATCGGCATGACGTTCTACTGGATCATTTACAACTCCGCCCTGCTGCTTGGAATGTGGTGGTGGTTCACCCCACCCATCGTGATCATCATTATCCTCTTCTTAGGCCTTTTCAACCTCTCCGTGGGGCTGGATGAGATCGCTAATCCCAGGCTCAGGAGGTCCGTGTGAAGCCCGATATTCTCCAGGTGAAGGACTTGCGGGTGTACTACGACACCCTGCGCGGTTCGATCAAGGCGGTTGATGGTGTGAGCTTCGACCTGAAAGAGGAGGAAAGGTTCGGATTGGCCGGCGAATCTGGGTCCGGCAAATCCACCCTGGCGCGAGCGCTGATCCGGCTGATCAAGCCCCCGGGCCGCATCGTCGGGGGGGAAGTCTGGCTCGATGGCCGCAACCTGCTGACGATTTCCGAAGAGGAGATACAGGCGCTGCGTCTGGCCGAGATCGCCATGGTCGCTCAGGGGGCCATGAACTCCCTCAACCCGGTGCTCCGGGTCCGGGATCAAATCCTCGACGGCCTGAAGGATCATGGCGTGCTGATGTCCCAGGAGGAAATGGACACGCACGTGCGTGACCTGCTGGAGCGGGTGGGGCTGAAGTCAGAAGTAGCTAATATGTACCCTCACGAGTTGAGCGGTGGCATGAAGCAGCGGGTGTGCATTGCCATCGCCATCAGCCTGCGGCCAAGGGTCATCATCGCCGATGAGCCCACCAGCGCTTTGGACGTCGTGGTTCAGAGACAGGTGATGGAGACCTTGCTAAGGGTACAGGAAGAGATCGGGGCAGCCGTCATTCTGGTAGGCCACGACATAGGGCTGATGGCACAGTTTGTGGGCCGTCTGGGGGTCATGTATGCCGGCAAACTGGTAGAGGTGTCTCCCGTACCGGGCGTATTTACACAGCCGCGCCATCCATACACTCAGTTGCTTATCTCCAGCCTGCCGTCCCTGGAGCAGAAAGGGGCTTTCCGAGGGATACCGGGCTTACCACCTTCGCTGTTGGAACTACCACCCGGGTGTGCCTTCCACCCCCGCTGCCCCTATGTGATGGATCGCTGCAAGATAGAGGAGCCGATCATAAAAGAAGTAGGATCGAACTCCTGGGCAGCCTGCCATTTGCTATGAGGAGACGTCATGACTATGTTGACCGAGACCCCCTTGATTGAGGCGCGGCACGTCACCAAAGTCTTTGGTGGAGGGTTGTTCGATAGGACGCATACCGTCGCCCTGGAGGACTTCTCGTTAGCCATCAAGAGTACCCCCCCCTCCATCACTGCGGTGGTTGGGGAAAGCGGGAGCGGCAAAACCACGTTGGCTCGCCTCCTCCTGGGCCGGCTGACGCCTACCAAAGGGGAGGTGCTTTACAAGGGAAAGAATCTGCAGCAGTTGTCGCGGGAAGAGCAGCGAGCCTTCTTGCACGACGTACAAGCGATCTTCCAGGACCCCGACGGGGTGTACAATCCTTTTTACAGAGTAGATCACGTCTTGACAACCCCCGTAGCTAAGTTCCGCCTGGCTTCCTCTAAGGATGAGGCCAGAGCTCTGATAGAGAATGCCCTCCGGTCCGTGGGGCTGCATCCTGAAGAGACGTTGGGGCGTTTCCCGCACCAATTGAGTGGCGGTCAGCGTCAGCGGATCATGGTGGCCCGAGCACTCCTCTTGAAGCCTCGATTGATCCTGGCTGACGAACCTGTCTCTATGATTGATGCGTCTCTGCGTGCCACGGTCCTGGACAGCCTGCGTCAACTCAACCAGGAGTTTGGCATCTCGCTCATCTATATCACCCATGATCTGGCGACTGCCTATCAGATCAGTGAGAACATCATCGTGCTGTACCAGGGCTCGGTGGCGGAGGCCGGCGATGTCGAACTGGTGATCCAGCAACCGCAACATCCTTACACCCGTTTGCTGATATCCTCCATTCCCCGGGCCAGTGCGGAACGGACGTGGAGTGTCCAGATGCCTGCTTCCTCAGCCAGCACGCCGGTTAGTGGGAACGCCGGCTGTAAGTTCGCAGACCGTTGTCGCGCTGTCATGCCAAAATGCTCCACAGCCGCTCCGCCCCTTTATCAGACCAATCACCACCGGGCAGTCGCCTGTTATCTGTACGAAGATTCGCCGACTTTGACAACAGAGGAGATGATGAACGTTTTTGTCGGACCGACCGCACTGTCAGGGGTAAGCCAGGCCTCCAAGGCGGATGGTGGTATGGCAGCCCGATAGGGCCGGCGGTGAAAACACCCCCCTCAGTTTTTGATCTGTAAAACCGATCTACATCTACCCTGACGGGTACCCTGGACTGCCCAGGGCAGGCAAGTACCCTGACGGGTACAAGTCGAACTGAAACAAGGAGAGCTCGGATGAATGCATCTGTTCGTCGTAGACCTCAATGCAATACCCCGCTTATCTCTCGGCGTCACTTTTTACGCGTCACGGGTGCTGCTGTGGCCGGCGTGCTGGCTGCCGGCTGCCAACCAGAAACTCTGACACAGATCATTAAGCAAGCACCTGGAGGTGCAACCACGACCCCGGCGCGCGCTCGCGTGGCGCTCGCCCAGGCGACCAGCTACGACAGGGAAGTGGTGCGCCGGCAGGTTCGAGCTCTGCTCGACGGGGTTGGTGGCCTGGATAACGTGGTCAGCTCCGGTGATCGGGTGGCCATCAAGGTGAACCTGACGGGGGGAGTTAAGGTCAAGCCGCTGCCCGGCGTATCGCCTATTGAGAGCTATATCACGCATCCGGAGGTAGTGCGTGCTCTGGGCGAGGCGGTACGCGAGGCGGGCGCCCGGGACCTCTTCATCGTCGAGGCGGTCTATGAGTGGGAGTCTTACCAATTGTGGGGTTACGAAGAGGTGGCAAAGGACCTGGATGCCACCCTGATCGATCTGAACAGCCCGCAGCCCTACAGCGGTTTCGCCACCACACCGGTGGGGGACAACTGGTTCATCTACGAGAACTTCACCTTCAATCCAATCCTGGAAGAGATTGATGTATTCATGTCTGTGGCCAAGATGAAGTGCCACTACAGTGCCGGCGTGACCCACTCCATGAAGAACCTGATCGGTCTGGTGCCGGCTGCCCACTACCGACTGGATCCAAGCCACAATTATCGCTCCGCCTTCCACGGACCTGGGGATGCGTTCAAGACCCGGCTGCCGAGGGTGATCCTGGACCTGAACCGGGCACGTCCTATTCACTTTGCCTTGATTGATGGCATCAAGACGACGGAGGCAGGGGAGGGTCCGTGGATTGAGACCATGGCCCCAGTGGAGCCCGGTGTGCTGGTGGCCGGCATCAACCCACTGGCAACGGATGCGGTCGCCACTGCTGTGCAGGGATTTGACCCAACCGCTCAATCACCATCCGTTCCCTTCCACCGCGGTGACAATTATCTGAATCTGGCTCGTGAACTGGGGTTAGGCACGAACCGGCTGGAGGAGATTGAGGTTGTGGGTGCCTCAATCGAAGATGTGCGGTATCAATTCCGGCCAGCTTGAGGGAAGCTGCAGAGCACCAGTTCGGGCACGCCGCCACGGCCAATGAAAAGTGGTCAGCCGTCAGCGGTTAGCTGTCAGCTTCCTTGATCGCCGCAGGTCTCCTCTGGCCTGTCGGCCAGGACAGGCACAGGGGAGACCCTCGCCCATCGCGGGAGAGCGGCTGACTGCTGATCGCTGACCGCTATTTTCAGGACAATGGCGGAGTGCCGTTTGACGTCGTTTGAGACGCCACTCCGCAGACTCAGTACATCACGGTTTCGGCTCAAAGTCCCGTCCCCGGGGCGTCCATCGAGTGCCCGAGGCTTCGCCCTGAGGGCCTGCCCTGAGCCCTCGGCCTGAGGGGCCTCGGCCCGAAGGGACGGGCTTGAGAGCAAAACTGTGAGGTACTGAGATTTCGTAGTTGCTGAGTCCCATTAAGTCATATCACCCAAAGTCTCACAAAGTTGTATCCCTCGCCACTCATCCCAGGTGAAAGGAAGCGCCAGTTGAAATCCATCGAGATGAACCAGAGGTCCAAGTTCACCTATCAGTTCAGCTTTGGAGATTCCCTTGATGGGAAGGTGCTTGCTCATGTCTCCATCTGGGGCATGAAACATCAGATGTTGGTCCTTTGGATCAAACGTGATCTCCACGTCTTTTCTGGCCCAGTCAGAGCCCAAGACGTAGATTCGACTGCCCAGGGACACCGCGCCCACGTTGCTAGCTTTGCGGAACCATCGGCCCCGGCTCAGATAAGTGTACACGTGGGAGAGGTCCAACGGTTCCGCCTCCCACTCTGGACGATATGGGCGGCGTGGCCTGCGCGCTTCGGGATGGGCCACTAGCGGCGGCACCTCTCCCAGGGTAGCACAAGGAAGCCGCTCGTTCAGGAAATCCCGGCGTCGCCGCAAGGTCTCCCACCAGACCTCCCAATTGGCAAAGGTCTGACCCTCCAGAACCTGCTGATCCCAGGTTTGATGGCTCCGCTCAGTCATGCCCCGCTGCTGTCAAGCTCGGGAGTGATACGACTTTATGAGACTTTTAAGGTACGACTTAAAATGAGACTTGACACTCGGCATGATATGGCGCCCCTGGAGGGACTCGAACCCCCGACGACAGGGCTTAGGACGCCCTCGCTCTATCCGCCTGAGCTACAGGGGCAACAACTAAAGTGTACCATAACCGAGCAATTTGGGCAAAGCGTATGGTGTGCCATTCCTGCGCAGGGTTACCCTACCGGTCCGTACTCCACGGCCGCCTCGTACATGGCGTTAATGTTCTCCACGGGCGAGCCGGGCGCGATGTTGTTACCATCCTGGACGATCAGCCCCCGATAACGCCCCAGCTTTTCGATCACACGACGGGTGGCTGCCTTGACCTCATCGGGCGTGCCGTAGCGGATCAGCAAAGGGCTGACGTTGCCATCCAGGACGATACGCCCGCCCATCACCTCGCCGATCAAATCCAGGTCTACTTCCCAGCCGAACCCCTGATACTCGTTGATCTTCAGCTCATCAGCGAAGACGCGCAGCAGGTGGTCGGTGTGACCGCACATGTGGAAGCTGAGCCAGCCGTCGAAATGGAAACGCAGCTTCTTCTCGAACGGGAGCACCAGATCACAGTACGTCTCGGCTGAGAGATACGCAGCCAGGTCATCGGTCCAGGCGAAATCGCGATGAGGAATCTTTAACTCCTGCCAGCAGAAGTCCAGGTACTCGATGATCTTGTCGGTAACGATGCTCATCAGCTCGCGCACGAACTCCGGGCGCTCTTTGATCGCCGCGAACATTTCGGTCTGGCCCATCAAATCGGCAGCCACAGTGAACGGGCCGTGCGACGTATGCGTGAAGACCGGGTTCGCGCCAGGGTGGAAGATTGGCCCGCCCTGAAAGCGGACGGGATACTTTTCGGCCACAGCCATCATCGCCTGGCGGTACTCGATCGCCCTCCCGTGCAAGCCGTTGTGGATAATGTCCATCTTTTCGAGCTTGCGCAGGTCTCGATCCGTCTTTACCCAGCCGGCCCCCACCCACGGGATGTCGTCGGGCGGGAAGATCACCTCACAACCCAGAGCCGATTGCTCACTGGTGTTCTGGAAGTCGGTCCAGGCCCCTACCCAGGCCCCGGTGATGGTGTGCTGGTCGGTCTTGATATGCTCCATCAGCCACTTTTGGCCCAAGATTTGCGACCGGAGCATGACTTCCGGGTCATTGTAGTAATCGGCGAAGCGGACGCCGATGGCCGGCAGCAGATAACGGTAGTTGATCGCGGGGATGACCGCGACCCGGTCGGTGAGTTCAAAACGCCTGGTTTTCGCGACACGTTCTCGTCGCGCCTCGATCTCTTCGATGGGAACGGCAATTTCGATCACGGTGGTCATCTCGATTTATCTCCCAGATTGTGTTCTATCCACCAGGTGACTCCCTACATGTTATTCCTACTCTGTTGCTTTTGCAAGTCTCAGCAGAGCGAGGCGCGCTTTTTGCGTCGAAGCATGCCCCGAGGGATCGGAGGTCTGGCCCGTTAAGTAATTGCACAGGTCGAAATTTATGGTACCCTTTGGGGGGTGGCTCAAATTTCCAGGGAAATTGGTTGACACTTTTGGGGGGATGGAGGGCCTGCCCTGAGCGCAGACGAAGGGATGAGAGAGGTCAAATCCATGAAAATCTTCGTACCTGGACGAATTTGCCTGTTTGGAGAGCATTCCGACTGGGCTGGCGGCTATCGCCGCATCAACGCCCGCATCGAAAAAGGCTATACGCTGATCACCGGCACCGACCAGGGGATCTACGCCGAAGTCAGCCCCCACCCTACATCCCTGGTGCTGACCTCTACTACCGTGGACGGTGAACGGCGCGGCCCTTACGAGATACCTATGGAGCCGCGCGCTTTGCTGGCAGAGGCACAAAGTGGAAGGCCGGCGATTCGATATTGGTATGCCGGAAGTGTACGTGAGAACTTTGAATGAGTTTCGGCAAGGATGAAGATGGGCGTAGGGCGTGGAGCGTGGGGCGTGTTGCATAAAGCGGTCAGCCGTCAGCAGTTAGCTGTCAGCTTTTAGCCCGTGGTCTTCCCTGGCCTGTCGGCCAGGCTTCGCCCCGAGGGGGCTCTGCCCGAGGGGACAGGCTGAAAGGCGAAGACCACAAGTGCGGGCCATGGCCCATACGGGCCACAAGCAAGCCTACACCCTTCGTCGTTCAGAAGGGTGTAGCCCATGCGGGCCACAAGTAGCCGTCAGCCTTCAGCCAGAGTAGCTAATCGCTGATCGCTAATCGCTGACTGCTATTTTCAGGACAGGCATGCTCTCAGCCAGGCAATGCCCTTCTGTGCTGCTGTATCCGCATCCGGCAACGGCATAAACTCCCCTGACACGAATCCCTCATAGCCGGTGGCAAAGAGCGCCTCCAAGATTGACCGAAAGTCCAGATGCCCGGCGCCAGGATGCCAACGGTTTGAGTCGGCCACATGAAAGTGAAAGAGGCGGTCGCCAGCCTGCCGGATGCTGCCCTCGATGGACGGCTCCTCGATGTTCATATGGAAGGTGTCTAACAGGAGGCCCAGGTTGTCCGCGCCCACCCACTCTATCAGCTCCAGCCCCTGCGCTACGGTATTGACCAGCGGCGTCTCATAGCGGTTGAGGGGTTCCAGGGCCAGCCGCACTTTGTGTGGCGCGGCTGCTTTGCAGCACTCCTGCAACGCCGCCACCAGCCACACCATCGCCTGAGCCTGGTCAACCTCCCTTTGGAGGATGCCTCGCACGAGGCCGATGATGATCAACGCGCCCATGCGAGCCGCAAAGGGGATGTGCGATTTAACGCGCTCGATGGCTGCCATACGAATGGCCGGGTCAGGATCGGTGAAGGAAAGGCGCTCTTCACCCCAGGCCTGGCCCGTACCGATCGCCGGGACTGGCAGGCCATATCCTTCCAGCACGCGCGCGATCTCGTCTGCGTTGATCAGCCTGGGATCACGAATAGCCAGTTCTACCCCCTCATAACCCCATCTGGCAATCTTCGCAACGTTGGCCTGGAAGTCGCCCTTGAAAGCTACGGCCTGAAACTGGGCTGCGTGGGTCGAAAGGACGATGCTGAGTTTCATGGTCGGAGGTTCTCTCCGATTTCTGAGCAAAGGAACGAGTAACAAGGCGTCACCTTGTTACTCGTTCCGATTGATGTGACCGCTTACGGTTCGTTGATCTGGCCGATACGCGGCAGCGCGTAAACTGGCTTCCAGCCTTTGCTCAGCGGTTCACGCAGGAAAGGTTCCATCTCGGCTTCGGTGCGTAGCGTCACCTCTTCCACCGGTGGCACCTTGCCAGGTGGAAAGGCTTCCAGGATCTGGTCGTTAACCAGTGTCAGGTAGCGCAGAATAGCAGCCACAGGCCGCTTGGCCTTCTCTGCGCTTGCATGAGTAGCCTTGCCCACCACTCCCTCCGGCGTGGCTGCGATCTCGATAGCAAAGTGACCCTCACCTTCTGACCAGCGGCTGGGCCGGCCGAAGGGGTCCACCGACTTATCAAAATGGCCGTCCGGCAAGTAGCTCTTACCCTCGGTGTCTACCGCATAGCTCATATCCACCATTTCGGGGAAGAGCAGGAGCCCCAGAGAGGTCTCCGACTCGTCCGCATGGACGAAATGCGTGTCCCACTTGCCCCCTCGGTCCGTGGTGCGGAAAAATTCGCGCACGGCCCGATGCCAGTCAATCACCCGAAAGATGCCCGGAAGCTGATACCGTTTTTGAAACTCTTGAATTGCCGATTCCAGCACCCATAACTGCCCGTGGTTGTTGATGATGATCTGCTTGCGGAAGCCATCGTTCCACAGCCCAAGCATCACGTCAATCATCAACTCGCGCACAACCGTCTCGCGCACGATCACGGTGCCAGGCATGCCTACGTGATGATACGGGTGAGCACCATAGTTCAGCGGTGGCAGTGCCAGGTTCACCGGCGCGCCCCGCTTGGCCGTATAGCGCCGCACACCCTCAACGATCGCGCTCACGAAGAAGGTGTCCATTGCGCTGATCGTGTGGCGCCCGTGCAGTTCGGTGCAGCCAACCGGAATGAAGACAATGTCGTTTTTGCGACGATTGGCTTCAAGCTGATGGCGGACCGTCGTCTGGATGTACGAACCCGGCTTAGCCCACTCGATAGGCGACGGGATGCCATACTCGGCCAGAATGGCATCAATCTCAGCATCGCTGGCGTCCCACACTTCTTTTTTCAAACGGCCGACAGTGTTGTCTTCAAAGAACAGATCAGGTTGCTCAGTCGCCAGCAGCCCTTCAGGGGCTTCTCTTGGTAACATCTTCATCTCCTTGATTGATTTACGTGTGCTGCATGGGGTATCTCAAATATAGTATAGCACACGCGATTCGCAACGGAATATAGAGTACATCACGTTTCACCTTCCACCTTCGCCTCACAAAGCCTGACGGGGCGTTTCTCAACGTCAATATTCGCGAATGCCCGTGATCAAATCGGCAATGTCATCCTGGGTCAGTTCACCCTTGTTGTAGGTTCCGACCAGTTTGCCGTGCCGGATGATGGTGTAACGATCGGCCACCTGGTATACGTGGTGGATATTGTGGGTGATAAAGATGACCGATAGTCCCCGCTCCCTGGCGTTGAGCACATACGTGAGCACTTTGCGCGTCTCAGCGACCGAGAGGGCCGAGGTGGGCTCGTCCAGGATCAGGAGCTTGGCCCCGAAGTGGAGAGCCCGGCCGATGGCGATGGATTGCCGCTCGCCACCGGAGAGCCTTTCCACCTTCTCCGAGGCAGAACGGATCTCGATGCCGATGTCCCGCAGCGCCGAATGGGTCAGAGCTTTCATCTCTCGCACATCGAGCCAGCGGATCGGGCCGAAGTGGCGCACCATCTCGCGCCCCAGAAAGAAGTTGCGCATAATGCTCATCTGATTGACCAGGGCCAGGTCCTGGTAGCAGGCTTCGATCCCCAGAGCGCGGGCCTCGCGCGGCGAGCGGATCTGGACCGGCCTGCCCTCGAAGTAGATCTGCCCGCTGTCCGGCGTATGCACCCCCATCAGGATCTTAATCAGGGTGGATTTGCCCGCCCCATTGTCCCCCAGGAGGGCCATGACCTCCTGCCGGCCCACGCTGAAATCCACGCCGTCCAGCGCAACGACCGTGCCGAACCGCTTGACGATGTTCTCCATGTGGACGATGGGCGTGTCTTGCCCGTTGCTGCCCATGCCCCCCTCCTCAGGATCGGCTGCGGATCCAGTTGTTGAAGATGGCAGCACCCACAATCGTTGCCCCCACGATGGCCTCAAAGTTGTCAGCGGGAACCAGGTCCGCCAGCACCACGCCGGTGCGCAGTGTGCTGATGATCAACACGCCCAGCAGCGCACCGATGATGCTCCCCGATCCCCCGCTCAGCGAGGTGCCGCCCACCACTGCCGAGGCAATGGCCTTGAGCTCCTCCCCGGCACCGGTGGCGATCCGGGCTGTCTTGTACTGGCTGAACAGCAGAATGCCCGCAAAGCCGGCCAGCATTCCTGACAGGATAAAGCAGATCAGCTTGACTTGCCTTGTGTTGACGCCCTGCGCAGCGGCCGCGCTCGCATTGCCGCCGGTGGCGAAAACGTGATTGCCAAACCGCGTGCGGGCCAGGAGATACTGGAAGAGCAAGGCCAGCCCCACAAACCACAAAGCGGCAGTGCGGAAATTGGCCTCCTTGACCATGTTGGCGATGAAGTCCAGTCGGCCATTGAGGATGTCGTAGATGGGGATGTGCTCGACGGTCTGGATCATCTGGCCCGTCGAATATACCCAGAGGGCCCCCCGGTAGATGAACTGCGTGCCCAAGGTCACGATGAAGGAAGGGATGCCGGTCCGGATCAGGATCAGGCCGTTGAGAGCGCCCAGCAGGGCAGGGACAAGCAGGCCCAGGCACAGCGCCCACAGAGGGTTGCCGCCGTTCATCGTGTTGAGGCCATACAGAAAGGCGCCGATGGCCATCAGCGAGCCAACGGAGAGGTCGAATTCCCCGGCAATCATGAGCAGGGTGACACCGATAGTGACCACCCCGCTCAGGGTGGCCGCGTTAACGATGCCCGAGATAGACCGCATGGTGAGAAACTGCGGGACAAAGAGCGAAAAGATGATGAAAACAGCCAGCAGGGTGATCAATGGGCCTGCGATAGGGGATTCGAATATCAGACGACGTTGGGTTTCTCGCCTGACGGCGGCTGTGCTCATGCCGTCATCCTCCTGATCTCGGGGGGTCGGCGGATAAGAGCGGAGTGGGAGCAGGACATGTTCCGCCCCCACTCCCAGGAACTTCCAGTTTACCGATACTTACCAGCCAGCGCCTCTACGATCTCTACGTTGCTCGCATCTACGAAGCCGGGCCCGGTCGGCGTCACCGGCAGCGCCGGGCTGATGCCGTAGCGGACCTTGAGCATCAACGCCTGCACTGAGCCATAGCCCTGGAGGAAGGGCTGCTGATCAATGCCGAACAGGGTGGTGCCGTCCTTGATGTGGGCGATGATCTCCGGGCTGAGGTCGAAGGTGCCGTGGATGACATCGCCCGGCTTCAGCCCGGCCGCCTCCAGGAAGGCGTAGAAGGGGTTGGCGCCGTTGGGGCCAAGGGTGAGGAAGATGTCGGTGTCAGGGTTGGCGGTGTAGTAGTCGCTGATGATGGTCTGCGACTCGGCCGGGTCATTGGTGATGGCCAACACCTCGGCGGGGATGCCCTTCTCCTTCAGAGCATCGGTGAAGCCCTTGCACCGCTTGTCCAGACCCACATGGCCGACCTGGTGGTTGATGCACACCCCCTGCTTGCCACCCTGGGCCGCCAGCCGCAGGCCGCCCTGGTAGCCCCCCTGATACTCATCCTGGCCCAGATAAGTGAGGTAGGCGATCTTGTCCTCGATGGGGCCGGAACCGGCGTTGTAGGCCACCACGGGGATGCCGGCATCCAGCGCCCGCTGGATGGGCTCGCGGAAGAGGTCGGGGTCGGTCACCGTCACCGCCAGCCCATCGGGCTTGGCCGCCACTGCCTGGTCAATGAGCTGAGCCACCTTCTCCAGGTCGAACTTGTCCGGACCCAGGATCGTGGCGTTCACGCCCATCTCGGTGGCCGCCTGGCGGATGCCGTTCTCCACCACGCACCAGAAGGAGTCCCAGGCACAGAGGGCATGCTGGACAAAGATCAGGTTGACTGGTCGGTTCGGATCCACCGCGAAGTCCACATTGCTGGCGTCCACGAACCCAGGCCCCGTGGCCGTCACCGGCAGCGCCGGTAGGATCCCGTAGCGCTTGGCCAAGGTCAGCATAGCCACCGAACCGTAGCCCTGGAGGAAGGGCTGCTGATCAATGCCGAACAGGGTGGTGCCGTCCTTGATGTGGGCGATGATCTCCGGGCTGAGGTCGAAGGTGCCGT
>DAOUAJ010000351.1:0-14817 GCA_034433615.1 Anaerolineae bacterium | reverse complement strand
CACCCATGTGGGGTGGGCTTCAGCCCGCCGTGTGCGGCCTGAAGGCCGCGCCACACCCATGTGGGGTGGGCTTCAGCCCGCCGTGTGCGGCCTGAAGGCCGCGCCACACCCATGTGGGGTGGGCTTCAGCCTGCCGTGTGCGGCCTGAAGGCCGCGCCACACCCATGTGGGGTGGGCTTCAGCCCGCCCTGTGACCACACTTCGATCAGGAAGAGATATGAGCACCATCCTCGTAATTGAGGACGACGAAGCCATCCGAGAGAACCTCGTGGATCTGCTAGAAGCCGAGGGCTATAAGGTCATCAGCGCGGTCAATGGCCACAGCGGCGTCCAATTGGCACAAGAGCATCTGCCTGACCTGATCCTGTGCGACATCCTGATGCCTGAACTGGACGGCTACGGGGTCTATTGGGAACTACGCCAGGACCCGACTACGGCCATCATCCCCTTTATCTACCTCACGGCTAAGGCCACTCCGGCCGACCTGCGCGCTGGCATGGCGCTGGGCGCTGACGATTACCTCACCAAGCCCTTCACACGCGACGAGGTGCTCCGAGCCATCGCCACGCGCCTGGCCAAACGGGCCACGGTGGTCCGGCACTTCCAGAGCAAGATGGACGAGCTGCGCCAGAGCATGGCCCGGATGCTGCCCCACGAACTGCGCACGCCGCTCACCGGCATCTTGGGCTTTTCATCTGTCCTGATCGAAGACTACGCCACGCTGCCACCAGACGAAATCCGGGGAATCGCCGAGAGCATCCACCGCGCCGGCCAGCGCCTGTACCGGCTGGTCCAGAAGTTCCTGCTGTATGCCGAACTGGAGTTGATCGCCAGGGACCCGGAGCAAGTCCAGGCGCTGTGGCGCAGCCGCGTGACTTCGACAGCGTTGTTCATCGAGAACGTGGCGCGCCAGAAGGCCCTGGAAGCCAAACGCAACGCTGATCTGGTTCTGGATTTGCAGGATGGGCCGGCTCAGGTCGCCGAGTCGTATCTGATCTTCATGCTGGAAGAGCTGCTCGAGAACGCCTTTAAGTTCTCGCCGGCCGGGACGCCGGTTCAGGTCAGCAGCCGCATCGCCGACGAGGGCACCCTGGTCATCACCATCACCGACCGGGGCCGCGGCATGACCCCTCAGCAGATCGCCGGGGTGGACGCATATGTGCAATTCGAGCGCAGGCGGTATGAGCAGCAAGGCCCGGGGCTGGGGCTGGCGATCGCCCGGCGCGTCGCCGAATTGCATGGGGGTAAGCTGACCATCGAAAGCGTCCCTGGCCAGCAGACCACCGTGCGCGTTGTCTTGCCAATGGCAGCGAACGGGTCACCTATGTCTGATGGGCGATAGCTGATGGCCGGCAACGGACGATCTCATCATGTTTCACGTTTTCCGCTTTATTCGCCTTGCGATGGAAACAGGTCATAGGGTATAATAACCACCATTAGCGGACGATCAACGGCCAGGAGGCAACGTTGGTACAGGCGCTCATCACGGGTATCTCAGGCTTTGTGGGGAGTCACCTGGCTGAGCTTCTTCTGGCCGAGACTGACTGGCAGGTTGCGGGTACGGTCTTCGGCGACACGAGTAATATCGCCCATCTGCGACAACGGTTGACGCTGTACCCGGCAGAACTGTCCCGGCTCGATGTGGTCGCCTACATCCTGGAAGAAGTTCGACCGGATTATATCTTTCATCTGGCGGCGCAGCCCCTCCCCGCCCTCTCCCGGCGCGACCCATGGGGAACGCTGGAGACCAATATCCGGATTCAACTGAATATTCTGGAAGCCATCGTCCAGTTGAAGATGGACAGCCGGGTGCTGGTGGTGGGGTCAAGTGAGGAGTACGGGTTGGTCCGACCCGACCAGTTGCCGGTGACCGAGGATACGCCGCTGCGACCGCTGAACCCCTACGCCGTGAGCAAGATCGCCCAGGATTTCCTGGGGCTACAATACTATCTGGCTCACGGCGTCTTTACTGTGCGCATGCGCCCCTTTAACCACATCGGCCCGCGGCAGCGGCTGGGGTTTGTTGTCCCCGATTTTGCGCGGCAGGTGGCTGAGGTGGAAGCCGGCCTCCGGCCTCCGGTGGTGTACGTGGGCAATCTCGATGTCTGGCGGGACTTCAGCGACGTTCGCGATGTGGTGCGGGCCTACCGGCTGGCGCTGACCGACGGGGAGCCGGGCCAGGTGTACAACGTGGGTTCCGGCCAGGCGTATTCGGTGAGGGAGTTGCTGGGTCAGTTGATCGCTTTCACTGGCCAGGACATCGAGGTGCGCGTAGACCCTGAGCGGGCGCGCGCCTCCGAGGTGCCCCGGCTGGTGGCGGACGCCTCGCGCTTTCGTCAGCGCACCGGCTGGGAGCCGCGTATCCCGTTGGAGCAAAGCCTGCGCGATGTGTTAGACGAGTGGCGGGCGCGCGTTCGAGCGCCCGCCCACGCATGATCATGATGGTGAGGACATGCCCAAAGCACTGATTACCGGCATCACCGGCCAGGATGGATCTTATCTGGCCGAGTTCCTGTTGACACAAGGATATGAAGTCGTCGGGATGGTACGCCGTACCAGCACCGTGAACTTCGACCGCATTTGTCATATCCAGGATCAGATTACCCTGGTCCAGGGCGATTTGCTGGATCAAGTTTCGCTCATCAGCATTCTGCAGCAGCACCGCCCGCATGAGGTATACAACCTGGCGGCGCAGTCGTTCGTCCCGACCTCGTTTGAGCAGCCCGTGCTGACCGGCGAGTTCACCGCGCTGGGGGTGACGCGCATTCTGGATGCGATCCGCATTGTGGATCCGCGCATCAAGTTCTACCAGGCCAGCAGCTCGGAAATGTTTGGCCACGTGCGCGAGGTGCCACAACGGGAAACGACGCCTTTCTACCCGCGCAGCCCTTACGGCGTGGCCAAGGTGTACGGTCACTGGATCACTGTGAACTACCGGGAGAGCTATGGCCTGTTTGCTGTGTCAGGCATTCTCTTCAACCACGGTTCCCCGCGGCGCGGGCTGGAGTTCGTGGAGCGCAAGGTAGCGCACGGGGCAGCCAGGATCAAACTCGGCCTGGCGAACGAGCTGCGGCTGGGCAACCTGGACGCCCGGCGGGACTGGGGCTTCGCCGGAGATTATGTGCGTGCCATATGGCTGATGCTCCAGCAAGATCATCCGGACGACTACGTGATCGCCACCGGAGAGACCCATTCGGTGCGCGAGCTATGCCAGGAGGCTTTCGGCTATCTGGGCCTGGATTGGGAACGCTACGTGGTGTCGGATCCCCGCTTCTATCGGCCGGCAGAGGTGGACCTCCTGGTAGGAGATGCCAGCAAGGCCCGGCGGGTGCTCGGCTGGGAGCCCACGGTCAGCTTTCGGGAGCTGGTTCGAATGATGGTGGATGCCGATTTAGCGGCTCTCCAACGGGCGGCGCGGAACCACGAGTGAACGGGAGAGGTGCTGCCTGGTGGTCTCGAAGACGAAGCAGCAGGCGCTGGACGATTTCACGGCCAGGTTGCTCGCCAGCCCGGCGAAAGATCATATTGCATGGATCATCCTCTTCGGCAGCGCGCAGGATGAGACAGACCGTCCGGAGAGCGACATAGACGTGCTGGTCTTCGGCACGGACCGTTTGCCGGAGCTATCGGTAGCCTGTGCTGTGGCCTCTTTTGAGACCGCCTTGCAATGGGGCGAAAGCGTGGAGCCGTTGGTTTATTGTATTGACGATCTGCGGTTCCCTCAGTCGTATTTTCTGTACGACAGCATCCGCCGGGGAAAGGAGATCTACCGCATGCCCGAGCAGACCCTGCGCCACAAAGAAGCGGAGGCTGCCCTGGGTCTGGCTCAGGAGTACCTGAGCTCGGCTGAGGACGCCTCGGCTGGCGGACACTATCGCCTGGCGGTGGACGCAGCTTACAACAGTACCGAGTTATGCATCAAAGGCCTGCTTTACCTGGTCGAGTTGGACAGGATCCCCGGTAGCCATGGTGGTGTGGTGCAGATGTTCGGCAGGCACTACGTGATGACCGGCCTGGTGGCCCCTGAGCAAGGGCACCGGCTGAACGTGCAGCTTGAGCTACGTAACAAGGCGCGGTATGATTTCCATGCTCGCATCACCGAGGGGGATGCCAGGGAAGCCCTGGCATTGGCCAGAGAGTTCGTCGCTTTGTTGGAGCGTCAATTACACGCCGGGTTGCAGAACGAGACCGCAGCGGAAAAAGGGGAGACGAACGGATTGTAGAGGTTAGGTGTTCAGATGCAGGCCGAGCAGAACTCTTTTATTGAAGAGGTACTCCGTCCCTACGCGCTATCCCAACGGCCTGCCTGGCGGGGTCCCGGCTCAGGTGTATCAAGCGGACGAAGCCCAGGAAGCCCTTCAATTGGCCGAAAAAGTAGTGACACTGGTAGCGAGCAAGATCCAGTAGTCACGTAAGCTGCTCAGGTGACCGGCACTGGCAGAAAAGTTGAGTGATGGGTGGAGGAGAAACACAATGGAAACGCCCATTCGCTTCGGCACAGATGGATGGCGGGCACGCATCGCCGATGACTATACTTTTGCGAACGTGCGGCGCTGCGCTCAAGGGTTCGCAACTTATTTGAAGCATCACGATTACGCAGACCGCGGCGTAGTAGTTGGGTATGACAAGCGATTCGCCTCGGAGTACTTCGCAGCAGCCGCGGCGGAAGTCATGGCGGGCAACGGTATTCGAGCCTTTCTCACGCGGACGGCTACTCCGACGCCGGCTATCTCGTACAGCGTGGTAGCACGGCAAGCAGCCGGAGCTGTCAACATCACGGCCAGCCACAATCCGCCGACGGACAACGGCTTCAAAGTGCGTGGGCCAACCGGTGGCGCGGTGGACCCGGCGGGGTTACTGGAAATCGAAGCGGCCATTCCATCGTCCGATCAGGTCTTGCGCATGAGCCTGGACGAGGCGCTGGAGAGAGGGTTAGTCGAATACTTTGATCCTGCGCCGGCCTACATTGAACAGCTTCATCGGCTGATTGACATAGAGCCTATTCGCCAGGCCGGCTTTACCATCGTTGCCGATGCCATGTGGGGTAACGGCGCCGGTTGGTTCGAGCGGCTGATCAGTGGTGGTCAGACACGCATTATTTCCATTCACAACCAGCGCAACCCCATCTTCCCAGAGATGGGCCGGCCTGAGCCCATCCGCCCTAACGTGGATCCGTGCATGGAGAAGGTTCGTGAGGTGGGGGCCAATGTCGGCATCATCACGGACGGCGATGCCGACCGCCTGGGCGTGGTGGACGAGCAGGGCAACTTTGTGGATCAATTACGCGTTTACGCACTGTTAGCCCTGTACCTGTTGGAGGTGCGCGGCGAGCGTGGCCCGATTGTGAAAACATTGTCTACCACCTCGATGTTGAATGAGTTGGGGCGGCTCTATGACGTGCCCGTATATGAAACAGGCGTGGGCTTCAAATATGTGGCACCTAAAATGGTGGAGGTGAATGCGCTTGTCGGTGGCGAGGAGAGCGGCGGGTACGCGTTCCGTAACCACGTCCCCGAGCGAGACGGTATCCTGGCCGGCCTTTACTTACTGGATTTGATGGTGCGCACCGGCAAGTCGGTGACCCAGCTCATCGAGTTCCTGTTCAGCAAAGTGGGGCCGCACTATTACGATCGCATTGACACGGTGTTCCCGATCGAAGAACGGGAGGCGGTGCGCCAGCGGGTGATCAACGCGCGCCCGGAGCGCATCGGTGGCCTGCGCGTGACCGGCATGGACACCACAGACGGGTTCAAATTCCACCTGGAAGACGGCGGCTGGCTTTTGATCCGTCTTTCGGGTACTGAGCCTATCATCCGGGTGTATACGGAGACCACGCGGGAGGACGCCGTGCCGGCGATCCTGAACGATGGGCTGAAGCTGGCCGGGTTGACAGCAGGTTCATAAACAAGGATGGGAGATATGAAGACGATGTCTGTCTTGAAAGACGCCTCTGAAAGGCTAGGGCTATCTGAAGAGGTTCTTCTGAGAGAAAGCTTCGCTTCCTACCTGCGGGAGCAGAAACGCTTGCTAATGGCCGAGCGGTTCGAGATGCTCTCCCGCTACGGAGTGAACTCGTCTGAAGAACTCAAGAGAAGAATTGAACAGGGGGAAATCTTAGAGCATCCGACTTGGGAAGATTATATCGAGTTTACCAATTTAGAAGATGAACTGATCTATTTAGATGAGTGCCTTCATTCCCTCGATGCCGAGGAACTATCAGGATGATCGTCCCTCCTTGGACTACACTCAACGAAATTGCCCTTTCTGAATACCGAGACATTGTGGAAAGGACGGAATTCGTCCTTTCTCCCGCCAGGAGGATCAGGAAACTGCGGATCTACCTCTTTGATGGCAGTTTTGTTGACGTGTGGTACTCTTGGCGAAGCGATTACTCGTTTCACTGGGAGCGACGTTTCATCAATGGTTCGCTGTATCGCCATGATAACGCGCCTCACACTCGATGGAGTCATATCCCAACCTTTCCCAAGCACTTTCATAATGGTCGGGAAGACAATGTGGAAAGCAGTTTCATTGGCGGTTCCCCTGAGGAAGCTTTGCGATATTTTCTTGGTTTCGTGAGAGAAAGGTTAGCGGAGATCGCTGGGGAGGCGTAGGAGCTTGTTGCTGACTGACACTCACGTTCATCTCGACCTTCCACAATTCGACCCTGATCGCGAGAAGGTGATCGAGCGAGCTCTGGAGGCGGGTGTAACTCGCATTGTCACCATCGGCATCAACCTGGAGTCCAGCCGGACGGCTATCGCTCTGGTGGAGGATCACCTTCACATCTATGCTGCGGTGGGAACACACCCTCACGACGCGGTCACGCTCACTCCCCAGGCCCTGAGCGAGCTGCGTGAGCTGGCCCAGCACCCCAAAGTGGTCGCCATCGGCGAGATCGGACTGGATTTCTACCGCGACCTGTCGCCGCGGGACCAGCAGCAGATCGCCTTTGAGCGACAGCTCGAGCTGGCGGCCGAGCTGGGCCTGCCGGTGATCGTCCACTGCCGGGAAGCTCAGGCACAGGTGATGGCGACGCTGCGGGCATGGGCTGCCCGCTACCCTGCTCCGGCCAACGGCTGGCGAGGGGTCTTGCACGCCTTCCCCGGCGATCAGGCGATGGCAAAGGCGGCGCGGGAGGTTGGCTTCATGATCGCGTTGGGAGGGCCGGTCACCTTCCAGAACGCCCGCCGCTTGCAGGCGCTGGTGCCTCGGTTGTCGTTGGATCAGCTTCTACTGGAGACTGATGCGCCGTACCTGGCGCCGCACCCGCATCGTGGACAGCGCAATGAGCCAGCGTGGCTGACCCTGGTCGCCGAGGCGATCGCGCGTTTGCGCGAGGTGCCGCTGGCGGAGGTAGTGGAGCGGACGACGGCGAATGCCGTGCGGTTGTTTAGGTTAGATGGCCGTTGAGGGGGATGCAGCAGCAGCGCGGCAGTCACTCACACCGCGCACCAAGAGCGCCCATTTGTGTAAGAAATCATTGACCTTTGGACGAAATGCGGGAATAATAATCAGCGCGAGGGATGATTGACCCAGGTGAAGCTGTGCCGCTGCAGAACCCCACAATTCCGAACAGGGAGATGAGCAACATTGACGCAACTGGCTGCCCTTGATCTGGTGCGCGATGAGCTCAACATGGTTGAGGAGATGATGCGCTCCAGGCTGGTACAAGCCTTCCCGCCCGTGGCTGAAGCCTTAAGTGGGCTGGTATTCCGCGGTGGTAAGCGGCTGCGGCCCACCGTGGCTTTGTTGGCCGCCAAGGTTCACCCATGTGACATGCACGCTGTGCTCCCTCTGGCAGCCGCCGCAGAGATATTGCATACGGCCACACTGGTGCACGACGACGTGATTGACGGTGCGTTGTTGCGCCGTGGCCTGCCTACCCTCAACGCCTCCTGGAGTCATGGAGCCACGGTTCTGGCTGGCGATTATCTCTTTGCCATGGCAGCCGATTTTGCTGCGGAGAGCGGGAACCAGCGCGTGATCCGCATCTTCTCGCGCACACTGATGACCATTTGCGACGGCGAGCTCCGCCAACTTTTTGCCACACTCAACTGGCGGCAGCCCAAGGAAGAGTATTACCGCCGCATCTTTGCCAAGACCGCGTCTCTGTTCCAGGCGACGGGGGAAGTAGGTGCTATCCTCGGAGGAGCACCCGAGGAGCATGTTCAGGCGTTGAGCGCCTACGGCTATAACTTCGGCATGGCCTTCCAGATCGTGGACGATGTTCTGGACTTTACCGGCGATGAGGCGGTGATGGGCAAGCCGGTGGGCAGCGATCTGCGCCAGGGTACGGTGACGTTGCCGGTCTTTTACTTCCTGCAACGAGATCCCCGCGCGGCCGAGTTGATACGTATCCTGGAACAGGCGCGAGTCAACGGCAAGGACCATCTACAGGAAGCCATAGCGCTCATCCTGGACTCGGATTCTATTGATGCAGCGAAAGAGGAGGCACGGCACTTTGTGGCTCAGGCGAAAAGATCGCTGGCCATCCTGCCGGATGTACCCGCCCGGGCGGCCCTGGCCAACCTCGCCGACTTTGTGGTGGAACGATACTGGTAGACGATTCGCGGCTATCAGGCGAGGGTTAGGGGCGTTGCCTCTAACCCTCGTCTTTTGCAGAACGGTTGCCAGCGGCGCCACGGTGGATGAAAAGCGATTAGCCGTCAGCAGTTAGCTGTCAGCTTCCTTGATCGCCGAAGGTCCGAAAAAGGGCTCGGTCAGGAGACCTTCGCCCATCGCGGAAAAGCGATCAGCCGTCAGCAGTTAGCTGTCAGCTTCCTTGATCGCCGAAGGCCCGAAAAAGGGCTCGGTCAGGAGACCTTCGCCCATCGCAGGGGGGGCCATTTTCAGGATAAGTGCGTGTGGTTGACCTCTCGGTGCTGATCGTGAGCTGGAACGTAGCCCCCCTGTTGCGGCGGTGTCTGGCGTCCATTGCCGCCTCGCCAGGGGTAGCCGTGCGCGCAGCCGACCGGGCATTGCAGGCCGAGGTTATCGTGGTGGACAATGGTTCCAGCGATGATAGCCTGGAGGTGCTGGCACGGGAGTTTCCCTGGGCCCAGGTGATTTGCAATCCAGTCAATGTGGGATTCACCCGGGCCAACAATCAGGCGTTAGCCTGCGCTCATGGCCGCTACGTGCTGTTCTTAAACCCTGATGCTGAGGCAGTGGGTGATGCCTTGCTGACCATGGTGCGCTACATGGAAGCTCACCCCGATGTGGGGGCGCTCGGTCCGCAGTTGCGTTACCCTGACGGTCGGGTACAATCCTCGCGGCGGCGCTTCCCGACATTGGCTACGGCTTTCCTGGAAAGCACGATCTTGCATCAGTGGTGGCCGGATAACCCGGTGGCGCGTCGTTACCATCTGGCTGACCGGCCGGACGACCAGGAGCAGGACGTGGACTGGGTGATGGGAGCCTGTCTGCTGGCCCGACGAGAGGCCATTGAGCAAATCGGGGGCTTCGACGAGCGCTTTTTCATGTATTCCGAAGAGCTGGACTGGTGCCGGCGAGCGCGCATGGCCGGCTGGCGCATTGTCTATCTGCCCACAGCACAGGTCATCCACCACGAGGGCAAATCGAGCGAACAAGTGGTGGCTGCCCGACACATCCACTTTAACATCTCCAAAGTGCTCTATTTTCGGAAACATCACGGCCGATTCGCCGCGGAGGTGGTGCGGCTTTTTTTGTTAGCGACTTACGTCTATCAATGGAGCGAGGAGGCGGCAAAGTGGCTGGTGGGGCACAAGCGACCCCTGCGCCGGGAGCGCATGGCAGCCTATGCGGCCTTGTTGCGAACGGGTTTGCGTCATAGCCCTTGACCTGCCTTGCCATCCTTCTCCCAGGCACCCGGCACCTCCGCCCCCCTGTCTTCAAAGGCGGACAGGTATCCCTAAAGGGGTGGTGCGGAGGGGAATTCCCCTCTGCAAAATGGTCCTTTTAGGCCTTTTACCTGCTCCGTTGGGGCCTCGGGGGGCATCCTCAAGCTCCACTTGGCAGGTGAAAAGGCTTGAAAGAGCTTTTCCGGAGGGGACTTCGTCCCCTCCGGACCTCCTCTGCCCAGGAGTTATAGCATCATGCGAGTGTTATTGGTGACCGGCGAGTATCCTCCCATGCAGGGCGGCGTGGGAGATTACACCCGTGAGCTGGGTTTGGCACTGAAGACACTGGGGGTCGAAGTCCACGTGTTGACGGCAAAAGCAGCCGCGGCTGAACATTCGCGCTCCCAGCGGGACGTTGCAGAGCCGATGGTACACGCTGTCGTGTCGCGCTGGGGTTGGTGGAGCTGGCGTGCTCTTCAGGATGCGGCACGAGAGATCCAGCCCGATGTAGTGCACATTCAGTATCAGGCAGCAGCTTACGGTATGCACCCGGCGCTCAACCTGGCGCCCGCCCGGCTCCTGCAAAGCGAAGTTCGTCCACACCTGGTAGTCACCTTTCACGATCTCAGGGTGCCTTATCTCTTTCCCAAAGCCGGCCCATTGCGCCGTTGGGTGGTGTTGCGCCTGGCCCGCGCGGCGGATGTGGCTATCGCGACGAACGCGGCGGATTTTCAGGCCCTGCAATCAGCGGGAGGGATCAAAATCCTCGATCTGATCCCCATCGGCAGCAACATCCAGGCACAGCCTCCTGCCGATTATGATCGAGCCGCCTGGCGAGCGCGACTGGGTGTGCGGCCAGAGGACGTACTGATGTGCTATTTCGGCTTCTTGAACGCCAGCAAGGGGGGAGAGACACTGATGCTCACCCTGGCCGAGTTGGTGCGTCGGGGTGTGTCTGCTTACCTGATCATGGTCGGTGGCCAGGTGGGAGCAAGCGATCCCACCAATGTGATCTACCTGGAACGTGTGCGCCAGTTGACCGATCGCCTGGGCATGGCAGCGCGCGTGCGCTGGACAGGGTACATCCCTGAAGAGGAGGTCTCGGCGCACCTGCTGGCGGCTGATGTCTGCGTCCTGCCTTATCGCGATGGCGCATCCTTTCGCCGTGGAAGCCTGATGGCCGCTCTGGCGCACGGCTTGCCCATCGTCACGACGACGCCAGGGGAGCCGCTGGTGCCGACGGCCCTCGGCATCCCCCGGCTGATGGACGGGGAGAACGTGCTCCTGGTGCCGCCGGACGATCCATCGGCGGCGGCCAACGCCGTGCAGCGCCTCATGGCCGAACCGGAACTGCGCGAACGCATTGGACGCGGGGCCTTGCAGTTGTCCCAGGCTTTCCAGTGGGAGGACATCGCCGCGCGCCATTTGGAGGTCTATCGTGCCCTGGGGGCGGGTTAGCGAGCCAGCGAATCAGCAAGTCGGTGAGTCTGTCAGGCAACGAGACAACGGGGCAACGAAAGGACGAGGGGGCGAGACGGCGAGGTCCTCGTTGCCTCATTTCCTTGTTGCCTTATTGCCTTTTTGGATTCTGTTGTGGGCCGGCTTTGCTCTGCGCCTGTACCGCCTTGACGTCCAGAACATCTGGTGGGACGAGGCGCGCAACATAGACGTGGCCAGTCGCCCTCTGGTGGCGATCGCTGGAGCGCCGGAGCTGGACATCCATCCCCCCCTCTACTTCTACCTTCTGCACTTCTGGATGGCGCTGCTGGGCCGCTCTGAGTTCGCCGTGCGTTCGCTGTCGGCGTTCTTCGGGCTGTTGAGCGCACCGCTCCTGTATGTCTTGGGGCGACGTGCAGGTGGCCGGCCGGCGGGCGTCCTGGCCCTGGGCGCTGGCGCGTTGGCCCCCTTCTTCCTGGCCGAGGCGCAGGAGACCCGCATGTACACGGTGACGTTTGTCTGGCTGTTGGGGGCGGCCTATGGTCTGTTGCGGGCGGTGGAGGAAGAGGCGAATGGCGAATGGCGAATGGCGAATGGCCGCTGGTGGGCAGGGTATAGCGTTCTGGCGGCGGCGAGCGTGCTCACCCACTACTCGGCCGTGTTCGTGTTGGCCCCGTGGCAGGCCTGGATCGCGCTGCGCGCGGCGGGCGCACCCCGGCGGCTGGGCCTGCGCATCCTGGAGCGGGCGTTTCTTTCCGGCCTGGGCATGAGCCTCCTCTTTCTGCCGCAGGTCCCCATCGCCTTGCGGCAGATTCCCACCTATCGCAACCCCAATCTGACCGTCCCCAGCCCGGGCGCCTATTTGCTGGACTGCGCGCGCGAGTATGTGCTGGGGCCGGCGCTCTCGCTGATGGCTGGGATGCCCTGGCTGTGGGGCCTGGCCGTGGGCGGCACCATCGGCCTGGCGCTGTTCCTCTGGCACTCCTGTCAATCCGAAATCCAAAATCCAAAATCCAAAATCCAAGGCGCGCGGGGCCTGCTCTTCCTGCTGATCTGGCTGGCTGGCGGCCTGGCCTTCTACTACGTGGTCCTGGTGGATCGGGCCACGTTTCATCCCCGCTACATCAGCTTCGTCACCCCCGCGCTCTACGCGCTGATCGGGCTCGCGCTGGCGGGGTGGTGGCGAGTCTGGCGGCCCCTGGGCGTGGTCGCTGCGCTGGCGCTGGCGGTTCTCGTCGTCCCGGCCGTGCGCGCCGACCAGTTCGATGAGCGCTTCTTCAGCGAGGACACGGCCGGCCTGGCGGCCTGGCTGAAGGAGACGGCCACAGCCGACGATCTGATCTTGATGGACGTGCCCTACCCGCTGGGGGTGTACTACCCCCGCTACGCCCGGCTGGGGGAGCCGCCGCCGGAGCCGGCCAATCTGGCCCCGGCGCGCTACCTGTTTGTGGACATCCACACCATCGTCCAGAGGCTGACCGAGCTCTCGGCCGGGCGTGAGCGTCTCTTCTGGGTGCGCTGGTTCAAGTCGGATACGGATCCACGCGGCGCGGTCTCCTTCCTGCTGGACAAGTTTGCCGCGCGGGAGGGGGAGCGAGCCTTCCGCGGCTATCAGGTGGACGTGTACCGGCTGCCGCAGCCGGCGCAGTTTGAGCTGGCGCCGGCGCTGGAGCCGGCCAGTGTGCGCTTTGGGCCGGTGGAGCTCACGGCGATGGCCTTCGGCGGGCGCGGCGGCGGGCCGACCAGCACCTTAGAGGAAACGCGGCGCCGCGTGACGCCGGCCGACAAGATCGTCTGGGCCGTGCTGTCGTGGCGGCGGCTGTCGCCCGTGGATCGGCCGTATAAGGCCACTCTCTACCTGGAGGATCGCTTCGGCCAGCGGGTGGGGCAGGACGATCGCCCACTGCTGAACGACCGCCATCTGACGTTGCCGTACTGGGGCGACGGCGAAGAGGCGCTCAACGTCTACGCGGTGCCGCTGGCTGTGGGCAGCCCGCCGGGGACCTACACGCTGAAGGTCGCGGTATACGATCCCGACACGGGGGAGCGCCTGAGCCGGCTGGATGCGGCCGGCGCGGCTCAGGGCACCGACGCGACGCTGGGGGCCGTCGAGGTGATCCGGCCGCTGGTGCCTCCCGCGGTCGAGCGATTGGGCAGCGCTGCCATCGAGCCCCAAGCCTGGGGAGAGGTGACCCTGCTCGGCGCGGATATCTCCGGCGGCGAGGTGGCGCCGGGCGGGATCGTCCTGTTGCCGTTGTACTGGCGAGCGGAGACCGATGCGCCGAACGCGGCGGCCGTGCGGCTGGCGTTACGCGATGGCGACCGCGAGTGGAGCGTCCGCCGCGCGGCGCCGGTGGACGGCAGTTATCCCTTTGCGCTCTGGGCGGCGGGCGAGGTGGTGCGGGACACCCACCCCTGGCGGCTGGACCCGCAGATGCCTGCGGGCGAATACGCGGTGCATCTGACGCTGGAGGCGGTGGGAGGGCGCGTGCTGGGGGAGGCGACGCTGGGGACGTTGCGCGTGGCCGGGCGGCCGCGGCGGTTCGACGTGCCGCCCATGCAGCATCCGGTGGGTGTCCGGCTGGGCGATGTGGCCGAGCTGCTGGGGTACGATGTGGCCGAGCCGGCCGCGCCGGGCGGAACATTGGAGTTGACGCTGTACTGGCGGGCGATCGGGCCGTCGGCCCAGCCGCTGACCGTGTTTATCCACCTGCTGGACGGCGAGAGCCGGGTGCGCGGGCAGGTAGATCGGGTCCCGGGCGATGGGGCGTATCCCACCACCGGCTGGCTGGCGGGCGAGGTGCTGGCCGACGCCTACCAGGTGCCCGTCGCGGCCGACTTGCCGCCGGGGCGTTATGGGGTGGAGGTGGGGCTGTACGATCCGGCCACGGGCGTGCGCCTGCCGGTAACGGATGCGGCCGGCAACCCCCTGGGCGATCGGGTGCTGCTGGGGCCGGTGGCGGTGGGGTCGTAGGACTTCGGCTCATCAGGAGTACTGATATGCAGGTACCTGCATTCGACGCGGCGAGGGCGCGGGAGATGAGGGAGGAGCTGTGGCGGGAGAGAAGGGGGGAGGCGGAGAGAGGATGAAAAGCGCAGGTTCGCCGTCAGGCCGGAATTTGACAATGTGAGTGTTCGGGATATAAACTGTGGTAGTTTATAAAGAAAAATACCATCGGCGGTGAACATGGCACCGACCGGTGGGCCGGTCTCCACGCCGGAAGAGGCGGCGCGAAGGCCGCCGATAGGAGATCGCAGAAAGCGGCTCCCGTCAAGTCCCGGCGAGGGCCGTTTTTGGTTCCTGTCGGCTCGTCTCATCCCGGAAAGGAGCTGCAGTGGATTCCGCCGGCTCAGGGAGTTCTGGCCCCCTCAGAACCATTTTTGTTCCACCCGGGTCTCCTCTCTCGATTCGCGTCAACCTACAGCCTGTTTCCCCTGGATGGAACCCGCCGGTTGTTCATTGTTCTTTAAAGGTCCAGCGGGGAACGCACCGCCAGGCCGCCGCGCTGGAGAACGTGAGTATAGATCATGGTCGTGCGCACGTCTTTGTGGCCGA
>DAOUAJ010000350.1:0-4708 GCA_034433615.1 Anaerolineae bacterium | reverse complement strand
GGCTACTCGCCCTATCTGAATCGTTATCGGCAAATGGCCGGAGGGGCCGTCGTTGGGTACGGCATCTCAAATCTGTTAGACGCAGATGCCCGAAGATACTACGTGGACTACCTGTTGCCATTGGCCGGCCTGCCGCTATTGAGCCCCCTTGCCATGCTGCCGGCTGTCCCTGACCTGGCCGCCAATCTGTTGAGCGATGCGCCTCACATGCGCAACTTTGGTCGGCAATACGTAGCTGCCCTGATACCGGTCGCCACCGCAGCCGCCGTCATGGGGCTGGCCAACCTGTGGACCCGGACGCGAGCACGGCGACCGGCCTGGCTGAAGACGGTCCAGCCGGCCTCCCTGGGCATCTTGTTGCTCGTGTCGGCCTGGTCCTTGCGTCATTCGCCCTGGACGCCACTTAATCCCGATTTCGATTGGCCTACTATTACAGCGCACCAGCGCAAACTGACGCAATTTGCGGCACTGATCCCGCCGGACGCCAGCCTTTGCACCCAGGATAACCTGAACCCACACTTTACGCACCGCCAGAAGATCCACCTGTTGCCTTACTCCCTGGACTGCGAATACGCCCTGTTGGACGTGGCCAGCTACCCGGGGAACAACTACGGCGACATCCAGACATATCTGCGCCGACAACTCATGGAAAGTGGCAACTTCGGGTTGATCGCCGCCGACGACGGGTACGCGCTGTTCAAACGGGGAGCCCCTCCCCAAACATTTCCCGCTTCCTTCTACGATTTCACCCTGCCGGATACTGTTAAAGCAGACGCGCGGGTTTCTGGTCACTTTGGTGATGAGATTCAGCTCCTCGGCTATGAGGCTGATCCTCGTTCGGGGCGGGCGCCTCATTTTTCGATGTATTTTGAGGCGCTGCGACCTCTACAGGAAGATTACCGCCTGGTCCTCTACCTGGTCGAGGAGCCGGGGAAATTGGTCGGTGCTACGGAATACCCGCAGCCTACTCTCGTATGGTATCCTACCAGCCGCTGGCAGCCGGGCCAGGTGGTCAAGGTGCGGGCCAACACCATAGACTGGCAATTGGAACCGGGGAAGGACTACGCCGTAGCCCTGGGCTGGGTCCGTGGCTCTGAAGTATGGGACCCGGCCGCCCGCCTGCGTTACGTAGAAAAGAACAGCGACGTGGTGCCGCGGCGTTTCCAGGACGATACGCTGGTCTACCTGGCCTCGTTCACGGGGAGCGGCAATGTGACCATTGCCACGCGTCACGGCCAACTTCCCGGCCAGGCGCAGCCGATGGAGACGCGGCTGGCGAACGGGATGGTGCTGGCCGGCTTTGCCGTAAACGATGGCAAAGGTCGGGTTCGGGTGCATCCGGGGGAAACCCTACGTCTGCGCCTGTTCTGGCGGGTCGAGGCCACGCCAGATCGGGATTACACCGTCTTCGTGCACTTGCTGGACACTGCGGGGCAACTGACGGGGCAGGGCGATAACCCACCTCTGGGTAACTCCTGGCCGACTAGCCAGTGGCGGCCTGGCGATCTGGTTCCTGACTATTACACGGTGGCTCTGAGCCCGGAGCTGCCCGCCGGCGAGTACGTTCTCTCGGTGGGCATGTACGATCCGGCCACCGGCCAGCGCGTCAACGTCGCGGGCGAAGGGGCAGACGTGGCCGCGCAGCGCATCGTCCTGCCCATCACCGTCCAGATTCTCCACCAATAAGCCGCCAGCCGGAGGCCGCTGGCGAGCCAAGGGTGGGTTAAGCCGTCGAGGGCTCCTCTTGTTCCGGAAAGAACTCCTGGTCTACGATCTGTTCAAAGGAATACGGGCAACGCTGTGGAAAATGAGCCTTTTCAATGCCCGTTTCATCTTCAGCGATGAGCTTTGCCTTTTCGTAGGCTTTCTCGATATGCTGTTCCAGCTCGTAACGCAAGCTGGGGCTATCTTCAAGCAAATCCAGTACATCGCTTCGTTGCACCGTCAGTGTATTACGCCAACTTTTGGAACGTCGTGCTGGTTGAAACTGCCACTTCAGCAAGTGAACCAGCAGAATGGTCAAACGGCTGATTAATGCTCGTTTCTCACTTCTCCCCATGCTCTCCAGCTCCTCCGCGAGGTGTTCCACATCAATTTCCGAGAGCCTCCCCTGTCGAAGGAGTTGTGCATTGGTCATCAGCCAGGAATAGAAATCTTGCCAGTATTCTTGTGTGATCGCTTTTTCCATAAATCATCTCCCACATTACTTAAAGAAGTCCGCTTCTCCTAGCTACCATTCTACCGCGTCGATTAGATTCCGTCAAAGGGTGTGGCTCATGGTCCATACAGGCCACAAGCAGCCGAAGGATGTCCCAAAAAGCTCCTCGTAGCAAGTAGGGATCGCCCTTGACAAAAAGGGGCTATGCGGCTACCCTGTCGTTAGTTGACAGCAGCAGGAGATCACGAAGCCCAGGAACATTCTCGAGCAGTGGGGCACCTATGACCGCCACCGCTGGTTCTTTGAGGGAAGGAAGATGGTGACGGTGCAGCGGCATAGGTGCCATAGCTGCCACCGTACCTGTTCGGAGAGCTTGGCCCTGCTGATCCGTGGCAGTTGGTATGCGCGAGAGGTTCATCGCTACGCCATTGGGTATGTGAACGCCCACAGGTCTGCTTATTCTGGATGTTTTATGAGAAAGATGCTCATTGCCAAAGAATGCCTGGCGCTTTTCAGGAGCAAGGTTTTCCGGGCCTGGCCCAAGACCTCCGAAGAGAGAAGTATCTTTTATCTTTATGTCGAGGTGGTGTTCGCTGGGATTCTGGCCGCGGCGGGGGCGTTCAACGGCGCCTATGTGCTGCGCGCTGGCGGCTCCAAGACGTTGGTGGGGCTTTTATCGTCGCTCCCCTCGCTGGTGGCGGTCTTTTTATTTTTACCCTCGGCGCGCATCCTGGAGAAAAAGACACACTATGGGCCGTGGGTGGTCGGCAGCCTGTTTTTAGCGCGGGTGGGGTATCTTCTGATCCCCTTGCTGCCTTTTTTCACAACCCGCTACGTGCCCGAGCTCACCGTGACCATCCTCGTGGCCATGATGGCGCCCTCGGTCTTTTTCTCCACCGGCTGGAGCCCTCTGCTTTCCGATGTGATTCCGCCTCGTTCACGGGCCAACGTCTTGGCCTGGCGCAACATCCTGAGCAGTGCGACGATCGCGCCGCTCACCTATCTCTTTGGTCGGTGGCTTGATCGAGGGACTTTTCCTCACAACTATCAATGGCTGTACGCCATCGGCTTTGTCGCGGGGGTGATCAGCGTCTATTTTTGCTCGCGCATCCAGATCACCGAGCAGACGCCGTCGGCCCGTGGGTGTGCGGAGAGGCTGGCGGTCAAACCCTCGTGGATCGAGACGCTCAGAACGGCGGCGCAGGAGAATCCCCGCTTTTTGCGCATTATCATCAATACATTTCTTTTCGATCTCGGGGCCTGGTTGGTGGGGCCGTTGTACATCGTCCTCTTTGTGCGGTCCTTGGGGGCAAGCGATAGCTGGATCGGCCTGCATACCATGTTGGCCCACGTGGGCGTGGTCGTGGGGTATTGGGTGTGGCGGCGGATCATTTATCGCATCGGCGAGGCCAAGACGTTACTGATCGCACTGCCGTTGGCCTCGACGTACGCGTTCATGGTCGGCCTCGTGCCGAACTTGACCTTTATCCTCTTTGCCGGCTTTTCGATCAACGTCTTTAACCCTGGCGTGGGGCTGAGCCACAGCGTCATCTTCCTGGATCTCTTGCCCGAGGGCAAAAAGCATGGCGCCACGGCGCTTTATAGCGTGGTGATGCACATGGGCGCGTTCGTGGCTCCGTTGATGGGCGTCGCCATCTCGGATCGGATCGGCATCATCCCTGCGCTCTTTATCGGGGGGACGATGCGTTTCATTGGGGCCTTGCTCTTTTACTTCTTTCCCGTCAAAGGTGATTGGGGGGTAGGTCGCCTGCCGCGGGCGATCCTGCTGCCGCGCATGTTCAGGGGGATCTGAAGATAAAAGCCGATGACCAATTCACCTGCACACTCCACAGGGCACGCAAGAACACCCGGCGATCACCCTGCTGGAAGTGCTAAGCCGGATTGAAGCAAGGAGCAATCTGAAGGGAAAGGCACGTATGGGTCCTGATCGCTTGTTGCGTCTGTTAGTCTCCAGTCTTCTTCCCCTTCTCCTGGGAGCTTTACTGTTGGCTAATGCTTATGCGTGGATGGGGGGCGACCACAGGGGCGACCACGGAGGGTCGCCCTTGCGCGTTCATGCGACGCTGCTGGGATGGACCGCTTCTGGAGATGCGCTCATTCTCTCAACGCCGGCCGGCCTTCTCCATCTGGGATTGAACGGTGAGCTACAGCCGATGGAGACGGCTCCCTCAGACTTCCGAAGTCTCTCAAACCTGGGAGGTCTGACGCTGACTGAGACGCTGGACGGCCCTGGTTGGATCCTGGGGCGGCCACAACCTTCCCCGGACGGCCGCTGGCTCGCTGTTGAGCGAATGCCCGCAGGCACGGAGACGCTGGATCAGGCTGAGCTGTGGCTGGCCGATCAGGATGGCAACCCTTTCCGTCTTCTCGACGCGGCGGGTGCTCACGCTCCCCGCTGGTCACCTGACGGCCACACCCTGGCCTACCTGCGCGCCAACACCGTCTGGCTCCTCGATCTGGACACTCCCTTGGCACAACCTCGCCCTCTCCCTTGTTCCCTTGCTCCTCTGCTCCTCTGCTTTCCCTCTT
>DAOUAJ010000349.1:0-1684 GCA_034433615.1 Anaerolineae bacterium | reverse complement strand
CAAGGTACATGTGAGGTCACCCGCCCCAGCCTGGTGGAGGCGGAACCGGGACACTTTGTAGCATGTTATTTGACCAGAGATGGAAATTCGTATCGATGCACATACCTTTTTTACGGGAAATGGGAGAGTCAAAATGCAGATTCTGTATGATGTTGGGAAAGATCTGCTTTATATCCGTCTGGATGACCGAAAGCAGGCAGTGATAAACAGGCGTCTCTCCGAGAATATTGTGTTGGACATTGGCGAGGGGGACAGAATCGTAGGGATCGAGGTTCTTGATGCCTCTCAGCACCTCAGCCTTGAGAGCCTGTTGCCCGTGAAATACCAGGTTGTGCCTGATGAAAACAACGAACTATTTCAAAACCAGCGTCATGGCCCGCCGCCCTGACATCAAAACAGAATGGATTGAGTACGTGTTGAGCAATCCCATTCGCACGGTGGTTCAAGCCAACGGACGTATTCGTCGTTGGGCACTGATTTCAGAGGTTGGAAAATACTTGCGGGTTGTAACCGAATCTGACGGCGAGACGGTGCATAATGCGTTTTTCGACCGTCGTTTCAGGCCTTGAAGGAGATAACTATGGTATTTGAATACTTTCCAGATAGCGACATGCTTTATATAAGACTTGCTGACGGAACGAGCACAGAATCCGAAGAAATCGCGCCTGGGGTTGTGTTGGACCTTGACGCGAGTAATCGGGTTATTGGTATTGAGATCGAAGACGCCAGTAAGTTCATTGACCTGTCGCAGTTAGAGCTGAGGGCTTTACCTGTTGCGAACTTGATTCTCCGTGAGAGAATCCCGGCAGGAGCGTGACACCACATCCGCACGAACGGAACACCCGCGCCCCGTTGATGGCACGCGCGCAGTTTTCCGGTGTGGTTGGTCGGCTGAAGGCAAGGTGTCTTCATGGTGCAGCGCACTGTTGCGGGTCGTTCCAGCGGTGATGGTCACTTGATTGAGGAGGACAGGAAGCATGAAAGTCTCACCCGCTTTTGTTCCTATAGCCCTTGCACTGGCACTGACACTGCTTGTGTCGGAGCCGCTCCTGGCCCAGGGCCCCGTTGTTGAGCCGCTGAAGGCAGGCGATCGGCCTAAAGCCGACGAGAGAATGATCAACCTGATGTGGCCGATCAAGAACGTGCTCTCCGGCCCTGGCTGGCTGATGGCCCAGGGCATTGACCCACGTCCCTGGTTGGAACGCCCCGGCTGGGACCCCCTGACCCGCCTGGATTGGGAGAAGCTCGATTACCCCCTGGTGAGCAGGGAACCAGGCCCAGCGCTACAGGCCGGTCCGGGCGTCCTGGTGCCCTACCGCAGCCCCGCCCCCGCCTTCAGCCGGGACCTGCTGGTCACCCGCGACTTCGGCGACCTGCCGCTGCAGACGGAGCCTCACCTGGCCGTGAACCCGCAAGATCCTGAGCATCTCCTCCTGGGGGTGATTGACTACAACCTCCCTGCCATCGTCGCCTATGTCAGCATTGACGGCGGCGTCACCTGGGAAGGGCCAAAGCAGATCCGATACCAGCGCGGGGATCGCGTTTCCGGCGGCGATCCCGTGGTGGCCTTCGACCGCCAGGGGAACGCCTATTTCGCCTCTATCTCCATTGGCACGAAGGAGTTCTCCATCGGCCCGCTGGTCGGATTCGCCATGGTCTCCAGCATCCAGGTAGCCACTTCCCC
>DAOUAJ010000348.1:0-4755 GCA_034433615.1 Anaerolineae bacterium | reverse complement strand
CGGCGTCAATCACAGTCTCGCCACCCGGCTCCAGCTTCGTCTCCCGCGGCGTCACCTCCAGCGAGAGGGTGCGAGCCAGGGGCGGCACCGACAGGTTGAGGTTGCCCATCGCGAAGGCAGGGCGCTTAGGCAGGCGGCTGATAGCTGATAGCTGATAGCTGAATTCATCCGTCCGTGGTGCCGCGCCCACCAGGTCCACCTGAACAGTCAGGTTGGGGATGTAGCGCTCTTCGATCGGCACCCGGATCGTGTGCGATGGCCCGTCCATGGTGAAGCGCTCGCTGGAGAGGAGGCCGGAACGGCGCAGGGTGAGCAGCCCTTCAGCCGGGTAGAACGGCGCCTGCACCATGATCTCTGCCACATCGCCAGGCTGATACGTCTGGCGATCCGGGATCAGGGTGACCTTCTCCTGCTCGATCTGGCGGGCGGGAGGCATCTTGCCACCGCTCACCCAGCGGGTGATCTCACTCTGATTTTTGCGCTCCTGATCGTCCATGATGGTAGCAGTGATGCGATAGGTGCCGCCTTCGGGCGTCTCGAAGGTGCAGCGGACCGGCTCCTTGGCTGATGACACGTTGCATGTTTGAACGTCAACTTCCTCTTCTTTCCACGTGCCGCTCTTGTAGGTCCAATCCAGCCGCGCCGCCCGCATGGCGATGGAGCGACCAGGGATGACCTTGCCGTCAATGTCCACGACGATGGCGTCTACCTCCAGCGGCTTCCCCAGCTCGACGAAGGTGCGTTCGCTCCGCAGGCCCACGTACAGCTCGGCCGGGTGCACCAGCAGGTTCGTCGCCGCCGTCCAGGCCTGGCGGTTGACGTCCATGACGGTGGCCTCGGCGTTGACGCTCATGGGCTGCGGCGGGCTCACCGCCTCAAAATCAATACGCAGACGGTGCACGCCGGAGGCGTCGGTGCGTCCGGTGTAGGTCTCGACGATGGGCGCCTGGCCGGGCGCCCATGGGTACACAGGCCCTGAGGCCGCCGCCCACACCTCTCCCCACCACGGAATCCATTTGCCGAAGGTGAAGTCGTCCCAGCCAGGTGGAGTGTAGCGACCGGGAGACGACGCCACCTGCCAGGTCACCTCGGCGTTGGGGAGGCCGCCGCCCGCATAGTATTTGGCAGTGACGGAAGCGATGGCATAGCCGCCGACGATGTGAGGACCTTCGCTGACACTGGCCGAGACCTCGAACTCCGGCCGCCGGAACTCCTGCACCTGGAACGAGTGACCGTACTCGCGACCATAAAGATCCCCCGCGCCCTCGGCGGTCAGGTAGAGCGTGGCGTAGCCCAGGTTCATCGCCTCCGGCAGGGTGAAGGCGGTGTCAAAGCCACCCAGGACGTTGATGGGTAGCGTGCCGTTCAAGATCTCGTTGCCCTGCGAGTCGCTCACCCGATAGGAGATTTTAGAGACCGCGCCCCGCAGTGGTCCCACATCACCGTCCTTGCCGCCGCCCACACGCCGGATCCACCCTTTGACGTGGACCTCCTCGCCGGGGCGGTACATCTGGCGGTCGTCGAAGACGTACCAGCGCAGTTCATCCTGGACTGCCCGGCGCTGCCAGCCGCCGCCTCCCCACCAGTAGGTGTTTTCGGGCAAGATGGCCGTGTCCTGGCCTTTGCGGGCTACCAGAATGCTGGCGCCGGATCCTGTGGGCAAAGGCAGGGTCGCCAGGCCATCCTCATCGGTCATTGCCGTGGGGCCGGCGGGCAGAAGGCTCAGTTTCACCCCGGCCAGGGGCGCTCCGTCCGAGAGGGAGTTAGCCCAGGCGAGCATCTCGCCAGCGTCCACGAAGGCATCGAGGCCGATGTGGGTGACCTGTACCCAGGCACGAACCACCGGCAGAGGCTGCGGTTGTAAGAACCGGAAGAGGGAGGCGAAGAGGCCCGGCTGAGGCTTGATCACGACGACGAACTGACCGAAGCCGTCTTTGAGCATCGGGCTGAGGTCAATCGCCGTCTCCGCCAGCTCGTCCGCTTGGGCGCTCACCGGGATGGTCTTGGAGAGGACCTGGCGGCCGGGCGGCGGCGGTGGCGAATCCGTACGATAATACTCTTGCAGATAAGTCTGAAATGCCGGCCAATCTTCCGGCTGCACGGCATAAACCTGGACATCCAATTGCCCATAGTTGATGGTAAACACCGAATACGTGGGCTTGCCGGATGGATCAAGGACGACGAAGTTACCGCCAGGGGCCGTCATGGTCTGGGGCGCGGAGCCGACGGCGAAGGTCAGGGTTTGGTCCTGGCCCAACGTCTGGCCGAACTGGTCGGGGATGGCCGCGCTCAGCGTGACCTTGTAGGTCGTGCGACCGCGCGTACGCCCCTGGATGTTCAGGGTATCGCCGAAGATCTCCAGTTTCAGGCCGGGCACTTCGGGTTCGATCTTTACCATTGATTCCTGGAAAGTCTGCTCATCGAGCGGGTTGCTGAAGCGGATGTACCATGGCGTAAGAGGCGGACACTCGTCGCTCCATGCGCAGCGATGCTCGACCACTCGCAACGGCCCGTAGGTGCGGAAGGTGAAGCCTTGAGTCTTCTCCGTGCGCAACGGCCCTTCGGCGGAGGGGGTGCCGGGGCCGATGATCACGGAGACGGCTGTATCGGCCGGGAACGGCTCAGCCGCCCGGAAGGCCAGCCAGCGCCCTTCGCCGGCATCTTTGGCCATCCGGCGCACGAGCGTCTCGGCCTCGACCTCCTCGGTTTTGGCCAGCCGCGGTGGGTATTGCCTGGCCCCTGCCGTGACTTTGATCGTAGGGAGCACGGCGTCGGGGTCAATGCGCTGGTTGAAGGCGACGAACATCAGCACATCGCGGCGCTGAGGGCCATCGGTAGGGTAAGAGGTCTGGACCTGAGGGGGCGGTGTAGTGAAGCTCCAGGTGACCGCCTTCGTCAGCTTGCCGCCGACGGCAGAAGTGATGCCAGCAGGGACCTCCACCGTGTAACGCGTGGCCATCGGGAAGCGGCCTTCCGGCTCGAAGAGCAGCGTCTTGGTGCCCACCCAGCGCCAGGTGCCCGGTGGCTGCGGGTTGAGCCGGACGGGCACCGCCTGAGCGGCCAGCTCCTCGTGAGCGGTGAGGGCGACCATTGGCTGGGAGAAGGTGACGCTGAGGTAAGGGGCCAGGGGGACTTCCCCCTCCGGCGCGTAGCGCAGCACTTCCAGGGGGCCGGCGGCCGGCCCCTCGGGCGCTTCTGGTGCGGCCGGGGGTGGGAAGGGCTCCTCGACGGTCTTGCCGGCGCGCGGGGGCGACAGCGATTCCTTCGGCAGGGCGAACGACTGCACGTCTTCGGCCTCAACCTGGAGGGCCGGCAGGCGGCTCAGGATTTGTTGAATGGCGCTCTCTGATAGGGGGGTGGGCACTGCCAGGGGGATGGGGGGCTGTGCCTGCGGTTGTTCTGCACCTTCGCTCAGGCGGATCTGGAGGCCCGTGGGGCCACCATTTCCGTCAGTCCCCGTTGTAGAGCCAAGGCTGGAGATCATCATGCCCTCCGATCGAGTGCTGCCGGAGGAGCTTTGGGAACAGATCATAACCAGCAGCACGGTTAGCAAAGCAGTGTACAAAACCTGGCAACGCCTCATCGTGGTATCCTCCTGACCTCGACAATTATCAGCTATCAGCTATCAGCTGCTATTTCGGAGGTCTGAGCAAGGTTGATCTAACATCGTCAAGTTACTCAATGTGGGCAGATCATAGACGGGGAATGGGACACTTTTGTTCCGCACCCATCTAACTCTTGCTCGTGGGGCGGGTGAATCGGCGATAATAGGGCCTCCTTCTCCTAAATCCACCGGCGGAGGGGTCCATCCTGCAAAGCTGCCCAAAATCGGCCAGGCTGCCGCAGCATGGTGTGGGTGTCGTCACATTCTAACACGCCCGTCGGTTGTTGCCAAAGTGGTTGTTCTGTTATACTTAAGTACGTGGGGCGTGGGGCGTGGTGTCCTGCTGATGTGCTTGATCCGGATACCTTTATTAGCTATCAGCCATTTTGGAGGGGAAGTCGAAGATGCCCGTCTGGCCGACGGACCAGCTCAACAGAGCGATGTCCCTTGTCACTGTACAAGACGCGCTGGCGCCCCTGGTTCTGGCTCTTGATTTCGGCACATCGTCCACACGCGCCTTGCTGTTCGACGCCCAGGGATGTCAGATAAGCGGTGTAGAGGCGCACGCCACCTACACCATCCATACCACGCCCGATGGGGGGGCTGAGTTGGACCCCCAGACCGTGCTGGCAGCCGTCGTCGGGTGTCTGGATCGGGTGCTGGAGCAGGCTGGCGACTTGCAACGGAAGATCGCTGCGGTGAGCGCATGCAGTCTGGCCTCCTCGCTGGTGGGCGTTGCCGACGATCGCGCCGTGACGCCTATCTACATCTGGGCTGACACCCGCCCGGCGCCGGACGCCGGTGCCCTGAAGGCACAACTGGACGAGGAGGCCGTGCACGATCGCACCGGCTGCGTGATCCATCCCAGTTACCTGCCCGCCCGCTTCCTGTGGCTGCAACGTACGCAACCTGACCTGCTCCCTCGCGTGCAGCGATGGATGTCCCTCAGCGAATACATTCACCTGCAACTGTTGAGTCAGGCGGTGTGCAGCCTGTCCATCGCCTCGTGGACGGGACTATTGGACCGACGGAAGCTCATTTGGGATCGCGAGTGGCTGTCCATGTTACCGATTGAGGAGATGCAGCTTTCCCCCCTGGGTGACGCTGACACCGTGCTGCGCGGCCTGCGACCGGAATATGCCCGGCGTTGG
>DAOUAJ010000347.1:0-12124 GCA_034433615.1 Anaerolineae bacterium | reverse complement strand
ATCTCGGCCAGGGCTCGCCAGTATAAGATCAGGGTCAAGGTGTTGCCAGGGGTGATCTGCTGCGGCAAGAGGTCATATCTCAGCAGGCGGGCGCTGTCACCGAAGGTGACCTGGAGTGGAGATTGGATGGTTGGAGATTGGAAGTCGTGGGTGCGGGCGACGATGTCTATCGGATCCAATGGCACTTCTGCCACCGGCCCGCCATCGGAGCCGGCCACCAGAAGGGAGAGATCATATCGCCCGCCGGTGACCTGGGCGGGAAGCAACGCCTGCCACTGCTCGCGCACGATCTCTCCCACCTGCCACAGGGCGGGCGGGTATGCCTCGCTGATAGGGTGAGGCTGCTGGCGCTGCCAGACCTGGTCGCCCTGGCGCAGACGCAGCGAGAGGAGGAAGGGTGCGTCACCCGGCTGGCGGCGCTGCCAGAACAGAGTGAGGGGAATCGCCTCGCCTGCCCGGAACGGCCCGGTAGGCCGATCGTATCCCAGCAGGCGTAGCGGCCCCACGTCCACGTTCTTCCATTCTTTTCTAATCTCTAATCTCCCTGGGGCAGGAGGCCTCGCGGGGCGTATCACCTCTACCTCCCCGATCACCGCGTGAGTGCCTCGAGGGTTTCCTGCTGCATCGTGTGCTTCCATCGCTCGCCCCTGGGCGCGGGAGAACCAGCCGATCTCGATCTGATACCGGCCAGGCGGCGTGCCCGGCAACACAGTGAGCCGGTGGGCATCGCGCAGAACTCTGCCTGCGGTTAGATAGCCGGGGGGCAGGTAGCCTTCCACCGGCGCCGTGTCCGAGTGGCCCCAACGGCTGCCCTGGGGGTCGCGAAGGCCCATGTAGACGGTAGCGTCCTCTGGGGGTGTCGCCAGAAACTCCCAGTAGAAGGTGATGGTCAAGTCCTCGCCGGAGGCCACCTGGGGAGCAGCCAGATCGTAGCCGAGTAAACGCACCTGATCATCGAAAGTCAGAGTCAGTGGCACCTGGATACGTTCCAGGTCTTCAGGCAAGGGCACAGGGCCAGGGTAAACGCGCACGTAGTCCACGCCGTGTAGATTTACTATGTATAGCGATCGCTGTGCCTCAAAGTAGGCGACGGTCTTTGCTTCTGGCGCCTGACGCTGGAATTGATTGATGTAGAGTACCACCCGGTTGGCTGTCCGCCAGGGCCAGGTGTTGAAAGCCGAAATGTCAACGGTCTGCCCCTGGTAGTAAGGGCCGAACGATTCCGAGTACCAACTGGCGGTTATGGTCATCTGGGCGTTGGGTTCCTGGTTCAGCCAGCGAGCGGCCTGATCCAGCCCTTCGCCGTTACCGATCATGAGCAGTCGTTGCGCGGCCCGTGTTCCACCCAGTAGCGGGTTGTAGTAGGTCAGGTAGTATGGGTAGTGAGGAACCAGGAAGATCAGTTGGGCCAGGGCCAGCACGGCCGCCGCTGCCATGCCGGGGCGGGCGAACCAGCAGAGGCCCAGCCTCGCTGTTCCCCTGCCTTCCTTTTCACCTTTCTGGAGCAGGTTTTTTGTCCTGAAGGGAGCAACCGGGGAGGTGTGGAGAGCTCCCCCTCCACGGAACCTCTCCTTTTCGCTTTCTACCTGCCCTTTCTCTGCCCTTGGTAGTATCCCCAAGCGAAGCAAGAGCAGGTAAAAGGCTGAAGAAGGAGATCTTTGGAGGGGGGAACCCCTCACAAGCCTCCCCCTGGCGTCTCCCAACGGGGCCTGAGCATGCTGGCACAGAAAACCCACCCTTGTGAGTAAGGAGCCAGGGGGAGATGTGAGAGCCTGGCTTGCCAGCGCCCTGACCCAGGCGGCGACCTCCTGCCAGCCGACCGCGGCGATCAGGGCCAGCGGTGGCACGATAGGGACGATGTAGCGGTCAATCTTGGTGGCGTTGGTCGAGAGGATGCCCAGCACGAAGAGCGGGATCAGGGTGATGGCGACCAATTCGGGCATGTGGGTCACGCGCTGACGCAGGCGGGGCACCAGCAGCGCGGCCAGCCCGGCCAGCAGCCCAACCTGGAGCACGGGCGAAAGCCGGTAGGCCAGCACCAGCGGGTAGAAGAGCGGCCCGGGTGAGCGGGTGAACTGCCCCAGGAAGAACTGGTTGTGCCCGCCCGATTCTTCCAGCAGATCGGCGTAGAAGCGCTGCACCGTCTGCACGGGAGCGACCCAGAGTGCTGGCCAGATGAGGAAGATTACGGCCAGGGTGATCATGCCCCACAAGGCCATGTCCCTGATCTGTCGCGCCCGGCCGCGGCGGGGAAAGTCGGGCCGCCAGGCTCCCAGCTCCATCAAGGCGATCCAGAGAGCGACGGCGGGCAAGGCGAAGAGGACGAGAACCTTAGTCGCCACGGCCAGCCCCATCAACACACCGGAGGTGATGAGCGGGCGGCGGCTGCCATCGCCGCGCAAGTAGAGCAGCAGAAGAAGAAGCGCCAGGGTGCCGAAGTCGGTTTGCAGAGCATCCGTGGTGAGGGAGCGCTGGTAGGCGAGAAAGAAGGGCTCAAACGTGAGCAGGGCGATGGCTCTCAGCGCCAGGGGACGGCCCAGCAACTGGCGGGCGAGCGCGTAAAATCCCGCCATGCAGGCCGATGTGATCATTGCTTGCATTAACCGCGCGACCACATAAAAGCTGATGGGGAAGATGGACTGATCGGCCAGAATCTGGCTACAGGCCAGCAGCGACGGCGCCTGATCCAGCTCCAGCGTACTGGGGAACCGATCGCGTACCAGGCAGCGCAGCGCCATGCCAGTGCCGATCAGCCACATGTTGGGCACGCCGGGGTGATGGCGTAGGTAGGTTTCCGCCAGGTTGCCGCTGAGCAACGCCGCCAGAAAAGCGGGGCCTCGGCGCATCCACAGCCCTTCATCCACGTTGATGGGCACGTCTATCGCCAGGACGCGCAGTGCCAGTGAGAGCAGAAAGATGCCAATCAGCAAGGCACGTTCTCGTGCCGGATTGCGTTTCACTTTTGGAGCCCATGATGCAAAATTCAAGATGCAGGATACACGATCCACCTTTCAGTGTCCAATTTCCAGGTCCAGGACCACATGATCCCCTACGATCTGGCCGTCCTTGTCGTACACGGGCAGCCGCTGGCCGGTGTCAGGGTCGTACATCCCCGCGATCAGTTGCAACGGCCCCGACGCCGGGGCGGCCAGTTGTAACACGTGGGTATCAGTGATGAACTCGCCGTGCAGCCAACTGGTGGTCGGCACCTGGCCCTGGGCCGGCTCGGCATCGCTCTGGGCCACGAGCTGGCCAGCCCGGTTTAGTACCTGGACGAAGACTTTGTAGCGCTCGGATAAGGACAGGTCAGTTAACTTTTGCCACACCAGGGTGACGGCCAGGCGGCCATCTCTCCAGCCTCGCCTATCCACGTTGTAACCGACCAGCTTGGCTACGTCACCCATCGTCTCCTGCGATAGCGTTAACGGTATCGAGGGGAGTTCGAACGCATGTGGACGTGCGACGACCCTGATCGTGCCCAATCGGTAGGAGGCGCTGTAGTCTTGCCCGGTGGCAACCTGGAGCATCAGAGCGTAGTCCCCGCTGCGCGCTTCCGGCGCTACCAGCATCGGGTACTGGCCGCGCACGATTTGTCCGACGCGCAAGGGGCCTCGGGGGGACTGCATCTCGGCTTCTCTGGTGTCCAGGACCCCGTGTGAGCCATCACTTAAGCGGAGACGTACGGCAAATGATGCATCCACCTTTGCCTCCGCACGCCACCACAATGCCACCGCGAAGCGGTCGCCGGGGCGCACCTGTTCGGGGAGGGTGCTGCGCCCCACCAGCGTCACCTCATCGAAGCGTTGGTTCAACGTTTCCGTCATCCCGAACCGGGCCGGGTCCACCATGTCTTGGCTCGCCATAACCGCTACGGTTGCCAGGCGTACCTCCGGCCTCCTCTCTCCAGCAGGTGTCTGCCCCTCCAGCGACAGTTGAGTGGCAGCATCGTACACCCGCAGCCAAAGGTAGAATTGGCCCGGCGGCATGTCGGCCGGGAGTGGCAACTCTGCTGCCGTCAGCGCCACTTGGCCGGAGGCCCAGGCTGAGGTGGATTCGGAGACGTCGAACGGTGCGCCGCCGGCCCCCTCGCGGAAGCGGAGCGCCTGAATCGGTCCGTCCACCTGTGCCCAGAGCAGGCCGTTACCGTCCCGCAATCGCAGCGAGTAGCTGAGATCGGCCTTCGGCGAAGTCCCTGTACCCGTTGGGGTGCCTGTACCCGTCAGGGTAAAAGCCTGCCATCGCAAGGTGACGCGCCGCGCTTCACCGGCTGCAAACGGGGTTTCTCCCAGATCGAGCCCGGTCAAGGCCAACGTCGTTCCGAACTGTATGTCCGGTCGTACCGGCAGCAGATCATCGCGCAGGTAGACTTCCAGCACTTGCTCGTCATCGGTAAAAGTGTGTACCAGCGCAAAAGACGTTTGCACGAACCGGTAGAACGCGTCGAAGTCGGACATGGCGCGCAGTTGCTGCCCGCTGGCTCCGAAGTCGAGCACGACGGCCCGCGCTGACGTGGCCTCGATCTCCTGCCGCAGTATCGCGCCCGTGATCTGCCCGCTGCTCGCCGCGCCTTCTGAGATAGCGGCGGCCGTGCGGGTGCTGCGGCGCTGGGCCAGGAAGTTGAGCCACTGCTGATCGGATACCACGACGTCACCGGGGGCAGTGTGTTCCCGCAGGAAGGCAACCACCGGCGGCTGCAGTTGCGTGTGCCTGTGGACGGTGCGCGCATCTCGCTCCAGGTAGGGCCACAGTGACCATCCCCCCAGCGTGATGGCCAGCAGCGCGCCCGCCATCAGTGCGATCCGCCCACGGCCAGATGCCCATTGGGCTACCTCGATCAAGGCGACAGCCCAGTAGATGCTGAGCACGGGCACCAGGTAGATCAGGTAGCGGGTTGCCACATCGCGCTTGATGAGCAGGAAGGCTACGGCGGGGGGGAGCTGGGCCAGCAACACCGATGCGGCCGGACGATGGCGTCGAGTCAAGAGGACAGCTCCCGCGCCTGCCAGGGCCAGGAAGGGCCATTGGTAGCTAGCGAACGCCATCAGCAGGCGCACGCCTTTGACGAAAGTGCTGCCCAGCCCCGTATCGCTACCCTGGCGCAGATGGTGGCCCACGATCTGAGCGAGAAAATCGGGTTGGACGGCGGTGAAAAGCCCTGCTGTCAGCAGCAAAATCAAGGCAAGGGGGGCCAGAAAGGCGATCAGATCACGCAACAACGCCCGCCCGTAGGGGCGGTGCCTCTGTGCCCGCCCCCATGCCTCTGCCAGCAAGTAAACGATACAGCCGGCGACAGGCAGCAGGCCAAACAACTTGAACAGGACAGCTACGGCATAGGAGAGGCCAGCGGTGACCAATCCGCCCGCGCGTCGGTGTGGAGGTTGCTGGGTGACCGCCCAGGTGAACCAGAACAGGCCGGCTGTCACGCCCAGGAGCATGTATGGATCGGATCGCCAGATTCGCCCTACCGCGTAGACCTGATCGCTGACGAGAAAAGTCATCATAGCCAGCAGCCCGGTTGGCGCGCTATGAAGGCGCCATCCCAGGGCAAAGACGAGCATACCGGCCATCAGTGTGGCGGCGATACTGGTCAGACGCAGCGGCACCCAGGTAGGTCCGAACAGACGCTGCTCTAACCCGCCCAGGTAGACGAAGGCCGGCATCTGGGCGGTGACGAAATCACGGTAGGGGTCCTCGCCTTGGCTGATGCGCCAGGCGTCGTACAAGTACTGGCCTTCGTCCTCGGGGACACGAAAGAGGACGATGTTGCGGGTGTAACCCCAGGCTGCCACGATCAAGATCAATGCCACCAGCGGCAGTGCCCAGGGGATTGTGTGAACATCGGCTGCTGATCTTCTCCTCATGAACAAGCGAAATCCTCAGATAGATCTGTCATTGGGCCGAGCCTGCGGCTCTCTTTTGCTCCAGCACCGCCAGGGCATTTTCCAGAGCCGCTTTTTGCTGGGGTGGAGCCAGGGATATGGCCAGTTTCGCTTCGGCAATGGCCTGATCAATTTGGCCCAACGCTTCATAGTATGAACCCAAATTCTGGTGAATCAGATAGTTATCTGGGGCAAGCTCAGCCGCCTTCCGGGTTTCCTGTATCGCCTTCTCCCAATCCCCTTTGAGGGAATACTCATAGCCCAGAGCATTGTGTGCCTGGACAGAGTTAGGATCCACTTCCACTGCTTGCGCGTAAGCCTGAATAGCCCGGTCAAAATCGCCCATCGCCTCGTAGGCATCGCCCAGAGCGAGGTATGTATCCACGACCCTGTCATCGAGTCTGAGGGATTGTTCGTATTTCTCAATCGCCTGATCGTACCTGGCCAGGTCGTGATAGACTTTGCCCCACTCACGATAGATGTCAGCCGGCCAGGGACTCAAAGCTATTGCCTGCTGATAATACTTCAAAGCTTGAGCCAGACGTTCCTCTCGCAGCGATGGATCCTTGGCAGTCTCCCCCAGGGCCAGATACACAGATCCCGCTCGAGCCAGGCTCTCAGCCCCTAGAGGGGCAATCTGAGCCTCCCGTTCCAGTGCCTCTCGAGCCTCTTCCAACCAGCGCGGATCTCGGCTGGGATCCATCCTCCAACTTTCAAACGCGTATTTGGACAGGAGCTTGTGATACTCGTTGTAGTTGGTGGCAAGCCTGGATGCCCGCTGCAAGTAGGGAAGTCCTTTGTCCCATTGGCCAGTCAAACCAAAAGCTGTCGCCTTTTTCAGGTAGACATCGGCCCTGGCAACATTGAGATTAGTGACGATGTTTAGGGCGAGAATCGCCCCGGCCAAAAAGACGTAAGCCACCCCGTTGGCTTTTCGCCAGATCAAGCCCGGAAGACTGGCCTCTCTGGTCAGAATCACGCCGATGGCCACGATGCCCAGTACAAGCCAGAACGCGTAGACAAAGATGGCATACGCTGCGTCATCCCGCTGCACGACGGGCCAGTGGAGGGCCAGGAACAGGAGAAGCCCGATGCCGGGGAGTGCCAGGGGGTGCAAGGAGACAAGGAGACACGGTGACAAGGAGACACGGTGACCCTGTCTCCCCCTCACCCTGTCTCCCCATCTCCCTATCTCAGTGACAGCCGGGACGGTGAGGATGAGCCAGTAGGACAGGTACCACACGACGCCGGCGAGCCAAATCGCACTGAAACCATGGGCTTTCAGATCAACCTGCTTATTGATAAAAGCGTAGCTCCAGGTGATCAGGATCAGCCCGATCAGAAGAGAGTAGACCAGGAGGGAAGTATTGGGAGGCCCGAACAAACTCTGGCTCCTCGCTGCGACAGCCGGTTGGGGACGTTCCCTGCCATCACGTCCCCGCTTCCGGCGTTTGCCAGCGGGGACGCCGACCTTTGGAGTCGCCGTGGTCGCTTGCTCCTGGACAGGCTCTTCTGTGAAACAGCCCCCGATGACGACCATCATCGCGGCGTAGAGCCAGAAATAAGTGGAGGTGGCGGCAATAGCCATACCTGTCTGCACCTCGATGAAATGAGCGATCAGACTCGAGAAGAGAGCAATGAGCAAGAGGTCCGCCGTCGGGAGATGGCTGGCTGCCAGGTCAGGGGAAGCAGCAGATTGCGGACGGCCAAGGGCAGACGTGAGAAGGAAAATACCCAGCCCTATCAACAGGCCGGCAGCGGTGCCCACCCCGGCGAATCTCAGGGAGCCGTCCACCATCCAGGGGCCTAACACGCCCAGGACAGCTCCTACCGACAAGGCGCCCAAGAAAAAAGCCCCCTGCCGGGAACTCTTGATCAGGCCGAGCCACTTGAGTCCGTAGTAGAAGATGCCGCCGATGAGAACCATGTAACTGGCGAAGCCGAGGAATCCGGCCGTGACCAGGTTGTCGAGGATCTGGTTATGAGCGCGATCTACGCCAGATTTGCCCAAAGCGCCTACCAGGGGGACCAGGGCACGAGGGAAGTGGCGGTAGAAGACGATGATGAGAGTCTCCGGCCCATAGCCAATGATGGCGCGCAAAGGCTCAGCCGTGATCAGGCTGCTTACCCCTTGCCAGATCAAAACCCTCTCAGCAGTTCCCCACGCCTGTAAATTCAGAGCGGTGCTCAACCGTGACAGGTAAGGCAGCCGTGCGAGGGGTGCAAGAGGGGTGCCGGGCAAGTTCAGCAGGATCAGGAACAGCAAAGGGGCCGCGATGGCGCCGATTACTCCTAGGGCTAATCTTCTCTTGCCTCGAGTGATAGCCCACAGGAAGGCGAACAAGAACGTCCCACCCGCCAGCCCCAGGAGAGGCCCCCGACTTTGAGTGAAGAGAATAGCAGCAAGTTGGATAAGGAGAAGCACTACGCAAGAGAGCATCGGGACAAGACGAGGGATTCCTCGCTTCCCACCGCCGGGCACTCCAGCAAGAAGTTCCATCAGTCGCCCTACCGTAAGGGGCACGACCATGATGAGATAACCCGCCAGGAAGATAGGATTGCCCAGGGTAGAGATAGCCCGCAGAGTAACCCCCTCTCCCTCCCTCTTCCAGAGGATTCGCCAGGGGAAAGGATCGAGCCCATAGTGTTGCCCAACGGCATAAAGCGCAACGGGCAGGCTGCCCAGCAGGATGGCCGTGACCAGGCGATCCAACTGCTCTCGCCGGCGCAGTGTCGAGACCGTCAGAAAGAAGAGGGACACGTAAGCCAGGGCAGTGTAGGTTCCCTGCTGACGGACATAGTAGCCCCAGAAGCTGAGGCGGGGAGCAATGGAGGTGATGGTGGATAATAGATAGATGCCTAAGAAGATCAGTGCCGGCCCGACCAGAGGGAGCTGGAAGAACTTGAGAACATTTTGTCTCCCCCATTCTTGCCAGTGCCCTTCCTCCAAGAGCTTCACTCCCCAGGCCAGAGCTATCAGCAAGGTGATCGAGCGGAGAAGAATGCTCTTATCAGGCTCGAAGATGGTCCAGTTGTAAGGGTTGAAGAAGAGAGGGATGACGACGGCCGTGGTCAGGATCCCCGCCTCGATCATCCTGTCACAGAAAACACTCAACTTCGTCCGCGCGATCCCCATCGTTCTACCTTTGTTCATCTCAGCCCCTCGCCTCCCATGTAGACCGCCAGGGTGGCTTGGGCGATACGCGGCCAGGCATATCTGGTCTCGGCCAGGTGACGGGCGTATCTGCCCATTTGCCCCAGCTTCTCATCGTCAGCCAGGAGGGTGCAGATGGCCTGGGCCAGCGCTTCCTCATCCCCAGGCGGGACCACATGGCCGCTTTGACCCTCCACGATGTCCTCGGGGAGCCCTCCCACTGCGGTAGTTACCACCGGGCGACCAAAGGTGTAGGCGGTGAGAAGATTGGCACTGTGGTAGGCCCGAAGATAAGGAAGGATGACCACATCAGCGGCGCCGAAGTAGATCGCCAACTCCCCCTGAGGGATGAAGCCCAAGCGGACGGTGATATCCGAGGTGAGCCCCAGGTGGGCGATTAACCGTTCGTATTGGGAAAAGCTCTCCAGCGGGTTAGCAGCGATAAGCAGCCGGGCCTCTGGGAGCCTGGCCTTTACCTGCGAAAAGGCCCGAATGAGCACATCCAGCCCTTTGTCAGGCGTAAGCCTTCCAAAGAACAACGCGGTGCGTTCCCTGGGACGGATCCCCAGCGCTTCCCTGGCTTTCCCCCGGTTGACAGCCGGCCCGCGAAAGTCTTCCAAGTTGCCCAACGGGATGACGTGGACTTTGGCCGGGTCGAGGCCAGGACCCTCGGTTAACACTCGCTTGCCCCAGTGGGAGGGGACAATGAGCTGGTCAGCGGAGCGATACAACGCATTGTAAACTTTCTGGCGCCAGGGACCTGCTCCGTGGGACGGCGGCTCGTGGACGGTGTAGACCACTCTCGCCCCCCATGTCTTCAAGCATTGGAACATAACGGCATCGAGAGGTGGAACCATCACCCACTGAAAATGCACGACATCTGGCCTGAGCGTTTTTACATGCCGGAACAGAGAGGGCAGGTCAAAGGGATACTCCAGCGCCTTGAGCACCTTTCTCAGGCCTTTAGTGCTGGTGAGCGGGATTCGGCTGATAAAAGGGAGGCGGCAAGCTCTAAAGAAGAGATAGCGGACAGGCAGGTTGCTCGGGTTAGGCAGTTCATCATACAAGAAGGGCGAAGTGATCCACTCCACGTGACAGCCGGCCTGCCGAAGGGCCGTGCAGAGGCTGTAATCGTAATATGGGGTGTAACCGCTGGGATCAACCAGTAAGACCTTCATCGCCCCAAGACCTCTCGATAGACCTGAGCGGTCTGGCGCGCCATCGTCTGCACGTTAAACTCCCGCTCGATCCGCTCGCGGCCTTGTTGTCCTAACTTAGCGGCCATCCCCGGGTTTCGCAGCAGGTACAGAATTGCGGCGGCCAGCCGTTCCGGGTCGCGCGGCGGCACGAGCAGCCCGCTGGAACCGTCCTCCACGATCTCGGGCACGCCGCCGACCCGGGTAGCCACCACAGGCCGGGCCAGGGCCAGCGCCTCCAGAAGGACGTAGGGGAGACCCTCCCACAGCGAGGCCATGACGATGACGTCGCTCATGGCCATGAAGGGAGCAATATCCCGCTGGTGGCTCAGGAATGAGATCGCGCCCTGGATGCCGAGCTGGTGAGAGAGGTCTCGCAGTTGCTGTCTGGCAGGGCCATCACCGATGATCAAAAACCTGGTGTTAGGCAATGTGCCAAGAACGCGACGGGCACTCCCCAGGAAATCTATGAGCCCTTTCTGGGGGCTCAGACGCCCCACCGTGGAAATCACAGGTTGTTGGGCCCCTATGCCCATCTGCCGTCTGAGCTTAGAACCTCTGGACAAGGCATCGGAAGCGAACACCTTTGCATCAATGGCGTTATGGACGGTCACGATCTGGTCACCGGGTAGCCCGGCCGCGATAAGCTCCCGGCGTAAGGCCTCGGCGACGGTGATGATCCTGGGGAAAGCTCTCAACACCAGGAGATCCGCGAGCCGATACAACCTCAGCCGACGAGTCGAAAGATCGTGCAGGTGGACGGTGGCTACAGCCTGAGCCCCGGCGAGGCGAGCCGCCAGGAGCCCCAGGAGGTCGGTTTTGTAGTCATGGGTGTGAACCAGCGAGAACCCCTCTTCCCTGAGCTTTCGAGCAAGCCGATAGACGATGGTGGGTGAAAACCAGGCTGTGTCGCCCCACTGTTGCGCGGCAAGTCCTCTTCCCCTGGCCTCCTCCAGCACGGGGGAGACCGCGCCCAGGGCCCCTTTACGCCTGTATAAGGCCAGGAGCTCCATCTCAAAACCTTGCTCCTGGATAGGCTTTGCCAGCTCAAGAATATGCCTCTCCGGCCCGGCCAGAATCGAGGTGCTTCGGAAGTGCAGAACTTTCATGAATAACCGCCGCACTTCATCGGAGTCCAACGTCCACTAAAGACCCATTGGAGAACGCGCTGATGCAGTTTCAGTTTGTGCCGGTACACCGCTCGCTTCTCGGCATCCCGGATTGCCAGGAGCTTGCCCAGGAAGTATCCCCCTTTGGTAAGAGTAAGAGCCAGCATGAGAAGACGGTGGGCCAGGGCATAGAAAGCGCCATAATGTTTCCGGAAAAAGAGATTCAAGCTCCGCAAGGCCTCCATATCTAGCTCGGTCTGAACCACAGTGCTGCTCTGACCACCGATGTGGATGATGCCCACATCGGCATAGTAAAAGATCTGCCATCCCACTCGTTTGATCCGATAGCACCAGTCCACGTCCTCTCCGTAGAGGAAAAAATCCTCGTCCATCAAACCTACCCGGTCAATCACCTCCCTGCGGGCCATCAGGCAGGCGCCAGCGAGCAGGTCCACCGGCCTGCTATCTTTATGATCCCAGTATCCCATCAAATGCCCCCCCAAAATGCGGCTGTTAGGGAATCGGGTGGCTAGGCCCGTCTTCTCCCAGAGCTCGCTGGCCAGAGATGGGAACCGACGGGCGCAACGGAAATCAACTGTCCCGTTGGGCCTCAGGATTCTAGGGCCGATGGCGCCGACCTGGGGGTGGCTGTCAGCGAACTGCACCATGCGAGTCAACGCGTCAGGTAAAATGAGCGTATCAGGATTCAGGAGCAAGACATATCTCCCCTGGCTCAGCCTGATAGCCTGATTATTGGCCCGGGCGAACCCGAGATTTGCTGTGTTC
>DAOUAJ010000346.1:0-4447 GCA_034433615.1 Anaerolineae bacterium | reverse complement strand
CACAACGGCGTCCTTTTGCCTTCATATGCCTTGTCCACCGGCGGCCTGCCCGAGCAGACCCGGCCTGAGCCAAGCCCCTACACCCGTCTGGCGAATCTGCAAGTGGAGTTCACCCAACGGCCTGGCGGCATCTGGGAGGTTCAGCTTGTGAATGCCGCCGGCACTCCGGTGGGGCCGCCCGCCACTTTTACCCTGGCCGAGGGCGACCCCAACCGGGAGCTGTATGTGCGTTATCAGAAGAGATGATGTATGGAATCTTTCAACTTCACCGAGGCGACCATCCGCCAGTTCACCACCGCCGAGTCGTTCCGGCGGGGTGAGGAGTATTACAAGCGGGGCGCGGTGATCTCCCTGATCCGGCGGGGCAACGTGCTTCAGGCCGAGGTCGAGGGGAGCCAGTACGAGCCTTATCGGGTGCGCGTCACCTTCGATACGGGTGGCATCACCGAGGCAGTCTGCACGTGCCCCTACGACTGGGGCGGCTGGTGCAAGCACATTGTTGCCACACTGCTGGCTGCCCTGGACGAGCCGGAGGAGATCGAGGAACACCCGGAGGTCGCCGAGATGCTCGCCAGGTTGAACCGCGACCAATTGCAGGCCCTCGTCCTGAAGCTGGTCGAGCGCCACCCGGACCTGGCTGACTGGATCGAAGGGCAGGTTACGATCGTGCAAAGCACGTCAGCCGAGACCGCCGGGGGTACCTCACAACCGCGCCAGCGCCAGACGCTGATTGATGCCGGCGCGATCCGCCACCAGGTACGCTACGCTCTCCATTCCCTGGACCGGATGCGCGACTCCGAAGCATACTGGCATGTGGGTGAGGTGGTGGATGAGGTGCGCCAGGTGCTGGATCAGGCGTGGGCCTACATCGAGGGAGGGGACGGCCGCAATGCTCTTGCCGTCCTGGAAGCCCTCACCGAGGAGTACGTCGCCGACTGGACGGTCTTGGACGGTTCCGACGGGGAGGCCAACGGCTTTTTCGAGGACCTGGGGCCAGCCTGGACGGAGGCCATCCTCACCGCCGATCTGACCCCTGATGAACGCAAAGCCTGGGTCAAAAAGCTGGCTAAATGGCAGCGGGAGCTGGACGACTACGGCCTGGAGACCGTTTTCGCCGCGGCGCAGGCGGCCGCGGAGCAGGGATGGGATTACGAGCCATTGCAGCGTGTGTTCCAGGGGGAGATCACCGAGCGCGGGGCCTGGGAGGGAGAGGCACCCTGGTATGCCGACGACCTGGCTGAGGCCCGGCTCAATGTGCTGGCGCGACAGGGGCGCTACCAGGAGTACCTGTACCTGGCGGAGGCGGAAGGCCAGACCGAGCGTTACGTGACGATGCTGGCGCAACTGGGGCGAACACAGGAGGCAATGGAGTACGGGCTCCAGTACCTGGCCCTCACTGACGAGGCGCTGGCACTGGCTCAGGCGCTGCGGGAGCAGGGCAAGATTGCCGAAGCGCTGCGGATCGCGGAGCACGGGCTGACCTTGCAGGGCCAGAAGGTGCTGCTGGCGCGCTGGCTGCGCGACACGGCAGCCGGCGCGGGCCAGACAGAACGGGCGCTGTCGGCGGCGATAACCGCCTTCCGGGAGAGCCCCAGCCTGGCCGATTACCAGGCGGCTCAGGCCGTAGCCGGGAAGCGGTGGCCGGAACTGCGCGGCGAACTGCTAGACTATCTGCGCCAGACCGAGAAATATCTCCCGCAAGCCCGGGTGGAGATCTTCTTGCACGAGGGGCTGATCGAGGACGCCATCGCTGTGGTTAATGCACATCCGGCTTACTACACATTGGTCGAGCAAGTGGTGGATGCCGCCTGGCGCAGCCACCCCGACTGGGCCATCCGCGCCTGTCGTCAGCAGGCTGAGATGATCATGGACAAAGGGCAGTCGAAGTATTACTCCAACGCCGTGCGCTGGCTGGAGAAGGCCCGCGCTGCCTATCGCGCTGCCGGCCGCGAGGCGGAGTGGCAGACGTATCTGAACGAACTCCTGGCCCGCCACGGGCGCAAATACAGCCTGGTGCCAATGCTGCAAGGGCTGAGGAAATGATCGAAGCGGCCATCACCGCCTGTTTCTCATGGTTCAGTTCCCTGCAGCTATGCCGCCGACCTCGCTCGGCGGACGGTTGGTGTTCGTAAAACCGGATGTGTTCTGATGAACGAAGAGGCTCTTTTGCATCAACTGCGCAGTGCGCTGGCGCATCTCCATGACCTGGACTATCTGGAAACCCATCCATTAGCGCAAAGGTTGTCGGCGACTTTGCCAGAGGGTGAGTCCACCTCCCATGGTCTGCAGTTGCGCACGGTTTTGATTGAACTGATCGAGAGCCTCAAACCCGGGGCAGAATTGCCTGGTTGGGCCCCCCAATGGCGACGATATGTGATCCTTCACGACCGCTACGTGCTCCGCCGCCCTCTGTGGGAGATCGAGGAGAAGTTATCCTTGGGTGACCGACAGGTGCGCCGCGAGCATCATCGGGCTCTGGCCGCGCTGGCTGTGCTGGTGCGGCTCCGGCTGGGATTGCCGCCATCCCCGACGACGCTTCCTCAACCGCCGGTGACGGTGCAAGAGGCTGTGCAGCGATTGTCGCCAACCCCACGTGTCTTCGGTCTTTCGCAGCTTTTCGAAGAGGTGGTAGCGATCCTGGCGGAGGTGAGCGGGCAGTGCAGCGCTGTGGAATGGTGTGTGCAGCCTGACGAGCTGACCGTCTACACGGATCGCGGCATTCTCCACCAGTTGCTGGTCAAGCTACTGCGGCTTTTCCTGCGGCGAGGGGAAGGCGGTCGTCAGGTATCGCTACGCGCGTTCTCCGACAATGCTCACGTCACCATCGTCGTTACCAGTGGCGCCATCCGAATCCAGGTTGGCGACGAAGATTTACGCCTTTGCCAATGGCTGGCACAGGCTTTACGCACTGAGATCCATGTAGAAGGAGAGGAGAGAGGCAGCCGGCTCAGTTTTGTCCTGCCTGTCGGCACCCGCTTGCGCAAGGTGTTGATCATTGATGACGAACAGCCGGCCATCGAGCTGTTTCAGAGCTATCTGAACGGGCTGGATTATCAGGTCATCGGCGAGACCATGGCCGAGCAGGCATTACAGCGCGCGGTAGAGACGCAGCCGGATGCGATCGTGCTGGACGTGATGATGCCGGCGGTAGATGGGTGGGAGCTGTTGCAGCGGCTCTATCACACACCGCAACTGCGGGACGTTCCCATCATCGTTTGCTCTGTGTTGGATGACGCGGACCTGGCCTTTGCGCTGGGCGCGGCCCGCTTCTTGAGGAAGCCGGTGCTTCGCCAGCAGTTAGTGGCAGTGCTGCAGGAGGCATGTGCTCAGGCACCGCGCCCGGCGACAGAGCCTCCAGCATCGCGTTCAACAGCCTCTCAATCTCCCTCTGATTGAAGCGCCCCAGACGAGCGCAATAGACGAGGTCGGGCTCGTCGGCCAACGGCTCGGCCGGGTGATCGCGCGCGGTGACGGCGATGATCGGCGCCTGGCCGTCAGTGAGCGCGTGGATCTGCCCGGCCAGGTCGAGCCCTTCGACATCCGGTAAGGTGAGATCGAGCAGGATCGCGTCTGGGCGAAGATCAGCGGCCAGGCGCAACGCCTGCTGCCCGTCTTCGGCCTCGAAGAGCTGGCATTCCGGGCGGATGGTGGCGAGGGCTGTCGTCAGGAACTCGCGCATGGGTGCCTCATCCTCGACGATCAAGATGCGGCGGATGTCCTTTCCCAATCGTTGGAGGGCCTCGGCCAGCTTGTGGCGCGAGATCGGCTTGACCAGGTAATCGCTCAGCCCGTTGAGGGAGGGCCGGCCAGCCAGGCCCGGCAACGAGCAGACGATCCAGGGGACGCCCGGCCAGCGGTGGAGGAGCTCATTGGGAAGCAGCGCGTCAGAGCCGGAGCGTTCTGTGATGCGGACGACCGCGAACGGGGGCGCGTCCGAAGGGATTGCGGCCGCGGCATCCTGGTCGCCCCAGACGAGCTCATAGGAAGCGAGGTGGGTGCTCGCCAAGCGGCGGGCTGCCGGCTCGTCGGCCCAGACGAGGATGGGCTTGCGTTCACGGGCCTTCTGCTCCAGGTAGCTCCAGTATCGTTCCTCGCTGAGGGAGTCCTCCCTTTTTTCGACTGCCGCGCTGGGGGCGAGGGGAAGGGTGAAAGAGAAGGTGCTCCCCTGGCCCGGCGTGCTTTCGGCCCAGATGCGTCCCCCGTGCAGTTCGACCAATCGCTCGCTGATGGCGAGCCCCAGGCCGGAGCCCCGCTGCCAGCGGTAGAAGGAGCCGTCGAGCTGGCGGAACTCCTGGAAGAGCCGGGGCAGGTCTTCCGGGGCGATGCCGATGCCGGTATCGGCGACACAAACCAGGACTTCGGCCGGCTGACGGACGACGTGGATGGTGACGCCGCCTTGCTCTGTGAAGCGAAGGGCGTTGGTAAGCAAGTTGAGCAAGACCTGGCG
>DAOUAJ010000345.1:0-5045 GCA_034433615.1 Anaerolineae bacterium | reverse complement strand
CACCGGCCCGGTGGTAGGGTACTTCCGATACGTCTCGACGATGGACCCCACGGCGTAGGGGCGGGGATCCACGATCTCAGCGGCACCGAAGCGGCGGGCAGCCACCACACCTGCGCCGTAGGCCATCTCGCCGTGGGTGAGCGTGGGGCCGTCTTCGACCACCAGCACGCGCTGACCGTGGATAGCCTGAGGGTTATCCAGGAAGATAGGCGAGGCCGCCTCCACGATCTGGGCCGTAGGGTTGACCAGGCGAACATTCTCCCGCACGCGAGCGATGGGCTCCAGGTCGGCTGTATCCACTTTGTTGATGATGATCACATCCGCCAGGCGCACGTTAGTTTCACCGGGGTGGTAGGTCAGCTCGTGCCCGGCGCGGTGGGGATCCACGACGACGAGATGCAGGTCAGGCTGGTAGAAGGGCAAATCGTTATTGCCACCGTCCCACACGATCACGTCCGCCTCTTGCTCTGCTTGGTGCAGGATCTGAGCATAGTCCACGCCAGCATAGACGATGATGCCGCGGTCGAGGTGCGGCTCATACTCCTCACGCTCCTCGATGGTACATTGATAGCGATCTAGGTCGGCATAGGTAGCGAAGCGCTGGCAAGCTTGCGTCACCAGGTCACCATAGGGCATGGGATGGCGCACAACAACCACCTGTTGACCGTGGGCGCGCAGGACCTCGCACACGCGTCGGGTAGTCTGAGACTTGCCACTGCCAGTGCGGGCAGCACAGACGGCCACCACCGGCTTTCTCGCCTTCAGCGTCGTCGCTTTTGGCCCCATCAGCCGGAAGTCGGCGCCTGCCGCCAGTGCCCGCGAGGCGCAATGCATGACGTACTCGTGAGAGACGTCGCTGTAAGCAAAAATGACCTGATCCACGTCCAGTTCCTGGATCAGGCATTCCAGCTCAGATTCCGCGTGGATAGGGATCCCCTCCGGATAGCGATCGCCTGCCAGTTCGGGAGGATAGCGCCGCCCTTCGATGTTAGGAATCTGGGTCGCAGTGAAGGCCACCACGGTGTAGAGCGGGTGATCACGAAAATAGACGTTGAAATTGTGAAAGTCACGCCCTGCCGCACCCATGATCAACACGCGAGCAGGCTGTCCAGGCCCCTTCGTCATTGAATGCCCTCCGTTTATGAGATAGGGAGAGGGGGAGACAGGGTGACAAGGGGAAAATCTCTCCGACTCACTTCCCCAGGCGTGCCCCTATGATCGCTCGTTGCCCGCGCAGGAAATCACCGATGGTCATTGCCCGGCGGCCGGCCAGTTGCACCTCGTCTAGGGCAAGCAGCCCCTGTCCGGCCCCAACGGCCGCGCCCTCCCTGCAGGGGACGACCATGCCCGGCTCTGCTACCCCTTCGACGACATGAGCGCGCAGTACCTTCAGCAGTTGGCCCCGCCAGAAGGTGAATGCCCCTGGCCACGGCTGGTAAGCGCGTACCATGCGCTCGATCTCCACGGCCGGTCTCGTCCAGTCAATCTGGCCCTGCCCCTTGCGCAGAGAGCGGCATATGGTTGCCTCCTCCGCTGGCTGCGGCTGTGGATGAATCTCTCCCGCCAGCCACATGGGCAACGTGGCCGCCAGCAGGTCCGCCCCCTGCCGGGCCAGCCGCTCGCTCAGTGTGCCCGTCGTGTCGTCCGGGCGGAGCTCCATCGTCGCCTGGGCCAGGATCGGTCCGGTGTCCATCCCCTCGTCCATGAGCATGATGGTGCTACCGGTGACCCTATCGCCTGCCAGGATAGCCGCGGCGATGGGTGACGCTCCCCGGTGGCGAGGTAGCAGCGAGGCGTGGACATTGATGCATCCTTTGGGCGGGATGGCCAGCATATTAGGGGGCAGGATCATGCCGAAGGCGGCTACCACGATGACGTCCGGCTGCATGGCCGCCAGCTCAGCCACAGCCTCTGGCGGGCGCAGCGTCTCGGGCTGGAGCACCTTGAGGCCATGCGCCAGGGCGTATCGTTTCACCGGCGATGGGGCTAGCTCGTGGCCGCGTCCGGCCGGGCGGTCCGGCTGCGTCACCACTGCTACCACGCTGTACCCTCCCTCGACCAGTGCGGTCAGGGTGGGCACCGAAAAATCGGGTGTGCCCATGAAGATCACCCGCGTCTGCGTTGTCACGCTCATGTATCTTTACCCCCTCGTGCCATCCCTGCGGATTGTAGCACACTCTGCCGTAGAACCAAAGTGGGACGTGTGTGGTGATACGTGATGCGTGAAACGTGAAACCTGGGGCAGTCTCAGCACGTAATGATGGGTGAAAACACACAACCCGACTAACGTGTCACCTGCTACTTGCTACTTGATGCTGTAGCTTAAGGAGGAAACGATGTCAGAAGAGGAACGCACTGTGAATTTGTCCGGATCGGGGGAGGTACCGCAAGAGGGCCCAACCGCGCCCGAGCCGGCGTTGCCGGAGGGTGGACAGCCTGCGTCGGGGCCACAAGCGCCCTTGCCACCTGGCCCGGCTGCGCCCCGCAGCGTCATAGACGAGACAGCTTCGGACGACGATCGGCTAATGGCCGCGTTGGCCTGGGTGAGCATGGCCATCCTGCAAATCCCGCTGGTCTCGCTGGTGCTACTGGTGGCCGAGGAGAACAAGAAGCGGCCGTTCCAGCGCTTCCACGCCGTCAACTCCATCATCTTCTGGGTGGCCGGCTTCATTTACGAGATCATTGCGGTGATCGTGTACCTGGTGCTGACCATCATCAGCCTGGGGTGCCTGGGGCTCTTCCTGTGGGTGATCTTCTTCCTGCCCCACCTGGCGGCGTTCTATTACGCTTATCAGGCCTACCAGGGCAAACGTAGTGAAATCCCGTTCATCACTGAGTTCGCGCGCAGCCAGAGGTGGGTGTAAGAGGGCGGAAGAGCTGAGCTTTGGAAGCGCTCACCCTGCATCGGGCAGAAAAACCTACCCTGAAAGGAGTGTAGGAGGGGGGCCCATCGGCGTTGCCACTTCGCCCAGCCTGGGCTATAATAGGCTTAAGTTACAGGCAGGTGACCGGCACTTCAGAAAGTGTCGGTCACCTGCTGGTTGGTCACCTGCTGAGGAGTTCGTTTGTGCCGCAGCCCAAGCGTTGGGTGGTGGCCCCGCCGCCCCCGCCCGAAGTCGCCGCCCGTTTGTCCCATCTCCATCCTGTGCTGGTGCGCGTCCTGGCCCGGCGTGGCATCACCACTGCCGATGAAGCGGACATCTTTCTCTACGGCGGCGCGCTATCCGATAACCCCTACCGCCTCAAGGGCATGAACGAGGCGGTCACCCGGCTGCGCTTCGCCCTGCGCCGCGGCGAGCGCATCGCTGTCTACGGCGACTTCGACGCCGACGGCGTCTCATCCACGGCGCTGATGACCGCCGCCTTGCGCTCGCTGGGGGCCGACGTGCGCCCCTACATCCCTCACCGGGTGGACGAGGGGTACGGCCTCAATTTCGATGCGCTGGATCAACTCAAGGAAGAGGGGTGTCGGGTCGTGGTGACGGTGGACTGCGGCATCCGCTCGGTAGAGGAGGTGGCCCACGGCCAGCGCCTGGGCCTGGACATGATCGTCACCGATCACCACTCCATCGGCCCGGAGCTGCCGCCCGCCCACGCGGTGATCAACCCCAAGCGGGCCGATTCTCGCTATCCCTTCCCGTCACTGGCCGGCGTCGGCGTGGCCTATCGCCTGGCCCAGGGGCTGTTGCGCGCCGCTCGCCACGACTCCCAGATCGCCGGAACTCCTCTGAACGAAGAGGATTTGCTGGACCTGGTCGCCCTGGGCACCGTGGCCGACATCGTGCCACTGCGCGGCGAAAACCGACACCTGGTACGTCTGGGGCTGGCCCGCCTCAACGAGCCAAGCCGGTTGGGGGTGCGTGCGCTCATGGAAAAGGCGGGAGTGCAGCCCGGTCGCGTCACCTCCTGGGCCATCGGGTTCATGCTGGGGCCGCGCATCAACGCCGCCGGCCGGCTGAAGACGGGGATGCTGGCGTACGATCTCCTGACCACCGATGATCCGGCTCAGGCGATCACGCTGGCGGCTGAGCTGGATCAGCTCAACCAGCGACGTCAGGCGCTCACCCGGCGACACGCGGAGGAGGCTTTGGCGACCCTGCTCGCCGGGGAGGAGGCCTTCTTGCACCTGGTCGCCTCCCCCGCTTACGAGCACGGCATCGTCGGGCTGGTGGCTTCACAGATCGCCGAGGCCACGTACCGCCCGGCGGCCGTCGTCCACCAGGGCGAGACGGAGAGCCGTGGCTCGGCCCGCTCCATCCCCGAGTTCGACATCACCTCGGCGCTGGATCAGTGTCGCGATCTGCTGGTGCGGCACGGTGGGCACGCGGCCGCGGCCGGCTTCACCGTACGCAATGAACATCTGCCCGCGCTCAAGGAGCGGCTGCAGGCCATCGCCCAGGCCGAGCTGGCCGAGAAGGACCTGGTTCCCAGGCTGCACATTGATGCCGAAGTAACTTTGAGCGAGCTGGATTGGGCGACCCAGGCACAACTGGCGCTGGTGGAGCCGTGCGGCCACGAGAACGAGCCGCCGGTGCTGATGGCCCGCGATCTCGAGGTGCGGCATAGCCGGGTTGTAGGGGCCGACGGCCAGCACTTGAAGCTGGTCGTAAGCGACGGCCGGCTCGTGTTCGACGCCATCGCCTTCCGCCAGGCGCGCTGGGCCGAACGGATGCCCACCCGCGTGGACCTGGCCTTCACGTTGGATGTGAACGAGTGGAACGAGGAGCGCCGGCTTCAGTTGAACGTGCTCGACCTGCGCCCGGCCGGGCAGTAGAAGCAAGTCGCAGGCTATGAGTGTGAGAGAGGAAGGTCATGAAGTTCGCGTCAGGTAACTGGCGATGGTCAGTGCCGCTCAAAATCGGGCTGGGTGCGGCCGCTGTGGGCCTGCTCCTGGCCGTGATCGGCATCGCTCGCGGGCAGGTCCCACTCAATCCCGTCTCCATCCTGTTGGCGCTGCTGATCTCCGGCGGGATGTGGGGGCTGGTGGCATGGGCTATCGCCACCGCAGCCGTGGACGTGGAGACGGACGTGGCCGCGGCCGAGAA
>DAOUAJ010000344.1:0-17736 GCA_034433615.1 Anaerolineae bacterium | reverse complement strand
TAGCCTTCCAGATTCTCTTCCTGGTCTGGGTACAGGCGTAGTAAGACAAGGCGAATGTCATCCCAATTGTACTTGCACAACAATTCGTTGAATTTCATACGCTTCCGTAGCCTCTTGTCTGCACCAAGTGCGCGAAGCGGTGGATGAGTCGCGCGCAGCGGAGGCACACCAGAGCTGACGCGAACGTCGGCTCTGTCTGCAGGTTAGGTGGCACGAGCGGAATGAGCAGCACCTAATTTATGGCCGAAACGAAGGCTGCGGCGCCGGCTCGGGGCGATCACCCCCGGTCAGAGGGAGCACTCTGGCTGGCTGCGGCACCGTGATGCTGACCGGCTGCGACTCAGCCAGCGGGCGGCCTGCCTCGTCAACGACAACGGCCCGGATGACGTGCTGGCCAGGTGCCAGCGGCGCGGCCGGACGAGCTTCCCAGCGGCCATCCTCACCCACAACTGTCTCCGCGATGGGACGTGTGCCCAAGTAAATGCGCACGCGAGCGCCCGGCTCCCCTCTGCCTGAGAGGACAGGCTGAGACTCTTTAACGGCGGCACCCGCGGCAGGCGTCTCGACGGAGGCTGTAAACCTGGAAGCAACCGTGAAAAACACCGCCCGAGAGAAACCCAGCAAAATGTTGTCCTCGGTCAGAGCCTCAGCCCAGATCAAGTGGTCTCCCAGCGGGAATAGACCTGATGTGGCTAACCGCCACGTGCCATCAGGGCCGGCCGTGGTCTGCCCAACTAATCGCTGAATCTCGTACACGCGCACGATAGCACCAGAGGGCGCCACGCCACCGACGAGGGGAACACCTTCCACGATGGCCTGCCCCGGCTGCGGCTGGTCAATGCTGACGTGCATCCGCAGGCTAGGGCGGCTCACCCCCGGCTCCAGCCGGGCTATGGCGACGGCCGGAGTCGGGGTCTTCTCGGGCAGTTCAACGCCCGGCTTGGCTGTTGGTGCAGGTGCAACTACTGTTGGTGCCACCTCTACTGTTGGCGTAGGCAATCCTGTGACAGGGACCTGGGCGGTAAGTGCCGAAGAGGGCAATTCGTTTCCGCGCTCGTCTATGCCCACAATCCGCAGCTCATGTACCCCTTCCGTCCACGTCCGCCCTGCCTCCAGCCGCCAACGCCCCTCCGCATCAGCCTGAGCCTCTCCTAACACCGTGGATCCCTCGTAAACACGAACCTTCAACTGCGGGGGGGCCATGCCCTCAATCACCACCGGAGCACCTACCTGGGGCTGAGCAGGTAGAAGAGCTATAGGCACAGGGGTGACCGGTAGTGGAGATATAGGAGTGGCAACTTGCACAACGGTCGCCGTGGGCGTCAGCACAACGACCGGTGCCAATGCTGGCGCGCGCAGGATCAAGACGATAGCCAGGATCACCGACGATAGCACCAGACCAACCAGGCGCCACCCGTCAGGCCAACCTTGTAAGATCGGGGTTCGCTGATCGCTCATGCTCGCCCTACTCCCGTGTTGTCAATGCTCGGGCCTGCTCGATCCAACTGCCCAAATCTACCTTTTGCCAACTCTGAGGTTGGATGATATTACGCAGTTCGTCCTCACTGAGAGCAGCCAGGCCTCGGAAGTCATAGATTCCCGCTGAGTGCAATTTCCTGGCATAGGCCGGGCCAATCCCCTTGATCTTCGTCAGATCATCTCGAGTGGTCTCTTCGCCAGCCTCTTCCGGTATCTCTCTGGCAGGGGCAGCTTCTGCTACTGGCTCTGAACTCTGAAGCTCGGGGGACTCAACAACAGTAACCACTGCCTCAAGTCCGGCTCGTCGGCGTGCTTCAGCGATCCATGCGCCTACGTCTACCCCTTCCCAGGACGGGCGAGCACGGATCAGGGTACGCAGATCAGGCTCATCGAGACGAGCGAGATCCTCGTAGGTTAGGACGCCAGCTTCTTTCAACCGGCGCGCGTATGCCGGCCCCAGGCCAGGGATGCTGGCCAGATCGTCCCCCTGCTCCACGGGCGAGGGTATTCCGCGGGCTCCTATCTCGATCCCCGGAGCCTCCACCTCCACCCCGGGTACGGAGACCTCATGGGCGATCGTTTCTATTTCCGGAGGCGATACCAGGCCAGGCACCTCCTCTAAAGTGATCTCTGGCGCAGCCAGCTTCCCCTCGCTTGGCCTGGCCTCCAGCTCTACAAGGCGAGCCTCGGCCACCTGGGCTCTCTCCAAGGCCTCGACGAGTCGCACGTCTTTCTCGCGTAAGACCTCCTCCAGTTGCGCCATACGGGCATCCGTGCGACCCTGGCGTAGCCACAAGTCAATCAGCCATTCCACAATCCAGCCGATGATGAAACCGATCAAGAGCAGGGCCAATGGGCTAAGGCCGCCCAGCATGATTCTACCCTCCCACGGCATTTCGCCGAACTCGAATGCATCAGAATGGCAAAGCCTCGTTACCATTATGGAAAGGTGAGGGATCACTCACGCTAGATTATACGCCCTTGTAACCATACTTGTCAATACCTGGCTCTTATGGCTATATGACGTGACGCCTACCCGCACCATGCGTTTGCCAGAAAATCTTGCTTCTTTTAGCAGCCTCTCACTGCAGACGTTCAGGAAAGTATCGGCCACGATCACGAGCTCGTGATGTCGATATACTCGTCACGCAAGAGCCGGTGTAGCAGACCATTACTCGCCAGGCAGGTTCGAGTACTTATGCCTATTGGATCCCCTTCCAGGGTGCTGATCTGTCCTCCGGCTTCCTCGATGAGGACCGCACCGGCCGCAACGTCCCAGATGCGTAGCTCGAAGTTGAAATATGCATCATACCAGCCAGCCGCCACGTAGCAAAGTCCCAAAGCGGCTACACCCAGAGAACGCACGGCGATAGCCTGCCGCGACACCTGCCCGACCATGGTGACCAGGAGACGACGCCTGTCGTCACTACGCGCCCAGTCAAAACCCAACAGCGCGTCGGTCAGCCCGACCCTCTGGCTGACCTGCAAGCGCCGGCCGTTGACCCAGGCGCCCTCACCACGCCGGGCATGGAAAAGATGATCACGGAGCGGGTCGTAGACCACGCCCAGATAGGGCCGATCTCGATGCAGCAATCCGATGCTGACGCAGAAGTCAGGGAGCCCACGCGCAAAGTTCGTGGTGCCGTCCAATGGATCAATGACCCATGTCCATTCGGCGGTGGGGAGGCGATCCAATCCCTCCTCTTCCGCCAGGATGGCGTGATCGGGGAAGCGGGCGCGCAGGCCACTGACAATCGCACGCTGTGCCGCGATATCCACTTCCGTGAGCAGATCACGGGGCCCTTTATGGAATACCCGTGGCGAAGAAAAATACGCCGCGCGCGCGATATGACCAGCCCCACGCGCCAGGTGAATAGCCGTTTCTAGCATCAAAGGTTAACCACCGCCATACCCGTGCCTAAGGCCTGTCCCTCCGCCAGGAGACGATCTACCACTTCAGGGGTCCTGGCCTCAGCGTAAATACGCAGGATCGGCTCTGTTCCGGAGGGGCGGATCAACAACCAGGAATCATCGGCCAGGATGTATTTGACGCCGTCCTGGCCATTAACTCCGGTCACGGTGATGCCGGCTAGCCGCTCGGGTGGATGATGACTCAGACGCGCAACCAGGGCCTGCTTATCGTACGAGACTGGCTGCCCTAACTCCTCCAGCCGGACATCGTGCCGGGCATAGTAGAACGGTCCGACCTCATCTTGCAGCTCTGCCAATAACTGGCTCAACGACTTGCCCTCTCTGGCTACCATCTCGACGATCAACATACCCGTCAGCAAGCCATCCCCCTCCGGGATGTGCCCCTTGATGCTGATCCCCCCCGACTCTTCTCCGCCGATCAGGACATCTTGCGTCCTCATCAGGTCTGCAATGTGATTGAATCCTACGGGTGTCTCGTGCAGAAGCAGCCCGTACTTCTGGGCCAGGCGATTGAGCATTTGCGTGGTGCTCACCGTCTTGACCACCGCACCTCTGAGGCCGCGTCGCTCCACCAGATAGCGCAGGAGCAGGGCCAAGATAGCGTGAGGATCCACAAAGCGGCCATCCGGTGTCACGGCCCCAATCCGGTCAGCGTCGCCGTCCGTGGCGAGCCCCAGATCAAACTGTCCAGCCGGTACCTCCCTCATTAACTGCTCCAGGTAGCGAGCGATGGGCTCGGGGTGCACGCCGCCGAACCCCGGGTTCAGTTCACCCCGGATTTCGACCACCTCTAGGCCGGCGTCGCGCAGCATCTTGGCCAGAAAGACGCGTCCCGCCCCGTACATAGGGTCCACCATGATCCGCAAATGAGAGCACCTGATGACATCCAGAGCAACCAGGTGAGCCAGGTGTTGGCAGTAGGTCGGAAAGGGGTCAAAGCGTTCGATCATTCCTTCCGCCTGGGCCTGGCGGAAATCCGCCAGGAGAGGGGCACGGCCCACCTCTTCGTTCGTCGCCAACTGCGACTCGACGCGGCGGCAGGTTTCCGGGCTGGCCGAGCCGCCGTATGCCGCCTTCAGCTTAAGGCCGTTGTAGCGGGGAGGATTGTGGCTGGCGGTAATCATCACACCGCCGGTAGCCTGATAGGCGACGACGGCGTAGGAAACCACTGGCGTTGGCGCATCGGCTTTGCACAACAAAACGCGGATGCCGTTACCTGCCAATACCCGCGCCACGTCAATGGCGTAGCGATCGGAGAGGAAACGCGTGTCAAAGCCAACGACGTAAGTGGGGACAGCAGAGGATCGCTCGGCTAACACCATATCTGCAATCGCCTGGGTTACCTTACGCACATTCTCAAAGGTGAATTCGTCACTGATGACGGCCCGCCAGCCGTCCGTGCCGAAGTGGATGGCCATCGAATTAGCCTCCCCTCAGGTGATGACCCCTACGAATCGGACCGGCTCAGGATGCGCTGCAGCGTGTTCACCAACAGCTCAGGACGCTCATCACGTAGCAGAGGAAGACGGGCACGTACCCGTCGTAACTCGGACAGGTCCAACTGGGCCGTGACCAGCGCCTCTTCAAAGTAGGGGGCTTGCACTAACAGATCGCCGCCCGGCCCCACGCAGAAGGAGCCTCCCCAGAAGTTCACGCCGTCCTCAAAACCAACCCGATTCACGTGGATGACAAATGTCGTGAGGACAGCCGCGTACATCCGGTTCAGGTCCTCCACGAACCGCATACTGCTCAGCCGGCCGCTTTCCGGATGGCTCAGCCCCCGGCCCGGGCTGGAAGAGATGTGAATCAGGAGGTCAGCACCGTCTAGCCATAAGAGGTAAGGAGGGGAAAGATGCCAAAAGTCTTCACAAATGAGCAGCCCCGCCCGGCCGTGAGAGGTCTCGAAGGCACGCACCTCATGACTGGGAGCCAGGTAACGGCCCTCGTCGAACATGCTGTAGGTGGGCAGATACAGCTTGCGATGCACATGGATGATGCGCCCGCCAGAGAGATAGGCGGCTGCCACATAAAACCGATGCCGCTTATCCTCTTCGATAAAGCCCACCACCAGGTCTAAATTCCGGCTCTCCTCGGCCAGCCGTCCCAGGACAGGGTCAGACGCACTGGCCGGGCGCGCCACTACAGGCACCAGATCTTTCAGGAAGTAGCCGGTCAGAGATAGTTCAGGGAAAACCAACAGCTCGGTCCCTTGGGCACGGGCTTGCGCGATGATTTCAAGATGTCGGGCCAGGTTCGCCTCGACGTCACCCAGGCGCGGCCGCATCTGCCCCAGGCCGACGGCGATTTTAGAGGACGTGAAGTGTGCGCTCATGAGCGCCATTATAACTGGGGCAGCGCCTTCGTGCAAAGAACTCGACAGGGCATTCCTGGCCAGGTGGGACTCTCCGGCGATGGTCCCGCCTGGCACGGCAGAGGATGTCGTTATCCCTGCAATCCCTCGACAATGTGGCGATATTTATCCACCAAATCCTCTGCCTGTTGCGCGGAGCCCGCTTCGGCCACGACATGGAAGAGGGGAAAGGCGGGGTCTGGCCGCACCAACACCCATTCGCGTTCGCTGAGGTAGATCTTGATCCCATCCAATCGTTCTACTGCCACATTTTTGTATTGCTCGTTGAGCAGGCGCATGACCGTCCCCTTGGCCTCCCAGGGACAATTGACCCGCTCCTTGGCAATATAGAAGGGTGGCAACCCCTGCACGAGCTCTGACAGCCGCACCTTCTGCACGGCTAGCATCTCCAGCAGCTTGACTGTGGCCATTAACCCATCCACTGCTGGATGGAAACGGGGGAAGATGAAATTACCGGAGCCGTCTGTGGCCATGATGATACCCGAATCCACGCAGGCAGCCATCAGAGCCTGCAAATCCACCTTGGTACGCTGGATGCGCCCGCCATGCGCGGCTGCAATTTGCTCAAACACGCAAGACTGGTCCACAGGTACCGCGACGGTGCTCCCCGGCTCTCCTCGTAGGGTCAACTCTGTCAAAGCGATTGCTGTCATCTGTCCGTCCATGATGCGGCCGCTATCGTCCACCACGAAGATTTTCTCACCGCCGACATCCAGGCGCACTCCCAGATCACCACCCAGCGCCCCGGTGATGGTGGCCAATTGACGCAGTTGTTGCTCAAACTCTTCAGGCAAGATGGCTATGCGGTTGGGATCAATGCGGGCGTTCAGGGGGATCACGTCCACAGCCAGCCGGTCCAGGATGAGGGGCAGCACTTCTGAATTAGGGGCGTGAGCGTAATCTACGACGATGTGCAGCCCGGCCGCGCGAATCACGTCTGCATTGACAGCCGCCATGAATCCTTCGATGTATCGTTCCACCGCGTCAGGCGCGTATTCGATGGTGCCGATGTCGTTCATGTAGGCACGGCGGAAATCCTCGCGGAAGAAGACCCGCTCAATATTGCGCTCGGCTGCCTTGCTCAGGTTGAGGCCTTTAGCATCAAAGAACCGGATGTCCACCACGCGCTGGTCGAAGGGGGAGAGCCGGACGTGCACGCCGCCCGCCGCCTGGGAAACGCGGGTGTAATAGTGAGCGACCGGAATAGGCAAGTTGCGCAGGTCCCAGACGTGCACGCCAGCGGAAGGCAGGCCCGAGATGATAGCGCGCTTCAGCATACGCGCGCTGGGATGAGGGTCTCGGTTAATGGTCACATATGACCCCTTGGGCAGGGTCGCAGCGAAGGCAGCGCCCAGCCTGGCTGCAAATTCTGGTGTCAGATCCACGTTCACCACACCGGTTACACCGAAGCGCCCGAACAGTTGGCGGCGGCCCTGAGATCCCCAGATGATGCTGGTTTTGACCGTCGCGCCTGGCTCGATCTCCTTGTTCGGCCACAGTTTGACATTAGGATGGATGACCGCGTTTTCGCCTACAACGTTGTTATCTCCAATGACCGCACCTTCAAAAATCACCGTTTTGGCCTTCAAGCTGCAATTACGGCCCACAATGGCCCCTCGCAGCTCGGCCGCCTCGCCGATGTAAGAGTTGCGCCAGATGATGGTGCGATCCAGATGAACCCGATTGTCCACCACCGTGTAATCGCGAATCACCGCCGGGCCATGCACGATCACACCCCCCTTAATCTTGACCTCATTGCCCAAATACACCGGCCCGTACAAACGAGCGTCAGGTGCAATCTCCACGCTTTCTGCCACCCACACGTTCCCTCCAATATGTTGACCCAGAGGTTCCAAATGAACTTTGCCGGACAACAGATCAAACGAAGCCCGTATGTATTCCTCAATGTTGCCGATATCACACCAGTAACCGGAGGCGACGTAGCCGTACAGGGGATCACCACCCTCCAGGAGCCGCGGGAAGACATCTTTGCTCCAGTCCACTGATTTGTTAGGCTCGATCAAGTCCAGTACCTCAGGTTGGATCACATAGATGCCGGTGTTCACCGTATCCGACATGACTTCACCCCAACTGGGTTTTTCCTGGAACTGGGTGATGCGGCCGTCAGCATCGGTGATGACAACCCCGTATTCCAGAGGATTGGGCACTCGATAGAGCGTGAGCGTAGCTATCGCCTGGCGATTCTGATGAAAAGCCACGATCTCTCCGAGATTGAAGTCAGTCAGTGCATCGCCGCTAATGATGAGAAACGGCTCATCTCGTGAAAGAAGCGGCTCCGCGTTCTTCACACTGCCTGCTGTGCCCAGCGGCATCTCCTCGACAGCGTATTCGATATTCATCCCGAAGCTGTGGCCGTTGCCGAAGAAGTCCTGGATCATGTCAGCCAGATATTGAACCGTTACAACCACATCCGTAATACCATTGCGCTTCAGTAAGTCAAGGATGTGCGCCATCACCGGTTTGTTGACCACGGGCACCATTGGCTTAGGGCGACCGACAGTCAATGGCCGCAACCGTGAACCCTCACCACCAGCCATGACCACTGCTTTCATTTTCTAACCCTCCTATTCCATTCCTCCTGAGCAAACAGTGGCATCTATAATTCTATCATACCACAAAAACCGCTCTCGAAACAGGGTCAAATCGCAAACTCCGAGTTTGACGCTCTCTCTTTCCCCTGGCAGCAAGTCGTCCCAATCTCGCTCCGGCAGGCCTGCGTCACCGGAATGGGCACTTCCCATCCAGCCTGCCTCAACAAAGCCGCAACATCCGCCAGCGGCAATCCCATCACGCTCGCGTAGCATCCTTCCCAGCAAACAACTGGCCGGAACCAGGGATGCTGGATGGCGTAAGCACCCGCCTTGTCCAGCGGGTCACCGCTGGCGACGTACGCGGCAATCTCCTCGTCACTATAGGCCCGCATCCACACCCGACTACGACTCAGGCGTTGAAGGGATAAGCGTTCTCCTTGACATAGGGTGACCGCGCTCAACACCTCGTGCACGCGAGCCCGCAACATCCGCAGCATGGCTACGGCCTCCTCGGCGGTGAGTGGTTTACCCAGGATCATGCCATCCAGTACCACGATCGTATCTGCTCCGATCACCGTGGCTTGGGGGAAAGCGCGCGCCACAGCCTGGGCCTTCGCTAAGCTGAGGCGACATGCCATCGCCGCAGGCGATTCACCTGGCACCACTGACTCATCAATGTTCGTGAAGACACAACGGAAGGTAACTCCCAGGGCTGCCAGCAGGGCCTGCCGTCGTGGTGACGCCGATGCCAGGATAAGTTCGGCGTCAGTGCCAGATATGGCCACGGTCGAAACGGTCTGGTAGTCGGACCGGGTTATCCCTTGCAATGCTGCCACGGTGTTCGCTCCTTTCGGCCTATTTGTGGTAAAATGGTATAGGTTGTCATCTCAGGTTTAGTATACAAGTTTACACGAGGAAAACTGTATGGCTCGTACGATTCTTGTCGTAGATGACGAGTTTGACGCGCAAAAGTTATTAAACTTGATTCTGACACGGGCAGGGTTTCGAGTGACGGCCGCAGCCAATGGACCGGAAGCTTTGGCTCAGGTCGAGCGCAATATCCCTGATCTCATTATCCTGGATGTGATGATGCCCGGCATGGACGGCTACGAGGTATTGCGGCAACTGCGAGCCAACATCAAATGGTCGCACATCCCCGTCATTATGCTGTCCGCTAAAGGAGAAGTCCAGGACCGCGTCATGGGGCTACGCCAGGGTGCAGATGACTACGTGACAAAGCCGGCTGATCCTTCGGAGCTGGTGGCGCGTGTCGAAGCCGTTCTGGCCCGTAGCCAGAGGGCGATTCCGGTCCAACATGGACGCGTGATTGCATTCATGGGCGCTAAGGGCGGCGTGGGTACTACCACAGTGGCTATCAACGTGGGCGCAGCTCTCAGCCAATTTCACCGAGTTACACTGGCCGAACTGCGGCGCGGGTTGGGCTCAGCCGCCGCTTACCTGGGGTTGCGCCCTCCCCACACGTTGGGCGATCTTATGATGGAAGAGGATCCGGACGAGACCGCTGTGCAGTCCGCGTTGATTCGCCATGCTTGTGGCCTGCGCCTGCTAGCCGCGCCGGGTGACGTGCCTGATCTGCCCGCTCGCGATGCCTCCTTCGCCGAATCACTTCTGGAGAAACTGGCGCGGTTTACCCAGTTCGTTCTGCTGGATCTGGCCGTTGACTCCACTTTTGTTCATCCTCTATTGCCCAAGGCTGAAACTGTTGTCCTTATCACTAACGCTGATTCTATCTCCGTGTCCAGTACACGTACATTAATCTCTTTCGTTGCAACCCTTGGCCTGGTGGGCGAACGGTGCCGCGTCGTGCTGGTCAACCGTATGACTGGTACGGGTGTGGGGATCACAGCTCTGGCCAACAGCTTGAGACACCCCGTGCAGGCAGCCATTCCCTACGCTGCCGAAGCCTGCATCGCCTGCGCTGAAGAGGGCATTCCACTCATCTTGCGCCGCCCCAATGACGTCGCCAGCATGGCGCTGGTTGAGTTGGCCGGCCGGCTGGCCGGTATAGAACTCAGCGCAGTCAGCGAGTTGCACACGATCCCCCCCGGCCTTGGAGAAGCCCCCAGAGAGCCAGCAAGATCCCTCTTCTCGCGCGTGGGGCACTCTGATTGAAGCCCTTATCTGGCCAGGCCGGTTTATAGTTCTCAGTTGTTCCCCCCTATGAACGTGGTTGCCGGGTGCTTCATCAAGCTCACCCATCTGATTGTTTATACCAACTGGGTTAGTGGAAAACCTGCCAAGGGAGGTCTGATGAAATTACTTCTTAGTGTGGTGAACAGTCAAGACTCAGGAAATCTGGCTCGCGCTCTGGTACAGGCTGGTTTTCGCGCGACCATGATGTCCAGCGCAGGTGGGTTATTGCGGCGCGGCAACACGACTTTTCTGATCGCGACCGAGGATGAACGGGTGGATGAAGCGATGAAGATTATCGCAGACACGTGCAAGCCGTCGCCTGAAGGTCCTTTTCACATCCCCGGCCTGGGCACCCGGCAGATCGGCGCGGCCACAGTGATGGTCCTCGCCGTAGAAAAGGCTGAGCAATTCTGATTCAGCGAAACAAGTCCAACTCCTTCGGGCGCAGGAGTTCAGCCAGGCAGCCCTCCCCCGGTTGATACGAAGCGCCGCGCACCACGACTACCGGCGTGCCTTCAGCCGCCTGTCCCATCAGTAACGAGGCCGCAGCCGCTATCTCGTCAGCGGTACCCACCTGGGACACGTGCAACGTCCGCCCGTAGCGGTCCGCCCGGCCGCGCAAATCGGTCACGGGCCGGAGCCCTGCCACACCGATGGCCACCCCTACCGCGCCCATCCGCCATGCCCGGCCGTGCGAGTCAACGATCAACACGGCGACTTCGACACCTGTAAGCGCGCGTAACGTGTCTCGCAGCCGCCGTGCTGAGGCATCTGGATCTTCCGGCAACAGCAATGCCCACGCATCCTCTTCGTTCCCCGGGCCCACGTTCGAGTGATCAATGCCCGCATTGGCACAGACGAAGCCCAGCCGATGCTCGACGATGATCAATCCTGGGCGCGCCCGCAGCACCTGGCTCGACTCACGCAAGATAAGTTCGACCAGGCGTGGGTCTTTCCCTGTTCGTTCAGCCCACGCTACAGCCTCCGGTGATGGAGTTATCCCTGCGATGGGCACGAGACGCCCTTCCGCTTTAGAGACAATCTTTTGGGTGACAACGACCACATCACCCGCCTGGAGGGGATAGCCGGCCGCCTCTATCGCTTGCACAACGATCCGACCGAGATCATCGCCTGGATGAATGTCCGGGATGCCCGGCACGGCAATGAGCGTCACTTGTTTCAGCATCATAACCGCTCGCTTCGATAAAGGACGAAAGACAACCGATGGACAACCTGCTCTTCGCCCTTCGTCTTTTGTCTATCGTCTAGCGTCCAACCCGGTGATGCGAATCCCTGCCCCTTTCACTTTGTACCGCATGTTGATCCCAATCAAAACCGGCGTTAATCCCTCGACCACAACGGCGTTCTGCAAGGGGCCGGCGTCCAGCCCTCGTATCCCCGCCTTCTCCGCCAGGACGATGGCGACAGCTTTGGCATCTGGATCATCGCTGCAGACCAGCACGTCACAGTCAACAGGATGAGCAAGGTCCTGCAAATGCTCCGCCGAGACGTTCTGGAAAGCGCATACCACTCGCACATCCGGTCCCAGAAGCGCCTGCGCCTCCTCCGCAGCCGACCTCCCCTCCGGCAACCAGACCTGGCTGACCCTGGGAGGGCGTAGCGGCACGCTTACGTCTACCAACACCTTGCCTTGCACGGCCTCTTTGATAGCCGTTAACGTCGCCGCGTGGGCGCTGTAGGGCACGGTGAGCACGATGGTCTGGGCGGCCTGAGCCGCGGCGAAGTTCTCCATCCCGCGCACGGCCTCCCGCCTCAACCGTTGGTTCATCTCCGCTGCGGCCTGCTCTGCTTTCTCTCGCTGGCGGGAACCGATAATGACGTCCAGCCCGGCCGCCGCCCAACGTAACGCCAGGCCCGACCCCTCCCGGCCGGTGCCACCGATGACTGCGATGGTGCCTATTTCTGCGGTCACGTTCCCCCCCTATACAGGCAACAAGGCGACGAGGCAATGAGTAACGAGGGATGAGCTTGCCTCGGACGACGTGCACATCGCATCTCCCCCTCTCCGCGTCACCCCCTCTCCCCGTAGCGCGCCCAGGTGCGGCGGGCTTCCTCACGAGCGGCTGTGGCAATAGCTGCCTCGTCCAAAGTCAGGAGCTGGCCATCGCGCATGAGTACGCGCCCGTCGCAGATCGTTGTCGTCACCTGGCCGCCTGTGATGCCGAAGATAATGTGCCAGGGGAGATTGCCCGACGTTACTGGCGTCGGCGGATGATAGTCCACCAGGATAACATCGGCGGCGTGGCCAGGGCGCAACTGACCCACCGGCCGTCCGAACACCTGGCTCGCCAGGCGTGCATTATTCATATAAGCTATGCGCATCACCTGATCGGCTGGCATGGCTCGCGGGTCCTGACGCCATGCCTTGTGGATCAGGTAAGCCGCTTTCATCTCCTCAAACATGTCGTTGGAGAAGCCGTCATTTCCCAGCGCCACGTTAATGCCGCCGCGCAGCATGGCCGGCACGTCCGCCGTCCCCACTCCGTTGTTCATATTGGAGCGCGGCTGGTGCGTGACCCACGTGCCGGTCTCCCGCAGCAGCGCCATCTCCCACGGATCCACGTCCACAGCATGAGCGACGATGGTGCGTGGCCCCAGGATGCCGCGCTGCGCCAGGCGCTCGATGGTGCGCAGGCCGTAGCGACGCAGGCTGTCCTCCTGATCGGCCGGCCCCTCGGCCGCGTGCAGGTGAAAGCCTACCCCGCCTATGGCTTCGGCCTCAGCTACACAGCGCGCCAGGGTCTCGTCGCTCAGAGAAAGAGAGGCGTGCAGGCCGAAGAGCCCGGCCAGCCGGGCGGGTTTCTCCGTCGCCACCCGGCGCAGCCAGCGCACGTTCTCGGCGATGCCGGCCCGGGTCGCCTCCGGCCCGGCGCGATCGCTGACCTCGTAGCAGAGGCAGGCCCGCACCCCTACCTGCCTCACCGCCTCAGCGATCACGTCCAGCGAGCCGTCAATGCTCTCCTGACTGGCGTGGTGGTCCATTAGCGTCGTCGTCCCGTGGCGGATGGCATCGGCCAGGCAGAGGAGCGCGCTCAGCCGGATGCCTTCGGGCCGCAGCGCTCGATCCAGAGGCCACCACAGCTCGTCCAGGATTTGCGGGAAGTCACGGGGGGCGCTACGTAGTGCCATGCCGCGGGCAAACAGCCCATAAAAGTGGGTGTGAGCGCAGATATTGCCCGGCATAACCCACTGCCTGCGGGCGTCCAGCCGCTCCGCCTCCGGGTATTGCGTGGCCAATTCGGCAGTGGAACCTACGGCCTGAAAGGTATCACCGGCGATGAGCACTGCCCCATCCTCGACCAGAGGCATCTGCTCGTCCATGGTGACTACGGTGCCATGAGTGATGAGAAGCATGAAGTCGCCCCCAAAGGTTGTGAGAGCGTTAAACGGTGCATAACACGACAACGGGCGACTGCAAGTCGCAGCAACAGGCACGCAAAGACTGCCTTCGCAGTCTAGTTCAGCCGATGCAGGTCGGCTTCACGTAGTTGTTGCTGCGGTTTCCAACCGCCCGACTCCGTTAAAGCCCTTGCGCCAATATCGCGGCGGTAATGCATGCCCTGAAAGCGAATGCGGCGGATCCCCTCGTACGCACGGGCGATGGCCTGGGGCAGGTCGTCGCCGAGGCCGGTGACATTCAAGACGCGCCCGCCGTCGGTGAGGAGCCGGCCATCGTCCGTCCGGCGCGTGCCCGCGTGGAACACGATCACCCCTGGTAACGCGGCCGCCTCCTCCACACCGGTGATCTCACGGCCCTTCGGGTAACTCCCCGGATACCCCTCCGATGCGGCGACGACCGTCGCCGCCGCGCCCGGTCGCCAGCGGATGACCACCCGATCAAGGGCGCCATTCAAGCAGGCTTCGACCACGTCTATCAGGTCTGTCTCCAGGAGCGGCAGGATCACCTGAGCCTCCGGGTCGCCGAAGCGGCAGTTGAACTCCAGGACTTTCGGCCCCGCGTCGGTGACCATGAGGCCGGCGTAGAGCACCCCCACGTAAGGGGTCCCCTCGGCGCGCAGCCCGTCCACGGCCGGCTGCAAGATCGTGCGCACGATCTCGTCCATCAGCGCTGGCGTGATCAGCGGAGCCGGCGCATAGGTCCCCATGCCCCCCGTGTTTGGGCCCTGATCGCCGTCGAACACTGGTTTGTGATCCTGGGCCGCCGGCATCGGCACCACGCGATAGCCGTCACAGAAGGCCAGCACCGAGGCCTCCTGTCCGTACAATCGCTCCTCGATGACCACCTCGTCGCCGGCCGCGCCGAAGGCGCGCTCGACCATCATCTGGCGCAGCGCGGCCTCCGCCTCCTCCCGGCCGGCCGGCACGATCACCCCCTTGCCCGCCGCTAGGCCGGACGCCTTGACCACCACTGGATACGCCACGCGGCGCAAATGGGCCAATGCCTGCTCGTACTCATGGAAAGCGGCATAGCGAGCTGTGGGAATTCGCCACCGCGCCATGAAATCCTTAGCGAACGCTTTCGACGCCTCCAGCCGCGCGGCGGCTCGCGTGGGCCCGAAGCAGCGGAGCCCGGCCGCCTGGAACGCGTCCACAACCCCCTTCGCCAGCGGCGCTTCCGGCCCGATCACAGTTAGCCCAATCTGCTCTCGGTGGACAAAGGTGATCAGGTCATCAAAACCACCCTCGATAGGAATGGCAGATGGCGGATGGCGGATTTTGGATTGAAAACGCTCATTCCGAATTCCGAATTCCGAATTCCGAAATCGGGGATCGGTTCCACCGTTGCCTGGCACGACCCACACGCGCTCCACCCGTGGCGATTGGGCCAGCTTCCAGGCCAGCGCGTGCTCCCGGCCCCCGTTACCGAGAACCAACACGTTCATGCGTCTGCCCTCCAACGCCCAAAGAGGGCGAGCATCTTCTCACATCCCCCACACCCCCTCAAAGGCCAGCTTCTCCTGAGCCTTGAGGGTCCACCACTCCTCCAGCCGGATGGGATAGCGGCCGGTAAAGCAAGCGCTGCAATGCCCGCGATCCTCACCGATCTCGGCGGTCACGGCGCGCATCATCCCCTCATGGGAGAGATACGCCAGACTATCGGCGCCGATATGCTGTCGGATCTCCTCCACCGTTTTGTTATATGCAATCAGCTCGTGGTACGTCGCCATGTCCACGCCCATGAAGCAGGGATGGCGCACCGGAGGCGAGGAGACGCGCACATGTACCTCTACCGCGCCCCCTTCCCGTAGCAAGCGCACCAATGGGCCAGCGGTGTTCCCCCGCACGATCGAATCGTCAATCAACACCACCCGCTTGCCCTTCAGGTTGGCCGGCAACGGGTTGTACTTCAAGTGCACGCCTGTCCGTCGCAGGCGGTCGTCCGGCTGGATGAACGTGCGGCCGATGTAGCGGTTCTTGATCAGCCCCTCGCTATAGGGGATGCCCGAGGCGCGCGCGTAGCCGATCGCCGCCGGCGTCGCCGAGTCGGGCACGCCCACCACCACGTCGGCATCGGCTGGGGCCTCCCGCGCCAGCTCCTCACCTAACCGCTGGCGCACGCGATGGATGACCTGGTCTTCCAGGATCGAGTCAGGGCGGGCGAAGTAGACGTACTCGAACACGCACAACGCCGACCGCGGGGCCGGTGGCCGTCCCTGAATCGAATGCACCCCTGTGCTGTCCAGGCGCACGATCTCCCCTGGCCGCACCTCCCGCAAGTAACGAGCCCCGATCGTGCCTAACGCGCACGACTCCGAGGCAACCACGAAGCCCGGCATACCGTTGTCCCCCGGCAACTCGCCCAGGCACAGCGGCCGCAATCCCAGCGGATCCCGCACGGCGAAAACCGCATCGCGCGTCAGGATGACCAGCGAGTATGCCCCTTCGGCCTGGGCCATAAAGGCGGCGATGCGCGCCTCCCAATCGGGGCCGTTCGGCTCGCCGCCCGGCGGCGGCGCGGCCAGCATCTGCGTGATCACCTCGCTGTCACTAGACGAGCTCAACCCTACGCCGCGCTCCAACAGCCGACGGCGCAGCGTGAGCGCATTGGTCAGGTTGCCGTTATGCCCCACGCCCAGCGGTCCGTGAATGGTCTCGATCAGATACGGCTGCGCGTTGCGGATGTGAGACGATCCGGTCGTCGAGTAGCGATTGTGGCCGATGGCCAGGTGCCCCTTCAACGGGCGCAAATTGTCCTCGTTGAAGACCTGGGCGACCAACCCCATCCCTTTGTGGATATACGCGGCCCGGCCATCGCTGGTCGCGATGCCGGCGCTCTCCTGGCCCCGATGCTGCAACGCGTACAAAGCGAAGAACGTGATGCGCGCCACATCGGCGCCTGGCGCATAAATGCCAAATACCCCGCACGCCTCACGCGGCCGATCCAACCCATCGCCCATAGGAGTCCAGGTTGTATCAATCACAAGAGCTCCTCACTGGAGGCAACTAGTGATGAAGCAATGAGGCAATGAGGCGATCAGGAGAACTTCCCTCGTTGCCTCGTTACTCATGACTCCTTACCCCTTTACGCAGACTTTCGTCGTCTTCGATGACCTGCTGAGCCGCCTCTTGCTGCGCCTGAACGATCCGCTCGCGCAGCGCCGGGTCAGCCATCGCCAGGATTTTGGCGGCCAGCAACGCCGCAGCGGCCGGCTCCAACACCACCGCGGGCGCCACCCCCGAGGGCATCCGCAGCGACGAGAAGAGATCCGCCCCCCCAAAGCGATCCGAGTAAGGCGGGCAGGCGATCACCGGCGCCATCACGTTGGCATCTACCACCCCGCTCAACGCGTTGGAACGGCCTGCTACGGTGATGTACACCTTCGGCTGCGGGTCGGCCTCATACGTGGCTAACATATCGAGCAAATAGCGCGTCACCTTGTGCGCCGACGCCACCCGGATCTCGCTCTGGATCCCCAGCGATTGCAGTGCGCCAGCGATGGCCTGCGCATGCGGCAGGTCCGACCGTGAGCCCATGATAATGGGAACGAGTGCCACGGTGACCTCCTAATGGATCGAGCTCGATGCCACGATGCTTGCCAAAGCCGCGCGAATGCGTTCTCCGGCGGGCTGCTTCCCCGGCACAAACGTCTCCCCGGTCAGCCGCTCGTAGGCGGCGATGTAGCGCTGCGCCACCTGGGCGACGAATTCCGGTGGCATGGCCGGCGGATCGCCATCCCCCCGGTACCCTCGCTCGACAAACCACATGCGCAGGAACTCTTTGTCGAAGTTCTCCGGCTCCTGGTCTGTGCCGCGCACCTGCTCGTA